>DKEX01000035.1:61957-64048 GCA_002452295.1 Firmicutes bacterium UBA6811 | reverse complement strand
TCGGGCTGGACAAGGCGCACGATGCACCGAAGGAGGGTGGACTTGCCGCAGCCGCTCGGGCCGGTTATGACGACCGTCTCTCCGGGCGCGACCTCGAGGTCCACCCCGGCGAGGGCCCGGGTGTGCCCGTATCTCTTGGTGAGGCCCTCCACCCTGAGCACCGGCTCTCGCGCGGCTGCGACCGGGGCAGTGCGCCCGACCTGCGCTGCCCTCATCTTGCCACCCCCCGGAGCATGACCTTCCTGCGGTTGAGGAAGCCGAGTATCCCCGGCCTCGAGGACGGTACGACGATCTGCCGCATCACGTCGGTGTGGCTCAGGCCCATGGCGATCCCCGCGGTGATCTCGTCACTCGAGGCGGGGCTTATCCTCTCGCTCTCGGCTGACACCAGGTAGCCCATGATCGCCCCGATGGCCGCCACGTGCCAGATCCCGAGGTACGGCACCCTTGCGCCCGACGCTGCGAACACGGGCACCAGGATGGCGGCGCCCATCGCCGTGGCGTAGATGGAGCCAGCGTCAGCGACCCGCGCAAGGAGCCGCGCGAGGCCGCGCCGCGCCCCGGCGGCCGCAGCCCTCTCGCGCCCCAGCTCCCTGATGGCGCTCACGATGGCCGCATGGTCGAGGGCCAGTATGAGGAGGGTGAATATCACCGAGACCAGCGCCGCCACCGTGGACCTCGCCTCGCGGAGCACCCTGTAGACCTCGCTCCTGACCCCCGGCTCGATGATGCCGGCAGGGCCTACGTACGCGCGGACGCCTGGTCCGAACCTCTTCGCCGCCGCCTTCGCGGCCGCGCCGCGGTCCACGCCGCCGTCAACCAGGATCTGGAGGCTGTCTCCCGGTATGACCTCCCCTCCTATATAATGGTCGATGAGGCGGATCGATCTCCCAACCTCGTCGTCCTTTAGATTTGGCAGCGATGCCTTGATATATTCGAGTTCCCGGATTATGGCATCGGTATCGATGGCGCGCACGGCGCCGAGGTCCCTGGACACCTCGCTCACCGACTGCTGCATTCCGGCAACGTCCATCTCCTGCAGTTGCGAGAGCACGGAGTTGGTGGCGCCCAGCATGTCGGACACGACGACCCCGGCGCGGCCGCTGGCGAGAAGAACCCTTATGCCCGACACCCGGCCGGTGATGCCGGAGAGGGTGGACTTCCACTTCGCAAGCCGAGTTGCAGCGGGGCTTACGCGGCGCACGAACTCGTCGATGGCTCTCGCCCTCTCGACAGCCTTCACGCCCGCGAGGTCCAGCGCGGCCCGCAGGGCCGTGACCCTGTCCCGGAACGCCGAGGACAGCTCACCATCGCCCTCTGCGGCCTGCTCCTGAAAGACGTCGCCCGTGGACGAGAGCACGGACAGCATCTCTTTCGCCTGGAACTCGAATGACCCCATCTTGCCGAGGGACGCTTCCAGCGTGTCCACGACGCCCATGGCGTCGCGAAGCGCCTTCTCCACCGCTGCGGCCTCCCGCCAGCCGAGGCTGCCGTCTTGCGATGCGCCGAGGGCGTCGGACGCCCTCTCGAGCGCCCTCTGGACGTCCACGAGGCGGCCGACGGTTTTGTCGTACATGCCCAGTATGTCGATGGCCGAAAGCGACGCCCGGTATGCGTCCTCCCGGAAGGTCTCGAGCTCGCGCAGCAGGCGCACGCTTTCATCCACCATGTAAGCCAGCCTCTTGCTCTCGCTCGTGACGACGGCGGTGCCGATGCGCCTTTGCGGCCGGCCGTCGGAGTCGGCCAGGTGCGCGGCCACAGGCCGCGTGCGGTAGGTGCGCGGGTCGTCGGCGATGGTGCGCGGCCCCGCCCCGGCGATGGCGCCGGCGCCTGCCGGTGCGCCTCCCTGCCCAGCCCGGCTGGCAGCGGGCCTGAAGCCGAGGGCGTCGGTGTCGCCCCCGATGACGATGCCCGAGGCCCTGTTGCCGGAGATCTCCTTCACCTGCACCAGCACGCCGTCCCCCATCCCGGAGCCGTCGCGCGTGGCCGCCTCGGCGGACGCGGACGCGTCTTCCCGTGGCTCTTTCCCGGCCTTCGCCTCGGCAGGAACAGGCGTGGACGTAGACGCAGACGCAGGCGCAGGCGCAGGCG
>DKEX01000035.1:49206-61946 GCA_002452295.1 Firmicutes bacterium UBA6811 | reverse complement strand
GCGTCCGTATTGAGGGATATGGTGACGCGCGCGGCGTAATGCTCGAGGAACCGCTTCATCTCGGTGAGGGTCGCGGTGAGGTCGGCGAGGTCAGACCCGGCGCCGCGGCGCGTTATGTCGCGGGAAAGCCCCGCTCCGGCCGAGGATGCGAGATCCTGCGCGAAGGCCTGCCCTGCCGCGACGGGGTCTTCGAGCTCCTGCCCGATGGGGAACCTGACCTCGACGATCCGGTAGCGCTCCAGGAGATCCCGGAGGGCGCCTGAGACGCGGCGGATGTCCGACACGGAGTCGACGACCACGGCTATGCTGCCGCCGTCCCGGAAGCAGAACCTGACCCCGGGCAGCTCCTCGGCCCGGCCCATCAGGAAATAGAAAGCTCCCGGCTCGATGCCGGACACGCTGAGGCGCGGCTCGATGATGAACGTCTCGCCGCTCGCTCCCGGCACGTCGCCCAGCGCGCGGGCGAGGCCCTCGAGACCGGCCCGGGTGCGCAGCCCGGCCGGAAGGGATATGAAGAAGTTGGCCTTTCCGATGACGACGGGGCCTTCCTTGAAGCGCGAGCCCTTGAAGGACGACGACAGTATCTTCGCGATCTCGGAACGCGCGGCCTGGCGTGCGTCCTCTCTCACGTGCAGGATGAGGTCGTACTCGCCGAGGTCGCCCAGCACGCCGGTGACCTGTCTGCCGAGGTATGTATCGACCGCGCGGGCGACGCCGCCGGATATGGCGACGCCGAGGAGCGCGGTTACGGTGAGGGCAACGAGGATGTCCCTGGCGAAGCCCTCTCTCACCATCGCAAGCATCGGCCCGCCTCCCACATTGGTCGCCGGGCGAGGCCCGGCCGACCTCAACCGATTATACCATAATGCCTGCTAGAGCGGCTGGCTGAAGTGTTGCCGCGCATGGCAGGCATTGACAGGAGAGGCAGGCAGCGGCGGCCGTTGCCAGCGGCCCGCTATTTTGCTTCCTTCTCCTCCTCGACCTCGAACTCCAACGTGACCCTGTCCAGGGCCTCTATGTAGTCGCGGTCGGTGCGGAAAAGCAGCTTCCCGCACTTCACGGTCTCCTCGTTCTTGCCCCTGGCGAAGACGTTGCCCTCCAGCACCGCCAGCTTGTCCTTCTCGGTGTACGTGGCGCGCTCGGCCCTGGCGTAGGTGTCGCCGCGCTTCATCTCCACGTTGCTGGAGGCCGTAAAGCCGCGAGTCCGCGTCGAAAGCTCCATCCGGTCGCAGGTGACGATCACCTGCTCCGTGGTGCCGACCTGGGTTCCCTGGCTGCCCTGGCTCACCTGGCCGCCTGCATCCCCGGCGGCTGCCTTTTCCTCATCCTTGGTGAGGCTGACCGCCCCCTCCACGACCACCCGCTTCTCGCTGATGTAGGCGGTGAGCACCTGGCCCGTGAGGATGACGTCGGGCTGGGTCAGCCTGACGTCGCCGGTGATGGTGGCGACCTTTCTGCCCTTCACCTCGGCCCGGTCGGCCGTGATGACCACGTCGGAATAGGAGATCCTGACGTTTCCCTCGAAGACGGTGACATCGGCGTCGAAGTCGATGGTGACCTTCCTGTCCGCGGTGATCACCACCTTCTCCCTGGCCGCCTCGGCCCCGAGGGCAGATAGGGCCATGCCGGCCACCAGGACGAGCACGGCCGCCATCCTTATCCTCACTCTCACCCCCACCCCCACCCCCACCCCCATCCTCATCCGCATCCTCATCCACATCGCCATCGTCATCCCCATCCGCCTCCCCGCCCTGGCCGTCCCGAAGGCGCACATCTTCTCAGGCACATGTCCACTCATAATGGCCGTCCCTCCTCGCTACCTCTACCCCAGTTGTCGGCCCCGCACTCACCTGCCGGACGGCAGGCGCCGGGCTGCCGGGCTCCACAGGCGCCGGCAACCCCACGGCGGATCCTGACGTAGCGAAAACGCAGGACTAGTCCCCGGGAATCTCCAGCTCCACGGTGGTCCTGCCCACCGTCTCCAGCACGTTGTCCCCGGGGTGGTACTCCGCCCTGTCGCACAGCAGCACCGAGTCATGGTCGCGCTCGACGCGGACGTTGCCCTCGATGACCACCTTTTGGTCCTTCTCGGACCAGGTAAGCGTGTCGGCGGTGAGCCTGTCGCCCTTCTGCGACGAGAACCGCACGTCTTCCAGCCTGAGGTCGTTCGTGGACGTGTCCGCCTCGCCTCGCGCCGCCCGGAACCACAGCCAGGCCTCACCCTTGTCGTAGAGAGTGCCGTCGCGGATGCCTTCCAGCACGACGCGGCTCTCGCCCTCCTTCAGTCGGACCTCGTCGGCGTCGAACTCCCACCGCCGCTGCCCTCCGGACCTCCCGACGAACCTGCTCATCTCCACGGCGATGCCGGGGCCCTCGAGAGGGCCGACACCGGGGCCGGAGCCCGGCGGCGCTGGGGGTTCGGGGGGCGCAGGCCTGAGGATGATGGCGCCCAGCGCAACCACGCACACGACACCCAGGCAGATCATGGCCACCAGAGTTCCCCTCGGCACCCGTGCCACCCCCTTGTCTCGCGGCTATGGCGCCGCGGTGCTCTCAGCGGCGCCGGCGCTCCCATCGCCGGCGCTCGCATCAGAAGAGCACGCCCTGGTCTCCAAGGCCGAACTTGATCCCCTCGTAGGGGAACGCCTTGATCCTGTACTCAAGCCACACCTGGTTGTCGGTGTAGCTGTACGATAGCTTCAGCTCGCGGCAGTGCAGGTCACGGGTGACGCCCACATCGCCCCGGATCACGCCCCTGGACTCGCCCCCGTAGACTATAGTCCACTGCAGCTTCCACGCGTCAGAGATGCCCAGCGCGACGTCGCTCTCGAGCCTGTCCAGCGCCTGCCTGGCAAAGCTGTACCTCGCGCCCAGCTTGACGGTGCAGCGGTCCGATGGCGAAAGCTCGATCCTGCCAAGGGCCTCCTTCATGGCCGCCTGGTTCGGATCGTAGGTCGCCCGCGCCTCGACAGCCCAGGGCTCGCCCGGCGACACCCTCACCTTCGCCGAGAGGTCCCTGTAAACCCGCGTGTAGAGGTCGTACCCGCCTTCGATTGTGGCAGTGACCGGACCGTGCGAAAGTGTGAGGGCCCCCGTGAGAAGCCCCTTGCGGGTCTTCCCGTCGAAGGCGAATGGCGTCTCGCCGAATACGCCGCAGTGCTCGTAGCCACCCTTGAGCCTCAGGGCGTCTGCGAACACCTTCGTCTCCAGGCCTAGGCGGGCCTCGGCCACGTAGCGCCTGTCGCCCGTGGTGTAACTATCGAATGTGACGCCGCCGGAGACGGTCGCCCTGGCGCTGCTCCAGAGCGGATAGGACTGCGAGGGAGCCAGGAGCGCGACCTCCGTGCGCGCCGCCCTCACCATGCCCGGAACAGTCCAGCCTGACGGCCTCTCGGCGTACCTGCCATACCCCGCCGCCACCTGCAGCTCGAGCGGCAGGGACCCGAGGGCGAAGGGCCTCGACTCGAACGTGATCTCGGGCGCCCGGCCTATGGCCTCGTAGGGGAGGGGGTCCACCTCGCCCTCCTCCTCCTTCTCCTCACGCTCGCGGGGCTTGACGTATTGCTCGCAGACGGCGCCGAGTGAGCCTATGGCGGTGTCTTTCGAGGCGTCGAGCTTGTAGTTGAGGAACCTCTCGCCGGAGGCCGGGTCGCCGCCGGGCACCCGGCGGTCGAGATAGGCAGCGCTGCCCGAGAGCGACAGCCCGCCGGCGAACCTGCGACTTCCAGCCACCGAGGCACTCGTCTCGTCACTGGGCGCCTGCCCCCGTTTCACCGTCTTTTCGGCGGCAAGGGCGAGCGCTCCCTGCTCGTCGCGGTGGTCCAGCTTCACGCTCCCGCCAAGCTGCCTCGTGGGAACCCCCGCGGACGATGCCGCATCACTATATAGAAGGCCGAGGTGCAAGGCGGTGTTCTCGCCGAGCGGGATGTCGTGGGAAACCTCGAACTTGCTGTCAGTGCGCCCGGCCACCTTGTTGGCAAGGCCGTAGACGTAGATGAACCCGCTGCCAAGGGTTCCTATCTTGTAGAGATGCTTCGCGCCGGTGCCCACGCCGAGCCTCGTGAAGTAGTCGAGGTAGAGCGATCCCCGGGAGGACGGGCTGCGGTAGTAGTTGTAAGTGGTCTTCACGAACCAGCCCTCGGCGGGGCCGTAGCCTACCTTCGGAAGCTCGAACCTGTTCTCCTCCCGGATGGGCAGCACCAGGTACGGCCAGTAGAAGAGGCGAATCTTTCCTTCCCAGTAGGACACGCGCCGGAGGACCATCCTGTCGTCTATGTATACCTCTATCTCCCCGGCCTCCACGTGGTAGTGGGGCTCGTCCAGGTCGCACGTGGTGAAGCTGCCGTGGGCGACCGTGATCTTGCCTGGCTCGGCGGCGAACTCATCGCCGGTAACGTACATCTTGCCATCCATCCGCTCGCCGGTCACCGCGGCCCTGCCGTGGCTGATGCTGCCGCGCCTTGCCTTGAGGTCGTACCGGAGGACGTCGCCCGTGACCACGTCATCGCCGTCGTGGAACTCCACGTGCCCTGTGGCCACAAGCTCCCCGGACGAAACGTTCACCTCTAGCAGGTCGCAGGCGATCCGCAGCTCCTTGTAGGTGAGCACGACGCCGCCCTCGGCGCGCGCCAGGTTGCTCTCGAAGTCGACGGTCACCCTGTCCCCCGAGAGGCGGGCGGGCTCGGGCGAGGCCGCGACAGGGCCTGCGGCGAGGACCGCGATCGAGGCGGCGATGGAGCACGCAACAAGAAGGCACGTGGTTATGCGGAGAACATGCACAGGGTTCCTTGCCGCCGGGCACCCCCGTGGCGCAGCCCATCGGCGCCCGGCGGCATCTCTCGTTATCCCGTCATCTCCCGGGGCTTCCAGCCTGGTTGCCATCGCAGCCTACCGCACCCTCTCGCTTCGTACCATGAGCAGCACGCCCGCCGCGGCGAACAGAACGTTCGGCGCCCACGCCGCGACGAGCGGCGGGAGGATCTCGTTGCACCCCAGCGAGCGCAGGACCGACGAGAAGACGTAATACGAGAACGCTATCGCCCCGCTCACCGCTGCCCCGAACAGCCTCCCGGACCGGGGGCCTGCGATGCCGAGAGGGGCGCCTGTCAGGGTGAAGATGAACGCCGCCAGCGGGAGCGCCAGCTTGAGGTCGTAGTCCACGGCCAGGGCGTTCACCCTGATGCCGCTCCGCCGGAAGAGAGCGATATGCTCGCCGAGTTCCCTGCGGCTCATCTCCGCCGGGGTCTTCTGCTCGCCGAAGAAGGCCTGGAGGCCCTGGTCCATCTCGATGGTCATGGATCTGAACCTGGCCTCGTAAGTAACGTACCCGTCCCTGTCCAGGTCGTGGACCACCCCGTCCTCCAGGGTCCAGGTGGCATCCTTCGCGGTGCCGCGCCGGGCGGTGATGATCCTCGGGAGCCTGTCGCCCCTCACCTCATATATCATAACATCATGGAGCATGTGTGCGCTGGGGTCCACCTCCCTGACGTAGAAGAACCTGTCCCCCGTGCCCCGGAAGAATACGTTCTCCTCGACCGATGGGAGTGCCTCCTGCAGGATGAGCTTCCGCACCATGTTCTCATACTGGTGGTTGCTCCACGGGACGAGCCGCTCGTTCATCCAGAACGTGAGGCCGCTTACGAGCACGGCTACAACGAGGAGGGGCAGAACCAGCCTGGGCACCCGCGCGCCGCTCGCCCGAAGCGCCGAAAGCTCGCTGTCCTTCGCGAGGCGCGCAAGGGCGAGAAGCGCGCCGAAGAGCGTCGCGACAGGGAGGGACTGCACCACGGCGTCGGGGAGCTTGTAGAGGAGCATCCTTGCCACGGCGGCGGTGGCGATCTTCTTGACAATAATGAGTTCGGCGAGCCAGAAGAGCTGGCCGGCCAGCATGACGAGGACGAACCCGCCGATGCACCCGAGAAACGGGCCTGCAAACTCCCTCGCCACGTAACGGTCGATGATCCTCAGAACTTGAACGTCACCCCCATCTGATGCGTGCCGCCGAGCCCCGGGTGGCCCGGGGTCGTCGCCGCACCCAGGTACACGTAATCCACCTGCCACTCATCCCCGCTCCAGCCCGCTCCGCACGTGATGGCGCCGACCCCGGGGCCGATGCCGTAGTAGCCCAGCCGCGCGGCCAGGTGCTCCAGGACCCGGCGCTCCACGCCGGCGCGGACGGCGAAGGCGCCGTTCCCCGCCCCGGGCGGCGGCCCGGTCGCCAGCGCCCCCAGGTCGTACAGGTCGACGGCGATGATTGTGCGGGGGTCGGGCCGATACGCAAGGCCCGGGCGGACGTTCACGCGCACGGCCTCCTCGCGGCCGTCCTCCCACCTGATGGGCGAGAGACCGGAGTCCTGCAGCAGCAGGCCCAGCGAGATCGCGGGGCTCGCCCGGTAAAGGAGGGCGAGGTCCATTCCCCATCGGGACCCCAGCACCAGCTCCGCGCCGGGGAGGCGGCGGGCGTGGGTCTCGTGGCGCAGGTTCGCGCCGACGGCAAGGTCCCGGAAAACGGACCGGGCCACCGAGCACACAAGCCACGTGGACCCCCTGTACACCGTCTCGCGGTCGGCCCCGGCGCCGACCCTGGCGATGGTACCAGCGGCAGCACCGGTTCCATCGCTTGCGCCGGCGCCCTCGGGCGAGCCGACGTGCTCTGTCACGAAGCCAAAGCCCGCCCCGGTGCCGGGACGAGACCCCGGCTGCACGTAGGCCACGAAGTCGTCGTAGTTGAACACGTTTCTGTTATTCAGGGTGCTCGTGAGGGCAAGCTGCCGTTCGCCGAGCCGGGCAAGGCCCGCAGGGTTCCAGTACACGGCGGATGCGTCGTCGGCCACGGCGATGAACGCCCCGCCCATGGCGAGGGGCCGCGCGCCGACGCAGGCGTGGGCACCTTCGCAGTCAAAGCCGAGGGCCGCCGCCAGGGCCACCGCCGCGGCCGCCGCAAATGATACGACGCGCCATATGGTGAGGCTGAAGATGCCTCGGCTTCTATCTCTGCCAGGTCCCGCCACGACTTACGCCCCCGGTGCTATTTTCTCTTTATTTCCCCAGATCCCTCCTGAGCGGAAATCGGAACCCTCCTCCCAGGGATGCCAGAGAACCGCCAGATCGGCGCCGAGGTGCAGGGTCTGCCGCCCCTCGGCGCCGAACCCGGTCGCGCATGGTCGCGCGTGGTCCTGCATGGTCCTGTCCCGTGTGACCCCGCAGCGTCGCGCCTTCACGAAAGGGGCCGCAACCTCCCCCTCGCGAGGGTGGTTGCGGCCGCATGGTCTGTTCCAGGTGCCGTGCACGCCCGGCGTGCTCTCGTGTTCTGCATGCCCTGCGCGCGCCTGGCGCGCCGCCAGGCCGTCAGAACTTCATTTTGAACGACACGCCCGCCGAGAGCGAACTCATGTCGAGAAGCCCGACATTAACGGCAAGGCCCCTGGCGATGTCGAACCTGGCGCCAACGTTGAAGTCGCCTCCGACATACTCGCCCATGAGCGTCGTCACCGGGAACCCTGACGCGTTGCCGCCCGATATGCTCACCGGGTTCAGCACGAGGTCAACCCCGGCGAAAAGGCCGTCGAACCTTCCCGACCCGAACCCGACGTGGGCGCGCGCACCCCGCGCAGCGAGGCGCTTGCTGGCAGCCACGTACAGCGCCTGGTCCTCGAGGCCCACGGCGACCGCTGGCATGTCGCGTGACTCGCCCACAAGCCTCAGCTTGAGAAGGGGATAGGCGGACGCTCCGTGTTCGAGCCCGGCGGAGCCGACCCCGATCTCGAGGTTGGGTGCAAGCCCGACCCCGACGGAGACGATGTTCACCAGCCTCAGGTGGCCGTAAGTGATCGCCAGGGAATTCACGCCGAGCGTGTCAGCGGAAGGCGCGAGCAGAAGCCCGGTCTCCCCGGCGTACGTGGTGGAAGCGTGGCCCGCAGGGCCTGCGGCGGCGACCGCGAGTAGAACGGCCGCGGCGACGGCAACAGCAAATCTGGTCTTTCGCATGTTAGAACAACCCTCCTTCCTAAGTGCGGGTTCAGAGATCGCTGCCACTTTTCCAGGGGCTCGCGGTGTTCCACTCCGGGGACGGCGCGCTTGCGGCGCGNNTGCAAGCACCGGCAACCCGGAGGCTTCTGCCAAAGTGGCACGGATTCGTGAACCCACACTCAGGTAGTCTGGAGGATTATTCTCCTCTGCAGGCCATGTTTCCTACTTTAGAAGGAACTCTTCGCCGTGCCAAATTCACCCATACGGGCGAAGCCACGAGACTCAGGCATGTGCTATGGTAAACGTGGAGGCCCGAGGAGTGCCGGAACGTGGTTGACAGACAAGAGGTGTCAGCATATTGTGGGGGCGGAGGGGCTTGCGGCGGCTCGGGCGGTTCGGGGGGGACGCCGCCAACTCGCGGCACGTTGAACGACGCGGCGTCAGCCCCCGTGAAGCAGGGGAGGTCATCTTGGAACAGCCGCTCTTCCGCCGCACGCGGTGCGACAGGTTCATCGCATACGGTCGCACGGTGGACGGTAGATACCTTACGGTTATCTTCTGCTTGAAGCAGGGCGACATTGTGCGAGTGATCACCGCGCAAGCGATGACCACCCCGGTGAACGGAGATACTATGCGAGAGGGGGTGATTACCACGAGAAGGCGGATCCCGAAGTTCAACAACGAAAGCGAGGAGGCCGAGTTCTGGGCAACCCACGACACCATGGACTACATCGATGATACCGAACCTGTTGAGTTCGAGATCGACCCTCGCTTGCGCAACGAGGCGCGGTCGAGGTCGAGGTCGCGGTTCGAGCTGGCGAAACCCGGGGAAGGCGCCAGGCGCGTTTAGCCCGGAATGCCTCAGCGGCCCTCCTCCAACGCGCGTATCCTTTCCTCCAGCTTACGGACGCGCTCCATGAGCTCGGGGAGTTTGCGCATGGCGCCCTCAATGGCAAGTTGCTCGCGGTGAGGCCGCGAGGGGCTGCCGGAGACGAAAGCCCCCGGTGGCAGGTTCGAGCACACGAAGGCGCGCGCCGCCACGACGCTGCCCGGCCCGATCCTGACGTGATCCTTGACCCCCACCCCGCCCGCGAGGATTGACGAGTCGCCTATCTCGACTGATCCGGCAACGCCGGTCTGTCCGACGATGATGCAGTTCTCACCCACCCTTACATTATGACCTATCTGGACGAGGTTGTCTATCCTGGTGCCTCTACCGATGACCGTGGCGCCCATGGTGGCCCTGTCCACGCAGGAGCTCGCGCCGATCTCCACGTCGTCTTCGATGATAACCGTGCCTATCTGCGGGATCTTGTGGTGCACCCCGCCGGACTCCACGTACCCGAAGCCGTCGGCGCCTATGACAGCGCCAGCATGGATGATGACGTTCCTGCCGATGATGACCCGCTCCCTCACCACCACGTTGGGGCAGAGCACCACCCCGGCGCCGACCTTCGCCTCGCGGCCGATGTACACGCCGGGGTAGAGCACGGCGTTCTCGCCGACGATAGCGTGGGCTGCGACCGTCACGTTCGGCCCGATACAGGCGTCCTCCCCGATGCTCGCGGTCGCGTCGATGGCGCTGCGCGGGTCGATGCCCCGGGGGGCGTCGCGTTCCGGCTCAAACACTGCAAGTATCCCTGCGAACGCAAGCCTGGGGTTCTCTACCACGATGCCAGGCTTTCCCGCGAGGTCCACGCCGCGTGGCACCACCACCGCGCCCGCCGGGCCCCGCACCGCGACGCCAGCCTTCCTTGCGTCGTCGGCAAAGGTTATATCGCCTGCGCCCGCCGTTTCGATCGGAGAGACCCCACTTATGCAAAGCCGGGGGTCGCCCGCAAGCTCGCCCCCGACCATCCTCGCAAGCTCCCCAAGTGTCCACTTCTCACGCATCCACTTTGACTCTCCCGTCGCAAACGCCCGCCCCTCCTGCCCGGAACTGGCAGCCCGGGCCGGAGAACGATCAGCGGTTGCGGATGATCTCCAGCACCTTCTCGGTGACGTCCCGGCCCCCACCTGCGGTGCCCGCACCGGGCGGCGCGATGCCATGTTCCAGCACGCTCACCTTCACGCCCGTGCCAACCTCGAGCTCCCGGGCGGCCTTGCGGATGTCGTCGCAGATCGCCCCGTACAGCGCGTCGCGCTGCGCCTTGAGCTTCCCGTACTTCGCGGTGAAGGCCGCCTCCCTCGCGGCGAACTCCCTCGCGATCTGGTCCCGCCGGGCGGCAAGCTCGATCCTGGCGCGCCGGACGGCCTCATCGCGCCATCTCTCGGTCTCCTCCTGGAGCGATGAGTCCGCCTTGCGCAAGAGGTCTGCAAGGCTCTCCTCCAGCCGGGCCCGCTCCTCCCTGAGCTTCTCGGAGACCTCCTGCTCTTGCCTCGCCCGGAACGCCTCGATGTCCGCCTCGGCCTCAGCCCGCCTCCTCTCAGCGTAGGCCGCAAAGGCGGCGTCGTGCTCCTTGCGCCTCGCGTCGAGCTTCATCTCCATCTCCACGGTGAGCTTCGCGAGCTTCTCCTGGAGGGCCCTGCGCTCCTCCTCGGATAGCTTGAGCAGCTTCAGCTTCACCTGCGTGTTGAACAGGGACAGGTAGTACTCTTTCAGCGTCTTGTCCTTGAACTCGTCGAATTCCTGGTTGAGCCTGGCTCGCTCCGCGTAGAGGTCGTCATCCAGCTTCGCCCTGAGCTCGGCTGCGCGCGCCTCGATGCGCCTTTCGGCATCCTCCCGGAGCCGTGCCTCCATATCCTTCATCCTGTTTGGCAGCACCGCGGCATACGCGGCGCCACCGCCGCCGTCGCCCCCGTTATCGCCCCGGGAGGCCTCGGATGCCAGAAGTGCCCTCGTAGCGGCTTCATAGCATCTCTCGATGTCGTCGCGGCTGACACAGGAGGCGTCCACCTCGCGCTGCCACTCGGCCTTGCATGCCTCCATCTCCTGATCGATTCCGGCAAGCTCCCCCCACAGAGGGTGCCTTCTCGCGGCCTCCTCCAGCATAACGAAGCCCTGGCGCGCCTCGCCGCCCTCGCTCTCGCTCTTGCGCCCGCCCTCTGCCTGGGAATCGGCTCCGGCCACGACCACGGCCGTGGCCCCAGCCCCGGCCCCGGCGCTCACCGCAGAGGACACAGCCACGTCTATTGGCTTGTGTAGCGTAGCCGCCTCACCCGGCCTCGCAGGCTCCGCCGGACGCAGGTCGCCGCCGGCCTCACCTGTCGGCGGCGGGCCAGCGCCAGGCTCGAGGGACCTTCCCGGGACCGCGATGCCCGATTCTGCCGCGCGCCCCGGTCCGTTCACCGCGGTGCGAAGGGCCGATGCCAGCCCCCCGTCGGGCCCGCCTTCTCCAGCGTGGAGGAGACCCGGCGCCGCCCCCGCGGCAGGTGCGCCAACGGGCGCCCCGTGCAGGGCCAGGCCGTCGACAGTCACAGAGTCAGAAGCAGGTAACGAGGGATCGCGTTTCGTGATGGCAAGCGGGGAAATGTGTTTGAGATCCTGAAAAGAAACAAGCGAATCCCCCTTGACCGCCGCGCCATCGCGCCCCTCCGCTCCCGACCATGACCCCGGTCTCGAGCCGATGATCGCGGAGGGCAGCTTGCAGGTCACCACGGCGAGCGCTCCAAGCAGCGCAATTGTGCCAAGGGTTATCCGCTTCATGAAACCACCGCCACCGGCGGNNGCCCCGCCGGGCTGTAGTGCCAGGTGGAAAACACGAGGGGGGTATCGCAGGGCCCGGCCGCCCGGTTGCTCATTTCACGCCGAGCTTCTTTATGACCAGGTCTGTGAGATCTTTGCCTCCGGTTACGACGATCGGGAGGGACACGGGAGCAGGCTGGGAGCCGACGATCTTCTCGTCTTTGCCGCGCACCGGCACGAACGCCTCGAACTCCACCCTCTGAGCAAGAACCACCGAGACGCTCTCGCTCTTGGCCACTTCCTCTATGGCCTTCTGGATCTTGTCCTGGAAAGGCTTGTTGAGCTCCACCTGCTTCGTGGCGAGCTTCTGCTCGAGTTCGGCCAGCTTCGCCCTCTTGGTCTGATCGTCCAGCCCTTCAGCCTGGGAGTCGTAGTCTTTCTGCAGCTTCTGGGCGAAGTCCTCATAAGACTTCCGCGCCTTGGCATACTCCGGAGAGCTTTCCACGGCGGCGATTATCTTCGGGGAGTACACGAACCCGACAACGGGAGACTCGCCCGCGGCGCGCGAAACCGAGGAACCGTTGACGCTTACAATGACGGCGACTGCGGCGACCGCAATCACCAGTAAACCCAGTACCTTCGTTGAGCTCTTGAGCATCTCTATCCATCCTTTCAGCGGTGGTGGCGTTGTGCCCCGGGAACCATGGAGGAAGGCCGCCTGCTCGGGACATGCCCATTATAGCAATGCCGCTCCTCCACGGCAAGAACCTCATCGGCCGATCCCGCCCCCTCCCGCTGGCAAATGCATGCCCCTTTGCCAGCGGGCTGGCGCGCTCATAGCCGATCCCACGGGGCCGCGCGGCGGCCCGAGTGTGAACCCCTTGCCGCCTCGGCCGGCCTGACCCGCCACTTCGCTCGACCCGGGCCGGGCCGGCCGTCACAAGTCGGTGCCACTTTACCAGGAGCCCGGCTGCCATGGGCCATCGGTGCTGCGCTCCGCAGAGGCGCCCCGGGCGGGGCGCCTCCACCGAATCCGGCCTGCAGGAAGGTGACCGGGATCTGACGCCCCGCCCCGCAGGCACCGGCAAGGCCCACGAAACAGGCAGAAACTCGCGAACCAGTACCTAAGTGAGGGTGCGTTAGTTCT
>DKEX01000035.1:23053-49105 GCA_002452295.1 Firmicutes bacterium UBA6811 | reverse complement strand
GCATTTTTGCACCCTCACTTAGAACATCTGGCCGAAGCTGAAGTAGGCCTGACCGCCCTTCTTGCCTACGCCGTAGTCTATCCGCAGCATCCCTATGGGCGTATCGATGCGCACGCCCACCCCGGCGCCGGTGGAGAAGTCGGCGAGGTTTACCGGGTCATCCTTGAGCCAGGCCGCACCGGTGTCGGCGAACACCACGCCCTGCAGACCCTTGATGATCTGGAACCTGTACTCCGCGTTCGCAAGCACCATCTTGTCCCCGTAGAACTCACCATAGTCGTAGCCGCGCAGCGACTCCGCACCGCCGATGCGGTACTGCTCGTGCGGCGGCAGCGTGCCCGTGGAGAGCCCCGTGGCGAGGTGCAACGCAAGAACCTGGTTGCGGAGGACTTCGTGGTACAGGCTGCCCTCAGCCTGGTACTTCCCGAACGTGTAATCGCCGCCCAGGATGCCTCCGGCCATCTCAGCGGACACCCGCTTGTAGCTGCCGCTCTTCGGGTTCATGTAGTGGTCGCGGGTGTCGTTGACCACGGAGAGCGTGAGGCTCCTCGTCTCGCCGCTCGGGTCCTTGCCCGCCAGCCACGTCCACCCGGCGTCGTCCTGGCCGCTCGCCGGGATCGGGGTCAGCTTCGTGGCATCGATCCTGAGCGCGAGCGACACCCGGGTGTCAAGGTTGAGTGGACGGCCCACCGATACGCTGCCGCCCCTTCGCTGCTCGCTGTACTTGACCTTCTCCGGGGTGTCTCCCGTTCCTATCCACTGGTACCTCTCCGCATCCCAGTTCCTTTCCACGCTTGACGTGCGGTTGTAAAGGTTGAGACCGAAAGAGGTGCGCCGGCTGTCGAGCCACGGGTCGTAGAATCCCAGCTCATACGAGTTCCGCCCGCCGCCGAACTGCCAGTTGATGTTCACCCTCTGCTGCCTTCCGAGGAAGTTGTCCTCGGCAAGCTCGATATATCCGATGAACCCCTCGGCCGAGCTCCAGCCTGCGCCAAGTGCGGCACTGCCGGTCTTGGCCTCCTTGACGACGTAGGTGACTATGTAGCCTTCCCTGGCCTCGTCGAGGTCCAGCTTGATGTCAACGCTCTCGAAGACCCCGAGGTTTCCGAGCCTGCGCTGGTCGTCGCGGAGCTTGTTCACGTTGAGGAGCTCACCGGGCTTCACCGTGATCTGCCTGCGGACCACGTACTCCCGCGTCTTCTTGTTCCCCTCGACCCTGACGCCGCTCACCCGGAGCTCCGCCAGCACCACCGTGACGTCTCCCTGCTCGGAAATGTTAACGTCTTTGATCTTGGCGGAGTAACCCTCATTGTAGTAGTACTTGAGGATTCGCTCCAGGTCGCCGTTGAGCTTCTTCACGTTCAGGATCTCGCCGGGCTTCAGGCTCATGAGGAGCTCGAGCTTGTCGGTGCCGACAGCCTCGTTGCCCTGAAATGTCATGCTCTTGATACGGGGGTTCTCGACGACCTCATACACCAGCTTTACCCCGCCGAGGTGCGGGTGGAACCTGGCCGACACATTGAAGAAAAGGCCCAGGTCGCTGATGGCTTGCATGTCGGCTCTGACCGCCTCTTCGCTGAGTGTGTCGCCGACCTTCACTTTCACGACTTCCATGACGGTCTCCTTTGGAATGCTCTTCAGGCCCTCGACCTCAACGGCGACGACCTTCTCGCCCGACGGGACCTGCGCGAACGCACCGGCGGAGGCAAGGCTTACGCCCAGCGCCACCACCAGAGCGGACAGCACGACAGGAAGCATGCTGCGTCTCTTCGCCCGGAGCCCGGAAAACTCTGTCACGTTCGTCCCTCCTCTTCGTTGCCGCACGCAAGAACGTTGTCTATTTCGACCCATTCAACGTAAATCCTTCCCATCTGGCCATGCAATTATTGTCCGGCCCAGTAAACTGTTCCAGCCGCAATCGGGCGTCCCGGGCGCCCGGCATGGCATCGGGTCTTGAGGTTCCAGGTCTCGGGTGTCAGCCCGCCCCGGCCGGGCCCGCGCCTAGAAGCGCAGCCGGGCCTCGATGCCGAAGGTGTATATGCCGCGCTCGTCGTACCTCCCGCTCAACACCACGCCCGGACCATACATGTAGTCAAACCTCAGCACGCCGGACGATTCCGGCCCGAAGCCTTTCTCGTAGCTCAGGTAGAGGTCGCTCACGACATACTTCCCGATCCTGAGCGTCAGCTCGTTGGACGTGCTCCGCTGCAGCCTGAACTCGTCCAGCGCAAGCGCGTCCTCGAACGCCCTCTCTATGCCGCCCACAAGTTGAAGCCGCAACTCCTGGTCGAATATCCTCGCGATCTCCTCTTTCATGGCGCCCTCCACGTCGCCCTCGAGGATCTTCGCAAGCGCGCCGGGGTAGTTCAGGAGCGCCAGGATCTCGTCGCGGCTCATGGGCGGGCTCGAGGTGAGGTCCATGGTGAGGTCCCCCGGCGGCGTGCCCCGGAGCGCAAGGTATATGTCGGTGGTCCCGGCGCTTGTCTCGGCCTGCACATCGAGGTACGGCATGACCCCGCGATCCTCCTTGAACTCCGCCACCGCCTCGCGCACCGTGAACTCGTTCCCGAAGTAGGCGAACCAGCCACGATGGGCCTCCACCCTCCCCGCGATGGTCGGCTGCTTGATTGTCCCGCCCACCTTGAGGCTGCCTGAGGCTGGAACGTCCATGATCTTCGTCCGCACCCTGAGGTCTCCCTCGGTGGACACGGTAAGCGCAAGGTCCGCGTCGAGCGGCACTGACCCTTCGCCAAGATCTGCCGGCGCCATCTCCGCCTTTGCCAGCTTGATATCACCGCTGATGAGCGGCCGTCTTACAGGACCATAGAGTGCAAGTCGGGCGTCCACGAGGGCGCGGAGCATGCCTGTGTTCACCCTGGCCCGCGTGCTCGTCACCCTGATGTCGACCCTGGGACCTTCACCGGAGGACAGGACCACCTTCCCCGACGCACCTATCTCGCCGTCGCCGAGCCGGCACGAGAAGCTGTCGATGGACGCCTCGGCGCCGGCAAAGCTCACCTTCGCCGTCACGTCCTTTAGAGCGTCCGTGAGCGGCGCCAGCTTCACCGTGCCGCCGCTCACCTTCACGCCCCCGCGAAGCTGCGGGGCATCGAGGCTTCCCGTCACGCGGAGATCCATATTCGCCGCGCCCTCGGCCCACTCGATCTGATCTGATACCATCATGAGGAGCACCAGGCTGGCATCATTCATCCTGACCGCAAGATCCAGGCCCTCCTGGCTCTTCGGCGGCGCGATACCGAGGGCGGCCAGTTGCTTTGCGGGAAGAGGCACCTTGCCGGTCACGCTCGCCCTGTGACGGCCCTGGACGATCTCGCCTTCCTCGATGGTTACGACCCCGCCACGGAAGAGCATCCTCGCGCTTATCGTGTCGAATCGCACCATCTCGACGGAACCGCCCGTAAGCTGCAGGGCGACGGTTGCGGACGGGTCGGTCGACGTGCCCTCGATCTTGGCCGCGCAGTCCAGCACGCCGCTCACCGCATGCTTGATGCCCAGCAGGCTTGCCAGCACCCCCGCGTTGAACCCTCTCGCGGACGCCATGAACGAGATGGCGCCGCCTTGTTTCGACGTCCCGCTCGCCTCGAGATAGCCGCCGCCTGCCTGGCGAAGCCGCAGGACCCGCAGGGAAAGATCGCCTGCTGTGGCCCTCGCCTCGATGGTGGCGCTTGCGAAGGCCACGCCAGCAACCTCGAGATCGGATGCCTGGAGCGCCACATCCACGTCAGGGCTTGAGACGTTGCCCTCGAGGGAGACCTTGCCGCTGACCTTGCCTGTGAGGTCGGCATTGTAGCCCGGCTGCACGAGATCCAGCGCCGTTCGAAAGCCGAGCCCCTTCGCCTCCAGCACGATGTCGAAAGCCGTATCCGCGGCCCCGTGCTTGCCCGGCGTGACGGAACCGGTCACCTCGGCGCCGCCGCTGCCGTCGTGGATGGCGAGCGGCGCAAGCTCGATCTTCTTCCCGTCCCACCTCACCGTGCCTGCGACGCCCGGTAAGAGGACGTCTCTGAAGACCACGTTGGTCGCGGTCACCTGCCCCTCCACGCGCGCGGCCCTCACGTCGCCCGTGACCTTTCCATCGAAACTCGCAGCCCCCGCGCTCACGGGGTTGCCCGGGATGCTCACCGGAATTCTTGCCAGGTCCACGTCGCTCGCGCTGACCGAGAGATCAAGGCCTCCATCCTTGCCCACCGTGCCGCTGGCCACAACGCTCGCGGGACCCACCTTCGACGCCAGCCTGGTGATGTGAAGCGCCCCCCCGGCGTAGCTGAAGCTCATGCCAACCCTGCCCAGCCTTACCCCGGATAGCTCGCCGTCCGAAAGCTCGACCGAGCCCTGGGCCTCGGGGCTCGCAGCCGTCCCCTTCACGGTCACCTCGCCCGAGAGGACACCCTCGAGAGGAAGCCCGCTCACGCCAGCGAGGGACATGACGTCCTGGCACGGCACCCCGCTAAGCCGGACGGCAAGGTCCAGAGCGCGCCCTGTCCCTGCCCCTGTGTCTGTCCGTGTCACCGCACCCAGGCCGGCCTTCCCGGATATGAGATACGACGCCTTTCCGTCGCGGACGCTCACGCCATCCAGGTATATCTCCCGCGACGAAAGCCTGACCCGCCCGGTGAGCGCGTCGAACCTCCTGCCGGCGATGATGCCCTTCTCCACGTCGGCGAGCCCGTCCACCGCGATGTCGCTGCCCCTGCCCGCGACGGTGCCCGCGAACCCGGCTACGCCGACCACGCCGGCCACGCCGTCATAGCCCGCCACCTTTGCAAGATTTGCCAGGCTGACCCCCTTGACAACGGCTCGCAGGTTGACCTCGCCCCCCGCGGACACGGTGCCCTTGATGTCGATGTCGCCCTCGGCGCCCCGGGCCACCAGCCGGTCGAACGTGACCTTGCCATCGGCCGCCCGGAAGCCGGCCTCGAGGCTACCAAAGGCGAAGCTGACGGCGCCGCTCGCGACGGAGCCTGCGCCCATCCGGCACGATCCTGCAGCGACGTATGGTGTTTTGCCCCGGCCCTCCCCGGTGACCGCGACGTTGCCGTCAAGCGCCCCGGTGAGTGCCACGTCCTGCGGGAGGAAAAGGGGTGCGATCTCTTTCGCGGAGATCCCCTTGAACTCAACGGTGAGCCGCGCCGCCGGGGACCCCTCAGCCGCGTTCCGCCCTCCGCCCGGCCAGCCCTCCCGGGCCGTTATCACGCCGTCGAGGGCGACAACCCCGCCTGCGACGCAAGCCGTTGCCCGGCTCAGGGTGAGGGCGCCTCCTCCGTAGCGGAAGCCCGCCTTCGCGCCAGACGCGGCGACGACCTTCCCCTGCACAGGGAGGCTGAGTGTGGCGAGATCCACGGCGCCTTCAACGAAAAAGTCATCTGCCGTTCCGGTGAGCCTCGCGGTGATCTTGCCCCTGCCTCCGACGCCGCTCATGCCGCCGCCAGCCTCGCCGCTCCCGCCGCCCGGCGCAATGAACGCCGCTATCCGACCAAGGTCGGCGTCGGGGAAGGATACGGTGAGGTCGAACCGGGGGTCCAGCGGGTCGGTGATCTCGCCTTGCACCTCCGCCGAAAGGCCAGCCACCATCATCCTGAGGGACTCCGTCGTCATCTTCTTGCCTGAGAGGGCGATGGCCCCCGAGACGCCGCTAACGCGCGCCCCGAGGTCGGGGTGCTCCACCGTGACGCCCCGCAGCGCTATCTCGCCGGCATATTGCAGGCTCGGGTAATACCCCTTCAACTCGAGGTCCACCGCGGCGCTCCCGGACAGGACGGCGGGTTTGCCCGCAAACGCCACCCTGCCGAGGCTTGCGAGGGCGAGGTCTCTGCTCCTGAGCGCGAGGTCTATCTCCACACGTTTGCCAGGGCGGAGCCAGCCAGAGGCCTCGATCTTCGACGCCCCCAGGCGGCCGGTCAGGCCCCTGATCTCCACGAGGTCTTTGCCCACGCTGATCTGGGCCACGATGTCTTCAATCCGCGACCCGACGGCGTCGTGGGCGAGCACGCCCCTGGTCACGGTGATGTCGGCGGCTCCGGACATCCCGGAGCCTCTGGTATTAGCAAACGTAAGATGGGCTTTGCCGTTCCCGCCGAGCTCCCTGATGCCGGGGTATACCTCACCGGCCGTGAATGACGCCTGCGTGAGGTCCGCGGCGCCCTCGTAGGAGACCGATCCGTCAGGCCGGCCAGCAAACGAGATGTCCCCCGAGAGCTTCCCGGTGACGCTCTTCATCCCCTGGACTATCTCAGCGGCCCGAAACGACGCGCCCTGCACGGAGATGGCACCGGTGTACGAGGCCCCGATGCCGACCCCGCCTGAGAACGCCACGTCGAGGCTGGCGGGGCCCTCTATCTGCTCTATGCCCTTCGCCACCTCGCCGGCCCGGAACGTGCCGCCGGAGAGCTGGGCCTTGCCGCTGTACGTGCCTTTGGCCCCGCCGACGCCCTGAAAGTCGATGGACACGACGACATCTCCGTCCAGGCGCTCGAGCCCGGGAACCGCCTCGCCGCCGAACACCGCCTTGCCGGGCGCGACCTTTGCCGACCCCTTGTACTTCACGCCTCCAGGGGTGCCTTCGAAGTCGAAGGAGCTATCAACCTTCCCAGCGATGTCGAGCAGGCCGGGAAACAGCCTCCCCGCCCGTAGTTCGGCGCCGGCGATGGTGGCCTTGCCCTTATACGCCAGTTGTCCGCCGCCCGCCGACGAAAACTCGAGATCGAGCCTCACCGGGCCTCGCGCCGTGCTGACGCCCGGATAGACGCCGTCGGACACGAACGTCGCCGGTCCCACGACCGCCTTGCCCGAGTATCGCTGAACAGCGCCCTCCCTGGCCTCGAAGCTGATGTCCCCGGTCACGTGCCCCAAGACCGACCTTGCGAGCCCCGGGATCTCCCCCACCGCGAGGTCGGCGCCCCGGACGGACACGGTGCCGTCGAATTCTGTCACCCCGGGGTACGCCCCCTTGAAGCCGAGGCTGCCGGAGACCGGCCCTTTCAGGCTCCGGATGCCGCCAGGCATATTCGTGGCGGTCATCTGCCCCGCCGAAAGCTCGGCGCTTCCCGAGTACCTCAGGCCCCCCGCAGAAGACCCGGCGAAATCCGCAGCAATGGTGGCCGTGCCCGAAAGCGACTTTATGCCGCCCGGGATGTCCACGAGATCGACCGACGCGCCTGAAAAGTCGGCATGCCCGCTATACTCAATGTCGCCAGGCAGGCTGCCGCTGGCCTCCACCGTGCCGGAAACCCGTCCCGACGCCGACGCGACCCCCCCGGGGCCGTCAGCGATCTCCGCCTCTCCTTCAGGAAACGAGCACGAGGCCCGGATGCGCGCCTTGCCCGGATACTCGCCCTCGAAGTCGGCGTGGCCCTCCGCCGCCGTCTCCCAGCGTGCAAGGCCGCCCGGGACCTCGCGCACGGCCAGGCGACCTCGCGACGCGTCCACCGTGCCCCGGTATTCGATGCGCCCGGGGTACTCGCCGGAAACCAAGACCTTGCCCCTCGTGCGGGCCTCGCCTGACGCGGACTTCACGCCACCGCCCGAGACCTCGGCCGCCACGGCGCCGTCCGAAAGATCGATGCTTCCCTGGAACCTGGCCTTGCCAGGGTACTGCCCTTCGAATTCCACGGTGCCGCCGGCGCCGGTCTCGAACGACCTCAGGCCGGCCTCGGGGCGCGCCATGGCGAGGTGGGCGCCGGCGAACCGGAGCGTGCCGGAGTACTTCGCCGGCCCGGCGGCGCCCACACCACTTATGCTGACGGACCCCGAGACTCCACCCTTGGCTGACTTGAGCCCGAAAGCGGGGCGGGTCGCACGCACGGTGCCGGAGAGGATGGTGACCTCGCCGCTGTACGCAGGGGCCATTCCCATCGAAACGCCGCCAGCAGCCTCGCCCACATCGCCCTCGCCGCCGGACGCGCCGGGTGCGCCCCGCTCGCCTGATCCGTCTTGCTTGCCGGCCTCGTCGCCCGACCCGCCGGTCGCCCCCGAGAACGTGAACATCGCGCTCACATCCCCTGCGAAATCGGCCGCCTGAGCAATGAGGCCGGTCCTGACGGAGGACCTCGTTGTCTGGACTCTTCCCGTGTAGGAGATCTCTCCCCTCGTGCTACGCGTAAAGTCCAGCTCGCAGCCGAGGTCCCCGGCAAGGCTTGCGATCTCGGGCGTCGCGTCCTGCACCGATACCCGGCCGCCCGCCATGGCCAGCTTCCCCCGGACCTCCACGCCCGCCGACGCCCGCCCGGCGAAAGCCAGTGACACGTCGAGGGGGCCGTCCACCCTGAACGCGCCGCCCGACTCCTTCCCCGTGGCGGGGGCCACGCGCGCCAGGGCCTCTCGTATGGCATCGCCTGCGGCGATCCGGGGAACGTCGAGGTCGGCCCGGCCCTCGAAAGAAAGGCGCTCCCCTGCCTTCTGCCAGAAATCCACGAGCGCCCGCCCACTTGCCTCGAACTCGCCGAGGCCGGCGGCGCTCCCATCGCACTTCGCCCGCTCAATTGCGACTGATCCCTTGCCCTGCAGGGAAAGCCCGGCGGAATCCACCTGGAACTCCGAGGCCAGGTTGATGCCGCCCTCGACGCTGTGCACGCCGGGGACCGGATCCTCGGCCGAAAGACGCGCCTTGGCAAGGGTGATATCCCCGCGCACCAGGCGCCCGCCGCCGCCCTGGCCGGGCCGTATATGGACCTCGACCTGCACCTTTCCGCCGGCAAGGCCCACCTTCCCGATATCGTCGAGGCGCGCCGCCCAGGCCTCCGACCCCGGCCACGCCGCTCCGGCCCTCGCAAGGAGGTCAGGCCTCTCCTTCAACACACGGCGGACGATGTCGCCAAGCCCGTCGGGCATCGCGCCCGCCACCGTGGCGTCGCATGCGAGGGCCCTCTGCGCCCAGTCGTAAGTGCCCGTCGCCGTCAGGCGAAGCTCGCCTTCTGGGCCCGCCTGCGCGCTCGCCCTCCATGCGAAGCCTGCGCCGGCGAACGAGGCCGTGCCCTCGATGCCCCGGACCACGATCGTTTCCTCGACGCCGGGAGCCCCCGAGAACTCGAGCCTCCCGCCGCGCACCGAAACCGACCCCGCAAACCCCCCGGCCGCGCCTGCGGACAGGCGCGTGGGATCGAGAAGGTCATGGGGCCAGATGCGTCCGTCGGCCCCTCGCCCGGCCCGCGCCACGGGCTCCACCAGCGTCACGGAGGTGATGGTCTCGGCCACCGGCTTGCGGCGAAAGACAACATCCAGAAGCGAGTAGTTGACCATGACCTGCCTCGCCTCGAGCACCGGTTCGCCGCCGCCCTCCCCGGGCCGCGCCGGCACCACGACGTCGGCAAGCACGATGGAGGCGAGGCCTCCGCTCTCGATGGCGCCAACCTCCACCTTCCGCCCGAGGCCATCCTCGAGGGCGGCCTGAATCAGATCATCCGCCTTCTCCAGCGCGGCCACCTGGATCTGGTGAAGGTGGGTGTAAATGAAGAAGGAAAGAACGACGACGAGCGCCAGCGCGCTCCCCGTCATTATGACCCTGGGGTTTCTGAGGGATAGACGCATGGTTTGACCTCCCAGCCGGGAGATAGTTCGACACGAACCCGCCTATTCCTTTATAACGTAAGTCCCCGCGCATTGCGCGGGGACCGCCAAATCATGGTTCGCCTGGGACTTCCGGGAGTCTCAGGAGGGGGGTCACCCCTCGGGCGGCGCCTCGCCGTCCCCGGCCCCATCGGGGGTCGCAGGCGCCACGTCCTCCACCTCCACCTCGACCGTGGTCTCGCCCTCGATGACGTAGCCTGTGGTGAGCGTGGTCTTGACAAGGCCGGTCTCCTCGGCGCCAGCCGCCGCTTCCGGCGCTCTCTGGGGCTTTCCATCACCGCGCGGCGGCTCCTCACCCTGTTCCTGTCCGAGCCCCCTGGACCCGACTGGCTCTCCAGGAGCAGTCTCGCTGTTCACGGGCACCGCCTGGGCGTCGGGAGACGCCTCCCCCGGGTAGAACTCAACCACGATGTCGTTGTTCCTCTCCCTCGACATGAAGTCCTGGACGAGCTTGTCAAGGCTTTCGGCGACGCTCGGCTGGGCGGACTTGGCCGCCGCTCCCGCGCCCGAGGTGTCCTTCCCCTCATCGGCAGGTGGCACCCCGCCGCCACGCACCGTAATGTACAGAGTGCCCGGGGGAGTGCCATCCGGTATCTGAACCTTGACGATCTTGATCTCGGGGATCCCCCTGAAGGGCAGTAGCCGAACTTTCACCTCGAGGGTATCCCCGGGCTTTACGACTTTCGTCGCCGCCTCAGCCTGGTGGATCCTGGCGGTACGCCTTGCCTCCTCCACGTCGAAATCCGCCTTCACCCCTGTGACCTCCACGTCGGCGAACTCGTTGTCGATGACGGTGGCAACGGCTTCAATGAGCTCGCCGATGGAATCCGCCGAGATGTCCGCCGGGCTGTAAAACATGTTGTCCCTGACGATGGGGTTCGGAAGGCCCTTCCCGTCGACGTGGAAGCTCACGCGGCTCGTGCCGCGCCCGATCCTGTCCACTGTCGCGTCGAGACATGACAGGGTAAACGCCCCTGCAAGGTCCGTGGAAAGCATATCGTCGCGCACGATGTCGGCCCGGAGCATCCTGGTCACCCCGGTGTCACGGTCGCGCACTGTCACGGTCACCGGGATGCTCGGCGGCTTCTTGCCCACATCCACGAGGACCCCGTGCGTCCTGTCCTGGACGATCGTGCCGGCCACGCCGAGCGGGCTTGCGACCTTGAATGGCATGACCTCTCCGTTCACGACCAGATGGACCTCGGCTCCCGTGGCGAAGTAGGTCGAATTCCCCCTGCCGAGAAGGGGATGACCGAAGGCAAGCACCTCGTCGCCCTGCCTGTATGTAACGGTCCCGATGGCGGTCACCGACACGTCGCCCCTGATGAGCTGGACGCCTATTGCGCCGCCCGGCTCGAGATCGACCGCAGCGCCCAATGCGCCAGGGGCGCTCTGGGCCGCCTCGCCGCCCCCCCGAACGGGCATGAGCCCGAAGGCTTCGAGCCTGCGCGACAGCCGCTCGAACGCCCGCTTGCTCGCTCCGCTCACCATGACAGGCGTCGCGACAGGAACCATCACGAGCGTGTCGTCGGACACCGCCGCAGCGAGGTGTGCCGCCTCGCCGGCAGACCTCGCCAGCACAACCCGCTTCGCCAGCCGGTCGCCGACCCTCACCGGGCTCGAGAGGTATGCCAGCTTCGGGACGGGCCTCTTCGCCGCCGCGAACACCTTGAGCATCTCCTCGATAGGGGTCACGAGCCCCACGAAGTGGTCGGCGCTCTCGAAGCCGAACGCGATGGCCCCCACGAGGCGGCCGTTCACGTACACGGGGCTTCCGCTCATCCCCGCGGCTATGCCGCCCGCCGCCTCTACAGGCTTGCCGCTCACGCGGACCAGCACGAGGTCGCCGGTGGCCGTCTCCCCTTTGAGAACGCCGAGGACCTCCACGTCGAACGTATCTATCCTCGTGCCCTCCACCACGGTCTTTCCGATACCCTTCATGCCGGGTTTGAGCTCGCCGATGGATATGAACGCCTGGTTTTGCGACGCTCCGGCGGGAACGCGGGCGCCCATGCCCGCCAGCACCATGATGACGGTGAGGGCGACCGCAAACGCAAGCGCCCTTGTCGCTCGACGCAGGCTCGTACAGGTTGAAGGCTGGATCATCGATTTGCTCTCCCTTCGCGGTCCGGCCTTCCGCGCCGGCCCCGCTCACATGTGCCGCCGGTATCCATCATTTGCGTCCGCTGCCTCGCCCGCACGCTCACGCGCTCAAAAGACCTCTCCCCGGCGCAAACCTGGGGACCGCGGCGTAAGCCGGGAGACTGCCGTCCCTCATCCGGGGGCTCGAAGGCCTCTCGCCCTACAGCAGGCTGCGGCAGCAGGCGGCCTTCACGGCAGGCTACGGTAGTAAGCCGCCTTCCTGGCTCGACCCTGGCTCAGGGCCGGGCTTTGAGTTCGGCGGCATCGGCCCGACCGGGGCGATCTGCGGAATGTCCGAGAAGACCAGGATGGCGTCGGCGACCTTCCTCTCCCGTCCGTCCGACGGCGTGTTCATCACATAATCGCGGACCACCATGGTGGACGAGCCGCCGCCATCGAGGTTCATGGCATCCCTCGCCCCGAGTTCGACCATGAGGTTCGCAAGCTCCTCCAGGGTGACCCCGATGCTGTGATACGCCTGCCGGCCCGTCACGGCCACCAGCAGGAGCTTGCCGTCGTGGGTGACCCCGGCTGCAGTGCGCGGCGCCCGCCCGACGGCGACATCGGCCTTGAAGCTCTCCTCGCCTGACGTGATGTGCGCCCTTCCGTCCTTCACGAGCCTCGGCCCACCTCCGATGGCGTGGACCACCCCGAGCGTCCTCCAGTCCGGCGTGAGATTACCCTTCTCGTCCATGGAAACGTTATCTACGAGGACCGTGCCGTCGGAGGTGATCCCGAGGGCCGTGCGGTTCAGGAGGGGAGGAGCTTTCATCTGGCCGTCGATGACCACAAGCCCCAGGGGTGTGCCGTCCGCCGCATGGAATACCCCATTCACTCCGGCGATCGCGCCTTCCCTCGCCACAACCTCACTCACCCTGGCAAGGCCGGGCATGCCACCCCTCCCGGCGAGCACCGGCCGCACCGAGACGACCGGGTCCTTGAGGTCCACCTCGAGGACGTCCACCGTGAGCGGGCCCGACGGGGTACCTTTACTGACCACGATGTAGCGCACTCCCCGGGTGACGGTGAGGGCCGCCCTGGTGTCGTACAGCTTGGGCACGTCCACGACGAACCTCGCGGGGTCTTTGAGCCAGAACGTTTTCACATCGGGCAAAGCGTAGTTGAAGTCCAGCACGGCCCTGGCCCTGCCGCCCTCCGGCGGGGCGACCCGCACCTGGTTCACGGCGATGTCGCCGATGACGCGATCTATGGTGCCCCACACGTAAGTGCTGTCGAAGCTCACCACGACCCGGGCCGGGTTCTTCATCTGCGTGACCTGGCATGGGGTCTCGCTGGTGAAGTCGAACACGACCCGCACCTTGTCAGGGTACGTGTTGAACCTGACACCCGTAATGACGGCCTTCGGGTCGCCCGGGCCGCGCAGGTAGACCAGCTTCGACTGGGGATCCCAGCTCACCGTGTACTCGCCGGTGAGCCCGAGCAGCTCCGCGGGCACAAACGGTATGCCCGCCGCCACCGTCGGAGATTCGGGGAACTCCCGCACCTCGCCCGACGACAGCCGCCACTTGCGCTGGTGCATCAGGATCTCCAGCGCCCCGGTGGGGATGCTGTATGTGAGACGCTGCGAGGCGGGATCGTACCTCATGGGGATCTTCAACGTCTCTGAGACAAAGGTCGCGGGGAGCAGAATGCACTGCCCCTTGAACACCGCGGGAATCGGAAGCGGCAGCTCCATGCTTCCCACGAGGATCCCGGCCTCGCCCAGGATGCCCTCGCCGGCCTGGCCAGCCTGAGCCGGGGCCGCAATGGTGGTCGGGACAGCAGGCACAGCCTGTGCAAGGACTGCGCCGCATGCAACCGCCGCGATGGCGATGGCCGCAAGCGCCCCGAGCCCGCTGCGCCGGAGCACGCTCCGGGCCGCGATCGTCGTGCCCTTCCGCATACCCTCCATCACGCACGTCTCGATTCGCGTCTTACGATGCGCTGTAATCATTTCGCCTCCTCCCCCTCTCCTGACGGTCCTTCTACACTTCGATACGCGATGGCTCTATCCTCTCCTGCCATCAATAAACGTGTGTGCCAAATTGTGGGCAGGGCGGCACCCATCCGCGCAAAGTGGCGCCCACCTACCCGTCCGCCGGTCCGCCCACCCGCCAATCTACCCGCCCGTCCGGCCATTCGCTGGTTCGCCGGTTCGCCCGTCCACCCAACAAAAAAGGCGGGACCATTCCCGCATCCGGACGGGCCCCCGCCGGCAACCGGCAATCAGCGACTCTGGAATCGGCGCGGCCCGAAATCCTTGGACGCTGTTCGCGCCCGCCTCCCGGCGCCCTACACGGACCTCGTCGCCACAACCACGCTCTCCCTGAACCGGTCCATGGCATCCAGGATCCTGCCCGTGCCCAGGACAACGCAGCTCATTGGGTCCTCGGCCACCTGCACCGGGATGCCCGTCTCGTCGGCGAGGAGACTTGTAAGCCCCGAGAGCAGCGACCCGCCCCCCGTGCAAACGATGCCCTTGTCAACTATGTCGGCGGCAAGCTCGGGCGGTGTGCGCTCCAGCACGCCCCTCACGCCGTCCATGATCTCGGCGATGGGCTCGGCCAGCGCCTGGAAGGTCTCAGCGGACGTGAACTTGATGGTCCTCGGAAGGCCGGTGACGAGGTCTCGCCCCCGGATCTCGGCGGAGAGCCCGTCGCCCTGGGGGTACGCGGACCCGATCTGGATCTTGATGTCCTCGGCCGTCCGCTCCCCGATCATGAGGTTGTACACCTTCTTGATGTACCTGATAATGGCCTCGTCGAACTTGTCGCCGCCCACGCGCCGCGACTCTGTGACCACGATGCCGGAGAGGGAGATCACGGCGATGTCGGTGGTACCGCCGCCGATGTCAACCACCATGTTGCCGGACGGCTCGCCAATGTCGAGGCCCGCCCCGATGGCCGCGGCCATCGGCTCCTCAATGAGGTACGTCTGGCGGGCGCCGGCCTGCATCGCAGCCTCCAGCACCGCACGCCGCTCCACCCCCGTCACGCCCGACGGGACGCATATGACCACGCGCGGGCGTATGAAAGTGCGCCTGCCGCACGCCTTTGCGAGGAAATGGCGCAGCATCGTCTCGGTGATGTCGTAGTCGGCGATCACCCCGTCTTTCAAGGGGCGCACGGCGGTGATGCTCCCGGGCGTCCTGCCGATCATCCGGCGCGCATCCTCCCCCACGGCGAGCACCTTGCGGGAATCGGTGTCCATGGCCACCACGGACGGCTCGCGGATGACCACGCCCTTGCCCTTGACATAGACCTTGGTGTTGGCAGTGCCCAGATCGATCCCGACGTCCACTGATAGCCCGAACATGGCTCAACTCCTCCCGAGCCCGCGCCGTGCAGGACGAAGTTGCCTCCGGCGACACCGGGGGGCTTATCCACCGCCTCTACAAAAAGAAAACTCCTCGAAGGGAGATTCTACAGACCGAAAGGATCTCCTCCCCTCAAGTTGGATGCTACCTCTTCTTTTCGCGATACTTCTTCCGCGTAGCCTCTCCCCCGCGGATGTGCCGCTCCGCCTTGTTCTGATCGAGGATCCGCTTGACCTTGCGCGAGAGCTGCTTGCTGATGAGCGGCAGCCTCTCAGTCACGTCCTTGTGGACCGTGCTCTTGCTCACGTTGTATAGCCTGGCTGCCTGCCTGACCGTGGACTTGGTCTCGATGATGTGGCCAGCCACGTCCAGCACTCGACGCCGGATGTACTCTCTCATCTCGACTGCCCCCCTGCCCCCGGTTTAATACAATGTATATGCGGGGAGCAGCGAGATATGTCAGGCCCTGCCGGGGCAGGGCCTCAAGCCATACAGCCTTATGGCCGTGAAGCACTGGAGCTTCATAAGAAGTCGCGCGGGTTCTGGGCCTTGCCGTCACGGACCACCTCGAAATGGACGTAACACCCTGTCGTGACGCCCGACGACCCGGCCCTTCCGATGGACTGGCCCTGGGTCACGCGGTCGCCCGGGGCGACCGGGCTTGACTCGAGGTGACCATACTTCGTGCGAAGGCCGTCCTGGTGCTCCAGGACAACGTACAGGCCGAGCTGCCGGTCGTTCTTCACCTCGAGGACCTTGCCGGACAGGGCGGCCTCCACCTGGGCGCCCTCCACTGCGGCGATGTCGATCCCTGTGTGATAGCGCCAGTCAGCAAACACAGGGTGCCTCCTCCACCCGAATTCCGAGATTATCCGCCCCTGGACGGGCATGAGCGTACTCTCCTGCCTGGGCGAGGACGCCGGCGCCGGCGTAGCCGGCCTCGAGGCGGGGGAGGCCGGGGGCCGCTGGACAGGCGCGGGCGCCTTTGGCGCAGGGGTGCTCGGCGTCGGCGCTGGGGTCGCCGGCTTCGGGGCCGGAGCTGCCGGTTTCGGCGCTGGAGCGGTCGCTCCCGGGGCTTGGGCAGCCGCCGCAGGGCCTGAAGCAGTCGCCTCTGCCGCTGGAACAGGACCAGGCGCCTCAGGCGGTGACGCAGGCGAGGTCCGTGGCGACGGCAACGGCAACAGCGAAGGCAACGGCGACGGAGGCGGCGACGCCGGCACCGGCCCTACCACCCCGACGTCCTCGCCCCCACCCTCGCCCTCGCCCTCGCCCCCGGCGGCAGTGTGCGCGACCTCGGCTTCACCGGCGGCGACCTGAGGTTTACCGGCGTCGGGGGCGTCCTCCTCCGGCTTGGCGTCGCGCAGGTTTATCCGCTCGATACTGACGTAATCCAGGTCTCCGGGGGCCGCTGGCGGCAGGGTGATCCTTCCCAGGGCCACCCCGAGACCGAAAGCAAGGCCGCCCGCCACCACCACGATGGCGACCTCCCTGGGCGGCATCGCCCTCGCAACCTCGCGCCACAGACCCGCCCCCGCCCGCGCCACCCCCTCACCCCCGCGGCGAGGCAGCGCGCGGAGGCGCGCCCATGCCCGCGCCAGGGTCAGCTTCTTCTTCCTTCTCCTCGTCGTTCCCTCCATAGCATCACCCCGGCGTATATTCTCCCCACTTGTTTCCTGCCTATGCAGATCTTGATGGGACCACGCCAGGGCAACACCGCCGGGCTCCGATGTAAGATACCGCCGGGGTGGTCAGGAGGTGGCCGGTCTCGGTCGGAGGGTGATCAGTGTAAGGCACTGCGCGCGGGCGCGAGCCGTGCGTAGGTCGCAACCTCGGTGCCCGTGTAGTAGTGCTTGAGGATGTCGACGTAGGTCTTGCCGGCCCGGGCCATGGCCTCCGCCCCATACTGCGACATGCCGATGCCGTGCCCGTAACCGGTGGTCACGAAGTATACCTTGTCGCCTGCGACCTGGTAGGTGAGCTTCGTGGAACGAAGCCCGAGAAGCTCGCGCAGGGAGTAGCCGGAGAATACCTTGTCGCCGATCCTCACCTCCTTCACCCTTCCGGCCTGCGAGGCGCCGAGCACCTCGATGGGCCGGTCCATCTTCTCCTCGGCGACCACCTGAACGTCCTTCCCAGCGACCTTGTAGGTGCTAACCTTCCGCTGTCTCAGCTTGACGCCGAGCTTCCTCTCGAGATCGTCGATGGTGAACTCGACGCGCTGCTGAAAGCTGGGCTCACTGGCCTCGAACCTGGTGGAGACGGCCCGGAGATACGGGACCGCGGTTGACCATACATCCTCGGAGTTGTCGGTTGACCCGCCCGACGCCGAGTGGTAGTACGCCTCGATGGGTTTGCCCTGGTAGGTCACGATCTTCCCGGCGGTTGACTCCACGGCGCTTGCGATCTTGCGCGCGTACGCGTAATACTCGAGATAGCTGAGCCTCCTCCGTAGCTCGTCCCCGGATATCCACGCCTGGCAGTGGAGGTGGTCGGTGCACACGTCGGCACCGGGATGGGCGGCGCAGCCAGGGCCACCGAACTGCCTCATCCTCCTCACGACGAACGTGCGCGCAGCGACCGCCTGGGCCTTCAGCGCCTCCGTGCCGAACGACGCGGGCATCTCCGCCGCCACGACACCCCTCACGTATTCCTCGAGAGGCATCTCCGACATCTTCCCGGTGGCGACCACGAACACCCTCACATTTGAACCCTGGGCCTCCTCCCGGGGCTGCACGGTGAAGTCGCACCCGCGCACCAGCACCGACGGCACCACGACGACCACGAGAATACAGAACGCGACGGAGAAGACCACCGCTCTGTCCATCCGGCCTGCCCCCTGATGAAAGACAACCGCTTGTCTATCGTACGTTCTGAGCTATCCTTACGCGCTCCGGGGGCAGAATAGAACACCCGGCCGTGGCCACGCCGCGACCGGGTGCTGGGGGATCCCTGTTCACATCCGTCTATGGTCGTGTTACCCGCTCGTCGAGCGGGACCGCGTCGCCAGGGAACCGCGTCACCGCGGTTGTCGCCAACGCCGCCGCCATTGCCGCCGCTATGACGCGCCGGCGGCGACGAAGTCGGGGGCGTCGGCGCGCCTCTCGATGACCGCGCCCAGCGCGCCCAGCTTGCGCTCGATGCACTCATACCCGCGATCGATGTGAGAGACGCCGAAGATCTCGGTCTCGCCGCGCGATGCGAGCGCCGCCACGACGAGCGCCGCCCCTGCCCGCAGGTCGGTGGCCCTGACCGGCGCCCCTGAGAGCTCATCTATTCCCTCCACCACCGCGGACCGGCCGTCGATCTTGATCTTCGCGCCCATCCGGGTGAGCTCATCCACGTGCATGAACCTGTTCTCGAACACTGTCTCGGTGAGGATGCTCGTGCCGCGCGCTACGGACACAAGCGCCATGAACTGCGCCTGGAGGTCCGTGGGGAACCCCGGGTAAGGCATGGTCTTTATGTCGAGCGGCTCCGGGCGCCCCGACGCTCTCACACGGAGGCTTGCCCCTTGCGTCTCGATGACCGCGCCCGCCTCGCGCAACTTGGCGATGGCAGCGGCGAGGTGCTCAGGCACCACGTTGTCGATGACCGCGTCCCCGCCGGTAATGGCGGCCGCCGTCATGTAAGTGCCGGCCTCGATGCGGTCGGGGATGATGGTGTGCGCCGTCCCATGGAGCCCGGGCGTGCCCTCCACCCTGATCACGGCCGTGCCAGCGCCCCTGACCCGGGCTCCCATGGAGGAGAGCAGGTTCGCGAGGTCAACCACCTCGGGCTCCTGCGCGGCGTTCTCGATGACGGTGGTGCCGTGGGCGAGGCACGCAGCCATCATGGCGTTCTCGGTCGCGCCGACGCTGGGGTAATCCAGGTATATGCGGGTGCCCCGCAGCCCGGCCGGCGCCACCGCTTCGATGTAGCCGTTGCCGGTCGCAAGGTCCGCGCCCATGGCCGCAAACACCTTGAGGTGCAGGTTGATGGGCCTCGAGCCGATGGCGCAGCCGCCGGGCATCGGCATGCGCGCCGCGCCGAACCGCGCAAGAAGGGGGCCTGCAACGAGAAACGAGGCCCTCATCCGCCGTACCAGGTCGTAGGGGGCCTGCTTCACCGTGGCACCGTGCGCGCGAAGCCTCACCCGCCCCGGGCCTGTGCTTACGGACACGCCGAGGCTCGCGAGAAGCTCGCACATGGTATCGACATCGTCCAGGGCCGGCACCCCGGAGACCGCCACTTCATCACTGGTGAGAAGCGCCGCTGCTATGGCGGGCAGGGCCGCGTTCTTTGCGCCGCTTACGCCGACCCGCCCCGAGAGCCTCACCCCTCCCCGGATGAGGATACTGTCCAAGCGGTTTCCTCCTCTCCAGACAGCCCGGGCGGTAACCCGGGCGCCTGACACCTCGCCAGGGCTGCGAAGGCCGAAAACCCGGCCCCTAGCAGCCACGTAGTGAGTGTAACATCGGCAGCGCGGGGCTTCAACTGGAAACTCGCCCCCGGCCATCCAGTTCATGGTATATCGTGCCCCGAATCACCCGCGGAAATCCTCCGGACGCCCGGAGGAAAGACCAAGCCGCCACAGGATGGCCCCGAGGATGCGCTCCGCGGCGCGCCCGTCGCCGTACGGGTTTCGTGCGCCGGCCATCCTGGCGTGTGACTCCGCGTCCTCCAGGAGATCCTCGGCCCACTCGACGATGCGCCTGCGGTCGGTGCCGGCCAAAACGAGCGTGCCGGCCTCCAGCCCCTCGGGCCGCTCGGTAACGTCGCGAAGGACTATGACCGGCTTGTCCAGGGATGGCGCCTCCTCCTGCAGCCCGCCGGAGTCGGTGAGGACCATGTAGCACCTCTTCATGAGCGCCACCATGACCTGGTAGTCCACGGGGTCTATGAGGTGGATGCGGGGGACGTCTCGCAGGATGCCCATGACGTCGGCTCTCACCAGCGGGTTCATGTGGACTGGAAAGACGATCTCGACATCGGGATGGGCGCCTGCGATGTCTTTCAGGGCGCGGCATATCTCGCGCATCGGCTCGCCAAGGTTCTCGCGGCGGTGCGCCGTGACGAGAAGCACTCGCCTGCGCTCGAAGTCGATGGACGCGAGGGCCGGGTCTTGAAACTCATACGGCCTCCCCGCCACGTCGATGAGGGCGTCGATGACGGTGTTGCCAGTCACGTGGACGGCCTCGGGCCGCACGCCCTCCGAGAGCAGGTTCCTCCTGTGGTTCTCCACGGGCGCGAAGTGGATGTCGGCGAGGCACCCGGCGAGGCGCCTGTTCATCTCCTCGGGGAAAGGGAAATACTTGTCGTGGGTCCGCAGGCCTGCCTCAACGTGCCCGACCTGCACGTGATGGTAGAACGCCACCAGGCTCGCCACGAACGTGGTGGATGTGTCGCCGTGGACCAGCACGAGGTCAGGCCTCTCCTTCACGATGGGCCCCTCGAGCCCCACGAGGGCCCGCACTGCGATGTCGGTGAGGGATTGCCCCTCGCGCATGATATCCAGGTCGTAGTCGGGGACGATGTCGAAGAGGTCCAGCACCTGGTCGAGCATCTCCCTGTGCTGGGCCGTCACCACTACGACCGTGTCGATGTCGTCGCACTCCCGAATGGCGCGCACCACGGGCGCCATCTTTATGGCCTCCGGGCGCGTCCCGAAGACCGCCATGACCTTCCTTCTCGGCACGGGAAACCCCCTTCTGGCCGCAGGCGCACGCTGGATGCCGAATGCCCCCGCCCTGCCGCCGCGCACGGTATCCGCCGCGCCCGGGCCGCGCGTTACCGGTGGTGGGCCTGCGTGCCTGTGCTGCCTGTGCTGCCGGTGGCACGCGGGTGGGTGCGGCCAGACCGGCCCACGCCGGCCAGGAGAGCGCCCAGGACGATGACAACGGCCAGGTATGCAGTGGCCGCCACGTGGACGCGGGCCATCATGACGGCGAAGGATGCCAGCACGCCGCTGACAAGGTATATGAGCACCACTGCGCCCCGGTGCGAAAAGCCCCTGGCGAGCAGGCGATGGTGGATGTGGCCCCTGTCCGCCTGGTAGAACGGCGTGCCGTTGTGCATGCGGCGCGCGATGGCAAAGGCGGTGTCGATGATGGGCACCCCCAGGGCGAACATGGGGATGGCCAGCGCGATGGTGGCAGCGCCCTTGAGTGCTCCCTCGACGGAGATGACCGCGATGGCGAACCCCAGGAGCATGGCGCCGGCGTCGCCCATGAAGATCTTCGCGGGGTTGAAGTTGAACGGGAGGAACCCCACGGCGCTTCCCGCAAGGGCGATGGCAAGAGTGGCCGCAAACACCTGGCCGCGCGCCGCGGCTACCGAGAAGAGCGCGAAGGCGGCGATGGAGGACACTCCCGCAGCCAGGCCGTCGAGCCCGTCGAGGAAGTTGACCACGTTCGTCAACGCGAGAATCCAGAAGAACGTGACCGGGGCGCCCCACCAGCCGAGGTATATCATCCCGGGACCGAAGGGGTTCGTCACGAACTCTATGCGGACGCCCAGGTAGACGGCAACGAGCGCGGCGGCGATCTGCCCGGCGAACTTGGGCAGGGGCCGAAGTTCGCGTATGTCGTCCCGCACCCCCATGGCGAATATGATGGCGGAGCCAACGAGAAGGCCGAGCAGGTCTCGCCCGAGGCCCACACGGTGCAAAACGGTCACCATGAACCCAATGAAAATGGCAACCCCTCCGAGCACCGGCATGGGTTGCCTGTGAACCGTGCGCGAGTTCGGCATGTAAACGAGCCCCGCACGCAGAGCGGCGGCGCGTACGACAGGGGTCATGACGAGAGTAACCACAAGGGCCTCAACGAAGGCGGAAATGTAAGGCGACATGTCAGGTTCGCACTTCCTCTCCGACGGGAACCGGGTCGCCGCCCCCGCGACGGGCCGTCGCCCGGCACGCGGCCCGGGCACGAGAATGCCCAGCGTAGGGCCGCATCAAACTCATTCTAACCCCGGGGTGAAAACCGTGTCAAGCCGGATCCCGATGACCCGACGACGATGATTCCGGCGGCCCGGCGGCAAACCGCCTCACCCTGATCCCGGCCTCGTCGAGGATGCTCGCCGCAAGCTCATCGGGGTAATCCCCGGAGAACACGATCTCCATGATGCCCGCGTTTATCAGCATCTTGGCGCACAGCACGCATGGCTGGTTTGTACAGTATATGGTCGCCCCCCTGATGCTTATGCCGTGCAGGGCCGCCTGGATGATGACGTTCTGCTCCGCATGGAGGCCCCTGCACAGCTCGTGCCTCTCGCCTGAAGGCACATCCATCCGGGCGCGCAGGCACCCGACCTCGCCGCAGTGGGCGAGCCCGGTGGGCGCGCCGTTGTAGCCGGTCGCGAGGATGCGCCTGTCGCGCACGGCGATGGCGCCGACCTGCCTGCGAAGGCAGGTCGAGCGGCTGGCCACGATCTTCGCGATCTCCATGAAGTACTCGTCCCACGACGGCCTCTCGCTCGCCTGACCCAAACCCAAATCCAAGCCCGCTCGCCCTCTCCTCCCGCCACGAGTCATTTCGTTCCGAACAGCCTGTCGCCGGCGTCCCCAAGGCCGGGAACTATGTATCCGTGCGAATTCAGCCGCTCGTCTATGGCTGCAGTGAAGACATCCACGTCGGGGTGGTGCTCCTGCACCATCCTGATGCCCTCGGGTGCGGCGATGAGCACCATCAGCTTGATGTTGACCGCGCCGCGCTCCTTGAGGAACCTGATGGCGGCGGTGGCGGATCCGCCCGTCGCCAGCATCGGGTCCACGAGTATGAGGTCGCGCTCGGACACGTCCGGCGGCAGCTTGCAGTAGTAATCGATGGGCTTCAGGGTCTCGGGGTCCCGGTATATGCCGATATGGCCGACCTTTGCGGCGGGTATCAGCTTGAGCATGCCGTCGATCATGCCGAGGCCCGCCCTGAGGATGGCGATGATGCCGACCTTCTTGCCGGCGATCACCCTGGTTCTGGCGAGGCCTATCGGCGTCTCGACCTCGGCGTCCTCCAGCGGGAAGTCCCGCGTGACCTCGTAGGCCATGAGGGTGGCGACCTCGCTCACAAGGTCCCGGAAGTCCTTGGAGCCGGTGTTCTTGTCCCTGATGAACGTGAGCTTGTGTTGGATGAGAGGATGGTCGATAAGGTGGACCCTGGACATTCTCACTCTCCCTTTCCCGCTTCACCCAGCGTGATCTTGTCCACGCGCCGGGCGTGACGCCCGCCGGCGAACTCGGTTTCAAGGAATATCCTGACGATCTCGCGCGCGAGGTCGAGGCCGATTATCCTCGCCCCGAGGGCAAGGACGTTCGCGTTGTTGTGCTCCCGGGCGAGCCTCGCGCTCTCGACGTCGCCTGCCAGCGCCGCGCGCACCCCCGGCACCTTGTTGGCCACGATGGACATGCCTATGCCAGTCCCACATATGAGGACGCCCCTTGCGAACCGCCCCGAGGCGACCTCCTTCGCCGCCCTGTAGCCTATGTCGGGGTAGTCCACGGGGTCGGCGGACGGCGCGCCGAAATCCTCCACCTCGTGCCCGAGGGATTTCACGTACTCCTTGAGGCTCTCCTTCATCTCGAAGCCGGCATGGTCGCTGCCGATGGCAACTCTCACGGGTGCAGCATCTCCTTCTTACTTGCGCCCTCCAAGAGGGGTTCTACTCTGATGCAGGAGGTTCCTCCGGGCCTGTGCGATTTTTCGTAGACATTCCCCTGATCCGCCTTATCGCGCCATCTATGGCCCTCTTGATGTTGTCTGCGGTGGCCCGGTATACCTCCACGGGCCCGCCGAACGGGTCGTGGGTGTCGGGGCCGAGCTCGGGAGCGAGGCCGGCGAACTCGTTGAGCGTGAACACCTTGCCCTCCATGGACGGGTGCCGGGAGAGCACGGCCCGCCTGTGGGCGGACGTCATGACGAGCATGAGGTCGGCGCCCTCGATGACGTCCTCGGTCAGGAGGCGCGCGCGGTGGGACGAGATGTCGAGGCCGCGCTCCATCATGACGGCCCGGGCGTTCTCGGAGGCCGGGTCGCCCTCGCGCGCGGAGATGCCGGCCGATTCGACGGCGACGCCGTCGGCCCGGCCGCCGAACTCGTCCGCAAGAGCGCGACGCAGCATGGCCTCGGCCATCGCGCTCCTGCACGTGTTCCCGCTGCACACCACGACTATCCGCTTTGGAAGGCCCACATCCGACACCTCCCTGCAGGTTATGTCATCCGAGCATAGATGATGCGGCCCGCGGAGGCGCGGCGAAGGCGGTTCATGATTGCGAACCCCAGGCCCGCCTGGTCGAAGCCCTCCGCGAACGCCACGTCGACCCCGCCGGTGTCGAAAAGGCGCAGCGTGGCAAAGAGCGACGCCGCCACGGTCGAAAGATCGCGCCTGGAGCCCGCGACGCGCACCACATCGGCGACGCCCCGGTAGAGATCCTCCGTTTCCTGCGAGCACATCACGCCCACCCTCTCCCCCGCGGCGTGGCGGGCCGCAATCTCGTCGAGTATGCGGCGGGCGACCGTGCCAGGCTCGCCCTCGACAAGGACCACAGGCGTCTTCGGAGCGTAATGGGTGTATTTCATCCCGGGGGACGGGACGGGACCGGTAGCCCTGGCGGCTGCGTCCACGGACGCCACCGCCACCTCGCCCAGCACCTCCCGCAGTTCCTCGATGGTGATGCCGCCGGGCCGAAGGACCCTCGGCGGGCTGGACGTCGTGTCGAGCACGGTGGACTCCACGCCCACCGTTGTCGGGCCTCCATCGAGCACCATCTCGATTCTGCCGGCAAGATCCGCTATCACATGTTCAGCCAACGTTGGGCTCGGCCTCCCGGACACGTTTGCGCTGGGAGCGGCGATGGGGACGCCGGACTCGGCGATGAGGGTAAGGGCGATGGTGTTATCCGGCATGCGGACGCCCACCGAGGGAAGGCCCGCGGACACCACGGCCGGCACCTCGGGCCTCTTTCGGAGCACGAGGGTGAGCGGTCCGGGCCAGAACCTGGCCATCAGCCTCTGCGCGAGCTGCGGGACCTCCACCGCGACGCGCCGGGCGTCCTCGGGGGCCGCGACATGCAGTATGAGGGGGTTGTCCTGCGGCCGCCCCTTGGCGGTGAAGATCTTCTCAACAGCGTCGCCGCGCAGCCCGTCAGCGCCCAGCCCGTACACGGTCTCGGTCGGGAAAGCCACCAGGCCCCCTCCACGGATTATGGCAGCCGCCCGCCGGATGGCCGCTATATCCGGGTTGCCCGGGTCAAGGCGCACTATTCTGGTGCCGCTCGCTATGGCGTCGCGCTCGTCCACCATTTCCCCTCCTACAGACCCGCCGGGCGCTACTATAGATGAGCAACCCCGAAGTTGCGAATGACCGACTTGAGCCTCTGCCCCGTCGAGCGTGACCGGCCTGGCAAGTTTCTAGCCACCTTGCGGACAGAAGTGGCTAGATTTTAGCCAGGCTTGCCGCTTCCACTGCCGAAACACCGGCACATTGGCAACTTTCTAGCCAGGTGGAGCGGAAAGGTGGCTACTTTCTTGCCACTTTTGCGTTCGTACTGGCAACTTTCTAGCCAGTCCAACCCGGCCCCCCATGAAGGTGACAAGTATCTTGGCAGTCTGTGCGAGAAGGTGGCTACTTTCTTGCCACTTTTGCGCCCAACCTGGCTACTTTGTTGCCAGTCTGCCCCGGCCACCAGTGGGGGTGACAACTTTCTTGGCAGGTTCGGCGGGAAGGTGGCAAGTCTCTTGCCAGGCTCCACGAAAATGTGGCTAGTTTCTAGTCAGATCAGGCGCACTCTTGCGTCGGCGTCCGAGAACCTGACAACTTTCTTGGCAGATCCCTCGCGAAAGTGGCAAGTATGTTGCCACCTCGCTCCGTCATGTCACCGACACACCATCCGAAGTGAGCGGCCGAAGTGAGCGAACGAGTCGATGCCAGCACGCACCTTAGGGCAGTATGATTCATCTTCTAGCTTGGTCATCTGTAGTATGCGATAACCACCCGCGGAATTCCTGCATAGTCCCGAACTACATCGGTGGCCCCATATC
>DKEX01000035.1:22617-23018 GCA_002452295.1 Firmicutes bacterium UBA6811 | reverse complement strand
CCGTCCAGGATCGCCCGGGAGAAATCAAGGCCTGCCTCCCCGCCTGCCAGCGCCACGTGGGGCTCCCTCGCCACTTCCGGCGGGAGGTTCGCCATCATCCGCCGGGACAGGTACGGCGGGTTGCTCACAGCCGCCACTACCTTGCCTTCGAGGCCACGCCCTGCGAGCGGCGAGAGCAGATCACCCTCGAGGAACTCGATCCTGTCGGCAACTCCATTTCGTCTTGCGTTTTCACGTGCCACCCGAAGCGTATCGTGGGAGATATCCATGGCGATGAGGGACACGCCCTCGACGAATCTTGCGATGCTCACGGCTATCGAGCCGCTGCCCGTGCCGATGTCTGCGACGATGGCCGTCGGGGCGCCCGGGGTGCGGCTTTTCAGCCGATCTATCACCGCTTC
>DKEX01000035.1:0-22547 GCA_002452295.1 Firmicutes bacterium UBA6811 | reverse complement strand
GAGCCGCCGCTCCAGGGCTGCCTGGTATGATGCGTATTCATCCGGTTTGAGCCGGCGCTCGGGGTGAGCGTACAGGTATTCGCGCCGCGTCCCGAGGACGTGAGCCAGCAGCACCTCCGCGTCCAGCCGCGCCGTGGGGATCTCGGCCTCGCGCAGGCGCGCCGTGGCCACCCGCAGCGCCTCGCGCACCGTGAACATTCCCACGCAGACAGGCTCAGCCAATTTTCTTCAGCCTCTCGCTCTGATCGACGGTGATGAGGGCAGTGATGATCTCGTCGAGGTCTCCCTCGAGTACCTGGCCGAGCTTGTAGAGGGTGAGGCCTATCCTGTGGTCCGTCACCCGGTTTTGCGGGAAATTATAAGTTCGAATCCGCTCGCTCCGCTCGCCTGTGCCGACCTGCATGCGCCTTGCCTCATCGACCTCGGCTTTCTGCTCACTCTGGAACTTGTCGAGAAGCCGGGCGCGCAGCACGCGAAGGGCTTTCTCCTTGTTCTTGAGCTGCGATTTCTCGTCCTGGCAGGTGACCACCATCCCCGTCGGGAGGTGGGTTATCCTCACAGCCGAGTCCGTGGTGTTGACGCTTTGCCCGCCGTGCCCGGTCGACCGGTATACGTCTATCCTGAGATCCTCAGGCCTTATCTCCACCTCGACTTCCTCCGCTTCCGGAAGGACGGCCACAGTGGCAGTGGACGTGTGGATGCGCCCGCCAGCCTCCGTGGTAGGGACGCGTTGAACCCTGTGCACGCCGCTTTCGTATTTGAGCCTGCTATACGCGCCGCGCCCCTGGACGGAAAGGATCGCCTCTTTGAACCCGCCGATGTCGGTCGGGCTCGAACTCATGATCTCCACCTGCCAGCCGTGCGCCTCGGCGTACCTCGAGTACATCCTGAAGAGATCCGCAGCGAAAAGCGCGGCCTCCTCACCGCCTGTCCCCGCCCTGATCTCCATGATGACGTCCTTCCCATCATTGGGATCCGTGGGAAGCAGAAGGATCTTGAGATCCCGCTCGAGGCGCGCCTCCTCGCCCTTGAGCCTCTCGAGTTCCGACTGGAGGAAATCGGCCATCTCCTGGTCGGCGCCAGGGCCCAGCATCTCCCTGGCTTCCCTGATCTCCGCGCGGGTCTTCTTGTACTGCCTGTATTTCACGACGATATCCTCGAGGCTCGAGTGAGCCTTCGCCGACCTCTGGAACCTTTCCTGGTCTCGCACGACCTCCGGGTCGGCAAGCATCGCCTCGAGGTCCTCGTAGCGCCGCTCGAGCGCGTCAAGCCTGTCCAGCATCTATCTCACCCCCCTCAGGGGAGGCAACTCTCCAGCCTCCGCAAGTTCGACGTATTGGCATCACATGCTGGCATTCTGCTTTCAACTCAATCAAGACTTCGCCTTCAAACGCCGTCTACATCAAGCACATCCTTGAGCGCAGCGATGGCCACCTCGAGCTGGGCATCGTCGGGCTCGCGGGTCGTCAGCCTCTGGAGCCACAGCCCCGGCGCGATGGCAAGCTCGACGATCCTCGGCGGGTTGCGCCTGCCTGCGAGCTTTATCACCTCATATGATACCCCGGTGACCAGCGGCAGAAGCGCAAGGCGCGTGGCTATCCGCACCAGCAGCGAGGGCCTGCCCAGCAGCGAAAACATGAGCACCATGATGACCATCACGATGAGCAGGAAAGCCGTGCCGCACCTCGGGTGGAGCGTGGTGTGGCGCCTGGCGTTCTCCACGACGAGGTCCTCGCCCGCCTCGAAGCTGTGGATGACCTTGTGCTCGGCGCCGTGGTACTGGAACACCCGCTCGATGTCCTTCAGCCTCGACACCGCCACGATGTAGCCAAGGAATATGAGGAGGCGAAAGGCGCCCTCGGCGAGGTTCACGGCCACGGGAGCGCGGAGCCACCTCTGCAAGAGCACCGCGACAAGGTTCGGCAGCACTATGAACAGCGCCACGAACACGGCGAGCGACATGAGCAGGGTAAGCGTAAGCTCCCAGGGCTTCAGCTTCTCCTCCTCGCCCTCGCCCGCGGCCTGGTCCGCCGAGAACATGAGCGCCCGAATGCCCACCACCAGCGTCTCGACGAACGCCACGACCCCTCGCACGAAGGGGAGGCGAAGGGCGCGGTACTTCGCAGTGAGCGTCCCGATGGGCTGCCTGTCAACGACGACCGTGCTGTCGGGGCGCCTGACGGCTATGGCGATGCTTCGCCTGCCCCGCATCATCACGCCCTCGATGACCGCCTGGCCCCCGTAGAAGAACTCCTCGCTCAAACCAAAAGCGCCTCCTTGCCGGGCACCTCATGGCACCGGCGACACCTGGCCTGGTACGACTCCTTCGCCCCGACGAGCACGACGGGGTCGTCGTAACTCGCAGGTACCCCGTTGATTATCCTCTGGCTCCTTGTGGCGGGCGCCCCGCACACCTCGCAGACCGCGTCCAGCTTGGTCACGTGGTCGGCGATGGCCATGATCTTGGCCACCTGTATGAACGGCTCCCCCCGGAAATCCGTGTCGAGCCCGGCCACGATGACGCGCACCCCGCTTGCCGCAAGCGTGTCACACACCCTGACCAGGGCCTCGTCGAAGAACTGGGCCTCATCTATCGCGACCACGTCTGCGGCCCCGGCCCTGCTTCGCAACACCTCCACGGCCCTTGTCACCAGGACGGCGTCGATCTTGCCGCCGGCGTGGGAGCTGACCTCGCGCGCGCTGTACCGGTCGTCTATGGTTGGCTTGAAAACCTGCACCTCGAGCCCGGCGATCCTCGCCCGCCTGACTCGCCGGATAAGCTCCTCGGTCTTGCCGCTGTACATCGGACCCACTATGGCCTCGATCCGCCCGACCCGCCCGGGCGCCTGTGCCTTTGCCAACGCGTCTCCCCTCTTCACAAAAACAGAGCCACCTGGCGGCTCTGCCTTCGTCTCAACTGGATTCGGTCTGCTACTGCAGGCCGTGCCGTCTCTTGAAGCGCTCCACCCGGCCGCCGGTGTCAACTATCCTCTGCTTTCCGGTGAACATCGGGTGGCACTTGGAACATATCTCAACCCTGAGATCCTTGCGGGTCGAGCCGACCTCGAACTTCTCGCCACACGCGCACGTCACGGTGGTCATGAAGTACTCCGGATGTATCCCCTTCTTCAACTGGCTCACCTCCCAGATAGCCTGCCTCAGCTCCCAGGCGGTCCGCCTGTGCTTCCGCCTGCGCCTGTGCCCTAGCCTCCGCGTTTACGTTCGCATCTGCGTCCGCCCCCGCGTCCGCGTCAACGCCGTCATTATAGCACAACGGACCTGCCTCATCAATGGGAGAGCGGCCGAGCCCCACCGGCCCAGCCGCCCCGATTGCGCCCCTCGGCGTCCTTTTGTAGAGCACCTCGTGGAGCACCTCGCTCACCTCAGCCCGGCAAGCATCGCGCGCCTCATGGCTGTGGTGCGAACCTCGTCGAAGTGCCTCTCCGTCAGCACGTCGCGGTAGATGCGCTCGGCGCGGGACCCCTGGCTTCTCTTTCCGTTCGTCTCTATTTCGATTGCGATCCTGATGTTACCAACCATGAATACCATGCCCGGACCCTCCCTGGTTCAGTGTTGCGAGCGGAGGCTTTGGCCTCCTCTACCTTCCTCGATCTGGTCCTGCCAGGTGATTCCTCCCACGAGATGGCATACAGCTTCCCCATCCCTTGCGCCAGGAGACCACTAAGTCGCGGGTCCAACATGTCAACGCACCTCCTTCGCCGGTCTCTGGCTCAACCATAACCGGCGCAGTTGAACCATTTCTGAACGGCATCTCAACATTTCGTTTCCGTGCATACTCCTCTCTGAACACCCCCTGAACGGCGAGCGACCCATCAGCCGCTCCTCTTGAGCTTGCCCGTGCGCATCGCGTGAAGCTCGCCCCAGTTGAAGACCCGCAGCCCCAGGGGTATGAGCACCACCCCGATGGCAAGGAGCAGCACGAGGTCGCCTCCGATGTCCCGGAGCGAGGCGTTCCGAAGCAGCGCCGCCCGCGCCGCCCTCAGCGTGTAGGTCGCCGGCGAGAGCCGCGAGAGCGGCTGGAGCCACCCGGGCAGCACGCTCACATCGTAATAGACCCCCGACACCAGGAGGATCGCGGCCTCCAGGATGTGCGCGGCCTGCGAGCCCTTCTCCGGGGAGAGGAGCGGCAGCACCGCGGCCATCAGGCCGACCCCGATGAATGACAGGCTGGAGAGGAGCAGCACCACCAGCGCCGCCCCCAGGTTCGCATTGCCGAGGTCCAGCTTGAAGAGGGACACCACGGCCAGCATGACCACGACGGTCCTCACGGCCCCGTAGGTCGCCGCGAAGAGGCACACCCCGCCCAGGTACGACAGGCGCTTCATGGGCGCCATGAACGAGTATTCGATGGTCCCCTCCCAGCGCTCCCACTGCACGGACTCGGCCACCTCGTGGAAGAGCACCGAGAGGAAGCCCCAGAGGAGCGCCCCGACGACGAGGTAAAGGACCCTGTCGCCGCCCCCGCCGGTGGCGGGGTTCACACCTATGAATGCTATCGTGAGCGTGTTCACCACCGTGTAGACGAGGAACACGATCTCCCAGCCTATGTATCTCTTGATGAGGTTGAAGTTCCGCTCGACCAGCGCGTAGCTCCTTCGCACCTCTCTCGCCAGCTCAATCACGTTAATCCCCCTCTCCTGGATGAGACTCCTTGAGCGCCTTCCCGGTGAGGGCGAAGAACACGTCCTCCAGGGTCGCCGCCTCGCCGTCTCTCGCCAGGTCTGCTTTGAGGTGAGCCGGCGTGTCGAGGGCCACGAACCTGCCCTGGTCGATGACGGCCACTCTATCGCAGAGCCTGTCGGCCTCCTGCATGTCGTGGGTGGTCAGGATCACCGTTGTGTCGTGCCCCTCCCTCACCTCGAGCACGTAGTCCTGGACCTCCCTCTTGGATACAGGGTCCAGGCCGGTGGTGGGCTCGTCGAGGAGGAGCAGAACCGGCGACGTGAGGAGCGCCCGCGCAACCGCCACCTTCTGCTGCATCCCCCGGGACAGGTCCTCGAGCGGCTCGTAGACCTTGCTTTCGCCAAGACCCAGGCGCTTCAGGATGCTTATGGCCGTCTTGCGCGCCTCGCGGATGTCCACGTCGTAGAGCCTCGCCGCGTAGCTCAGGTTCTCCATGGCGGACAGCTTCTTGAAGAAGGCCGCCTCCACGGAGACGCGGTTTATGAGGCGCCGCACGGCAAACCTCTCGCGCACCACGTCGTGGCCGAACACCCTGATCTCGCCCTCGTCGGGCAGGAGCAGCGTGGATATGAGCCTGATGAGCGTGGACTTGCCCGAGCCGTTGGGCCCGAGGATGCCGAATATCTCGCCGCGCCTCACGTTGAACGTCACGCCCGACACGGCCTGCACCGGCACGCTCCTCGGGAACAGTGTGGCCATGGCGCGGGAGAACGCCGAGCGGCCGCGGAACCTCCCGTTTGGAGGGCCGTTCGCGCTTCCGTTCGCCCTGCCGCCGGCGCCGCCGTTCGAGGGGATGTCGGCACTGCCGTGTTCGCCCGCGCCGGCCTTCGCCGGCCGGCCCGCTATGGCGCCGGGCAGTGCGGCATCCCCGCCACTTCCGTTCGCGCCGCCTTCACCGGGCGAGGCGCCCCACTCGGCGGAGGGCTTCGTCTTCGGCCTTGCTTCCTTCTTTACGTAGAACACCTTCCGTGCACCGATACACTCGAGTGCCGTCTCCATCTTCCCCAGGCCTCGCTTTCGCGCCCCCGCGCCGTGGGGCGCGGGAGAAAATGGAAAGGAGAGCCGCGTTTTCGCCCACGGCTCTCCCCGCATGGTGCGACCAGATCTTCCGCACCGATCAGAAAGGGCCGTGGGCTTTGGTGCGGCCCACGACCCTTGCCAACAATTACCAGCTACAAGGCAGGGTCAGGCCGCGCATGCACAGGAACGCCCGCAGAGCGCCCACAGATGAGCGCGCAGGACACAGCCGCAATGGCGAGCCGCACCTTGGCAACGCGAGTCCTGATCACTTGCGCGACCTCCCTTCACTTCTCACGAAGTTCCCATCCCGAATTACATGGGGGTTTCCACTGTTGCCAGGTTCCAGTATAAGCTATGCGCGCTCCGGCGTCAAGCATAACCATTTGGCCTGAGCTTTTGATATAGGGCACCAGCATGTTGGATTGGGCGGTTAAGTGGCAGTTTGTACTGGCAGCAGATGACAGGGCAAAAGTCGCACAATTACTTCTTTGGCCCTTGAATGCTGGGCGTGTCGGCGCTGTTCAGGTTAGGGTAGATGCCTGGAGTGGTTGAGGATGACAAGAATGGGCCGTGTGCAGGCGACGACGGTACGCGCCCATAGCACCGCATAGGTGGCGGCGCTTACATGAGAGGCCTCTTTGTTGACCCTGCGCGTTACAGGCCTATGGAGAGGGGTCTATTCGGTAACGCTCCAGGATGCGTGCGGCAGACTCGCGGTCTTCCTGGGATGCCTTGAGCCTCATCCCGGATAGAACGCCGAGCTCGGTGACGTCGAAGATGCCGTATGAACCTTGATAAAAGACGATGACCTCTTGCGATGAGGGAGATGAGGGTATTTGGCAGCTATTCGGCCTCTTCGAGAGAAAACCGTGCCAGGACATTTGCGAGGGTCTGCGGCGAGAATGGAGTCGGCTTCTTCTTGCCCGGGGTGCGGCTGTGGTGACCCCTATTGCAAATGCCCTCCTTGAGCACCTGGGCATTGAGGCCGAGCAGTTCCATGGCGGCGCAGTTGGCGAAGAGGATCTCCGGCAGAGCGTTCATGGAAGGGATGTCCAAGAGAATCTTGGTCATGTAGGTGAGGATGAACTGCACCGGGGGCAGGATCATGCGTTTGTAGGATGCGATAGAGAATCTTTTCAGGACATCCATGAACCCGATATCGTTCATGAAGACGAGAAGGCCGTCAAGAAGACCGGCCGAAGCAAGGCTATGGAGCGAATCGATCTCCTTGCGGTCGTATATGGCCTTCGCTACCCGGCGGTCATCGCGGGTTGCAAGTCTTAAGGTTATTGTGGAGTTAGCTTGAGTTTCATTCATTCTGACGCATCTTCCACCGGGGCAACCGGCCCCGAGCCTTCTGCGCCAGGACAATCGACACCGAAGCGAAAGTACCTCTGGTAAGCCCTGGTAATGCACAATGTTATTTTGTGGCATCTCTCGACGGCAAGGGTGAAGGACTGGGTGCGCTCAAATGCTGGTAGGAACCTGGTAGCCTATATCACAAGCCGAGCGGATATGGAGGATAACCATTGCCCTTTCTTTGTCGTTATGGTATTTTATGATGAAACCGCATAAAGGTTTATAGGCCTTCGGGGCAAGGTGGAATTCCTGACCGGCGGTGATGCCGATGAGGCTAAGCCCGCGAGCCACATTGTGTGGTAGATCTGGAGAGATTCCAGAGCCGACAGTAAAGTCTGGATGGGAGAAGGCGATACTCTCGTGGATTTTCCCAAAAGACATCCATTGCCCCTGAAGCCTGGCTTCAGGGGTTTCATTTCGGTTCCACCTCTTGAATCCGCTTGTACAGAGCGGACCAACAGACGGACCGATGGTTCCGCAAGTCCACACAGTGCCCCGGAGCGCCTTCCCGGGGCACTAATGATTATTAGGAGGTATCTCGATGGCAATAGACCGAACAGACATTTCAAATGAGGACGAACGCTACATGCGCATGGCGCTCAGCCTTGCAAAGAAGGCCACGGGCTGGACCTCCCCCAACCCACTGGTGGGCGCGGTCATCGTAAAGGACGGCCGGATCGTGGGAAAGGGCTACCACCGCAAGGCGGGCGAGCGGCATGCTGAGATCCACGCCCTAAACGAGGCGGGCCATCTGGCGCGGGGCGCCACCCTTTATGTGAACCTCGAGCCGTGTTGTCACCACGGCAGGACTCCTCCGTGCACCGAAAGGGTCATCGCCGCAGGGATATCGAGGGTTGTAGCGGCCATGGAGGATCCCAACCCGCTGGTTGCAGGCAAGGGGGTTAAAGCGCTTAAAGAGGCGGGAATCAGGGTGGACTTGAACGTCCTAAGGGATGAGGCCATGGCGTTGAACGGGATTTTCATTAAATACATCACCACGGGCCGTCCTTTCGTCACCCTGAAGGCCGCCGCGACCATGGACGGAAAGATCTCCACCTGGACCGGGGACAGCAAATGGATCACCGGGGAGACCGCGCGCGCCTATGTCCACCGGCTCCGCCTAAGACACGATGCGGTTATGGTGGGTATAGGGACGGTGTTGAAGGATAACCCGCATCTAGCATGCCGCCTCAGGAATGGGAAGGTCAAGCAGCCCATCAGGATAGTGGTGGATAGCAAGGCCAGGACGCCGCCGGATGCCAATGTGATAAAAGGGCCCACCGAAGCCAGGACTATAGTGGCGGTCACCCAGGCCGCACCACCCGACAGAATCGATAGGCTATCCCGAGCCGGCGCCCAGGTGCTGGTCCTCGAGGACGACAGAGGCAGGGTAGACATGGTGAACCTCGCGGAGGAGCTTGGACGCCGGGGTATAACCTCGGTCCTCCTTGAGGGCGGCGGAGATCTCAACGCCTCTGCCATTGCCGCGGGCATAGTGGATAAGGTGATGGTGTTTATGGCGCCGAAGATAGCTGGAGGGTCCATGGCTCCCACGTTTGTAGAGGGTCCAGGAGTGGAGTTTATAAAGGACGCGATCGCGCTCACCTCTCCAAAGATAAGGAGGTTCGGAGAGGATATCCTGCTTGAAGCCTACTTCAAAAAGCCTTCTGACGTTAATGTCATGAAGGCATAATCCTAGCTGGATAAGGAGGCGATAAGGTATGTTCACAGGGATCATCGAGGAGATGGGCTCCGTGCTTGAGGCCATCCCCACGGGAGATTCCCGGCGTATTTCAATAAAGGCGGAACTTGTAACAAACGATACGAAGCTCGGCGAGAGCATAGCGGTGAACGGGGTCTGCGTCACAGTAACGCGTCTTCGGGGAAATATCCTTACAGCGGATCTCTCCCCCGAGACCGTAAGGAGGTCCAACCTCGGAAGCTTAAAGCCAGGCGATAATGTGAACCTGGAGCGCGCGCTAAGGATCGGTGACCGCCTCGGAGGCCACATCGTCACCGGCCACGTGGACGGCACGGGAAGGGTGGTATCGAGGCGCGATGATGGCAATTCCACAGTAATTACGGTGCGCGCGCCGCAGGAGATCATGCGGTATGTGGTCCCCAAGGGCTCGATAGCCGTGGATGGAGTGAGCCTCACAATTGCAGATTGCAGGGAGGACTGCTTTACCGTAGCAATCATACCTCATACCGCCACCTCCACCACCCTGGGCATTAAAAAAGCCGGGGATATCGTGAACCTGGAATGCGATATTCTCGGTAAATATGTGGAAAGGCTTTTAAGCTTTAAGGGAGAGCCGCCTCAGGATTCGAAACAGGCGGAGAGGTCTGCGTTGACAGTTGAGTTTTTGAAAGGCATGGGGTTCTAATCGAGGATTCAAAGCAAAGGCCAAAGTAAAGGGAGGTTCGACTTCATGAAGTTCAGCACCATCGAGGAAGCAATGGAGGAAATACGCCAGGGCAGGATGGTGATAGTAGTAGACGACGAGGACAGGGAAAACGAAGGCGACCTGGTGATGGCCGCGGAGAAGGCGACCCCTGAGGCTGTGAACTTCATGGCCAAATACGGCCGGGGCCTGATCTGCGTGCCCATGACCGGGGGGCGCCTGGACCAACTTAACCTCCCGTCCATGGTGACAGCTAGCTCGGAGAAAATGGGAACAGCGTTCACCGTGTCGGTGGATGCCAGGTGCACCACCACCGGGATATCGGCATATGAACGGTATTGCACGATAAAGGCATTGATAGATCCATCGACGCGGCCCGAGGACCTGGCCCGTCCAGGTCACGTATTTCCGCTGCGTGCAAAGGAAGGTGGTGTTCTCAAGAGGGCGGGACATACCGAGGCTGCGGTGGACCTTGCACAGCTTGCAGGGCTTTACCCTGCCGGGGTCATCTGCGAGATCATGAACGACGACGGCACCATGGCCAGGGTGCCACAGTTACTCGAGTTCGCGGCACACCACAACCTTAGGATAATTACGCTAGCGGACCTCATCCGATACAGGATGAAAAGGGAGAAGCTCGTCAGAAGGGTCGCCACTGCGCAACTTCCCACGAACTTTGGGGATTTCCAGGCCATAGCCTACGAATCTCTTGTCGACGGGGAGTGCCATGTAGCGTTAGTGAAGGGAGATGTCCACGGCGAGAAGGACGTCCTGGTGAGAGTGCACTCCGAGTGCCTCACCGGCGATGCCCTCGGATCTTTGCGTTGCGACTGCGGGCCTCAGCTTGAGATGGCGATGAAGATCATAGCCCGGGTTGGAAAGGGCGTTCTCCTTTATATGCGCCAGGAAGGGCGTGGAATCGGACTCCTGAATAAACTTAGGGCCTACGAACTTCAAGACCAGGGAAGAGACACCGTTGAAGCAAACGAGCTCCTCGGGTTCCCTGCGGATCTGAGGGATTACGGCATCGGAGCGCAGATCCTTGTGGACCTCGGGCTCACCACGATACGGTTACTCACGAATAATCCCAGGAAGATTGTCGGCCTCTCCGGCTACGGCCTTACGGTGACGGAGAGGGTCCCCCTTGAGGTGAAGCCGGTTCCGACGAACTTCTCTTACCTGAAAACAAAAAAGGAGAAGCTGGGCCATATTATCAACATTTAATCCATATTTAAAAGGGTAAACAAGAGGATAAAAGGAGGATGTCTAATGTCTACGGAAAGCGTCGACGTCAAAGTTTTCCAAGGTGCGCTTGTGGGAGAAGGACTCAGGTTCGGCATAGTGGTGTCAAGGTTCAACGAGTTCATCACCGGAAAACTCCTGGAGGGGGCGCTGGATTGCCTTTACAGGCACGGGGTCCGGAAATCCGATATTGAGATAGCATGGGTCCCTGGTGCTTTCGAGATCCCCCTCATAGCCCAGAAGCTTGCGTCATCCGGAAGATACGATGCGGTGATATGCCTGGGCGCTGTGATAAGAGGAGCCACGACCCACTTCGAATACGTTGCTGCTGAGGTGGCAAAGGGCATCGCCCATGTTGCGCTTCAAAGCGGTGTTCCAGTCATATTCGGCGTCCTCACGACCGAGAACATAGAGCAGGCCATAGAGAGAGCGGGAACCAAGGCCGGGAACAAGGGGTTCTCAGCCGCGCAGGCCGCGCTTGAGATGGCGAATCTAATGAAGGCCCTGGGAAGTTAATCCGGAACGGTTGATCTATCTAGCAAGGGGGCTTGCCGCCCCCTTTGCTTTGCTTTTGGCGTTTTCGGTGAGGTTTCTTTTCGATTCTCGGAGGTCAATTTCCTTTCTGGTGCCTACTGAAATTCAACGCGGCCCTGGCGGGCTTCCCCCGGGAATTTCCGGTCCCAGGCTCTCCCGCCTTGCCGCGAAGTGCCTGAGTTTCACATTTCGCAGCACGAAGCTGCCACTCTGGCGCAGTGAGTGCGTCGTGGGGACCTATTACCGCCTGCCGAGGCGGCTCAGAATCTCCCTCGCGGCCACGACGCCCGAGGCGGAGGCCTGCATGAGGCCCCTCGTGATGCCCGCGCCGTCGCCGATGGCGAACATGTTATGCACCTGGGTTTCGAGGGCGCTCGTCACGGCGAGCCTCGACGAGTAGAACTTCACCTCGACGCCATAAAGCAGGGTATTGCGGCCGTACACGCCGGGCGCCACCACATCCAGCGCCTTCAGCATTTCTATGATGCTCACGAGATGCCTGTAAGGGAACACCAGGCTGAGGTCGCCGGGGGTGGCGTCCTCGAGCGTCGGCACGACCGTGCCCTTGGCAAGGCGCTCCCTCGTGGACCTGTGCCCTGCGATGAGGTCGCCCAGCCTCTGCACGATGACCCCGTTACCGAGGAGGTTCGCAAGCCCGGCTACATACTTGCCGTACGCTATCGGGTCTTTGAACGGCTCGGTGAAGGTCTTGCTGACGAGAAGCGCGAAGTTGGTGTTGTCCGTCTTCCGCTCGAAGTGCGTGTGGCCGTTGACGGTGATGAGGCCGTCAGAGCTCTCGGTCACCACCTCGCCGTAAGGGCACATGCAGAAGGTGCGCACCTTGTCGTCGAAGGAGCGCGAGTGGTAGATGAGCTTGGATTCATACGCCACGTCGGTGAGAGGCTCCGCCACCACCGCCGGAAGCTCGACACGGGCGCCGATATCCACGGGGTTGATGGCCATGGAAAGCCCCAGCCTGCGCGCCTCCTGTGAAAGCCACTCGGCCCCCTCCCTGCCCGGAGCCACGATCAGATAGTCGCCCAAGATCGTACGTCCCTTCGAGGTCTCGACGCCGATGGCCTTGCCATCGTTCACGAGGATCTTCGTAGCATTCTCGCGCAGCGCGATCTCGGCGTACCGGGCGAGGTGGTTTTTCATGCCGTCCAGCACGTCCTTGGTTTTGCCGGTGCCAAGATGCCTGATCTTCGCCGGGATAAGCTTCAGCTCCGCGAGGAGGGCCTTGCGCTCCAGCTCGCGGAGCGCCTCCTCGTCTCCGCCGTAGACCTTCGTCGGCGCGCCGAAGCCCAGGTAGATGCCGTCCACATAGTCGATGAGCTCTTTCAGCTTCTGGTCGCTGATGTATACGTCGAGCATCCCGCCGACCTGCGTGGAAAGGGTGAGCTTCCCGTCGCTGAACGCTCCCGCGCCCCCCCAGCCCGACACGATGCTGCACGGCTCGCACCTGCGGCACGCGCTCTTGCCCTCGTTCGAGGGGCACACCCGGCCCTCGAGGTCGGCACCTTTCTCGATGATGATCATCTCGAGCCTGCCGTCCGTGGCGCCGGCCAGCTCCAGCGCAGAGAAGATGCCGGCCGGCCCCGCGCCCACGATTATCACGTCATAGCGCCCCTGCTCCCGTGCTGCTGTCACGCCTGTGGATCTCTCCTTCATCCGAGTCCGCGCTAATCCAGCTCTCATCCGACTCCGCGCCACCCCGGCGCTCGCTGCTCAGCCCTGGTTCGCCGCCTTCGTGGTGAACTCGAGCTCCCGGGAGGCCGCGACGTTGCCTGCCTCGTCCCGCGAGAGCACCCTGAACCTGTACCTTGTGGACGGCTTCAGGTCTTTCAGCCTGATATCGTGCAGCATGGTCATGTCCCTGTCGCGGACCACGAGCGCATCTCTATCGCTTTGTCTGGCGACTGCGTACTCCACGGCCGAATCGGAGTCCTCGTCGGTCGCCCAGACGATCACCGCGGTCGTGTCGGTCAGCTTCGCCACGTCGACCCAGAGGATCTCCGGGGGGGCGGTATCCAGCACGATCCGGGCTGACACAGGCGTGGAGATGTTCCCCGCCCTGTCCCGGAACCGCACGTACACCTTCTTCTGACCGTCGCCCGGCGGGATCTCCCAGTCCTTCGTGAACTGGTACATGGTCCACCTGCTCCAGGTGACGCCGTCGTTGCTCATGGACACGTTGAGTAAGCCGCTGGTGCGGTCGTTGGCCCTGAGGTCGAGCGTGATGCGGGTGCGGTTGGTGTATCGCGCCCCATCGTTGATCTCGACGGAACCGCGCGGCGGCTCGCGGTCGAGCACGACGGACGCCTCGGCCGACGCCACGGACCGCGCGCCCCGGGCGCCCGGAGTTCCAGCCGCGTAGTAAACCACCCTGACAGGCTTCTTGCCGTCGCCCTCGCCGCGAAGCCTCCACTCTATCATGGGGGACCGCCAGTCGTGCCACCTGAACGCCTCGTCACCGGCGGCAAGGAAGAACCCCTTCACCGGGACGGGCTCCGTAACGCCCAGTGCGAGCGCCACCTGCGGCGCCGTAGCGTAAGCAGCGCCGCCGTTGATGAAGACGACTCCCTGCAAGGGCCGGGCGGCGCCGGCGGCATCCCCGGCGGGGCGGATCGGCTCGCCCGCGCCTGTGCCGGCGCCCGAGCCTTCGCCCGCCAGCGCCTTCCTGACGCTGCCGATCTGTATAGGCATCCCGAACGATAGCGTCTTCAGGTAAGCCTCAGCGACGGGGTTCTCCGGGAATGCGTCCAGCGCCCGGGAGAACATCTCCGCCGCCCCCGCGGAGTCCTTCGCCTCGAATCTTGCGATGCCCATCAGCGTGTATACGATGTCGATGTCCTCGTCGCGCCCAGCCTCCCGCACGACCTTCAGGGCTTCCTCGAACTCTCCTCCCGCCTCGGCAAGCCTCCCGGCATCGAGAAGGACCTGGCCCAGCGCGAGCCTGGCTCGAACCTGGGCACCGGCGTCGCCGTCCGCGCACTCGAGGCTCTCCCCAAACGCCTTCAGCGCCTCGTCGTTCCAGCCCCTGCACCAGTACAGGTAACCCAGGCAATCGAAGGTCCTCCCGGCCTCCGGTGCCCGGGGGTCAGCCCTGACCACGCACGAGAATGCTGCGACGGCCTCCTCGAACATGCATCGTTCCATGTATGCAAGGCCCGCCGCCATGTCGTCCGCGGGCGTTCTCTGATCTCCCGATTCATCCCCAGCCACGGCGGGCCCCGCCGTCCACCACCCGCACGCCAGGGCGCACAGCAAGGCAACCGGCAAGACGCAGGCGCCAGCCATCGTCAGACCCCTGGCCCGGGACCCGGCCCTGGCCCTCGCCCTGGCGCCGCCGGTGTTCTTCCCGACCATCATGATGTCCACCTCACGGGTATATCCTGTTCAAGAGCCTCGCGAAAGGTATCGTCTCCCGCACGTGCTCGAGCTCGCATATCCAGGCCACCGTCCGCTCTATCCCGAGACCGAAGCCGGAGTGCGGCACCGAGCCGTACCGGCGAAGGTCCATGTACCATTTGTATGCCTCGGCCGGCAGTTTATGCTCCTCAATGCGGCGCGCGAGAAGCTCAGGGTCGTCTATCCTCTGCCCCCCGCCGACGATCTCCCCGTACCCCTCGGGAGCCAGGAGGTCCGCCGACAGGCATACCTCTGGCCGGTCCGGGTCGGGTTTCATGTAGAAAGCCTTGCAGGCCGTGGGGTATCCGTGGACGAACACGGGCCGGTCGAACTCCTCGGCGAGGATGGTCTCGTCGCCGCCGCCGAAGTCGTTGCCCCACTCGAACTCCACCCCGTGGCGCCGTAAGGTCTCGACGGCCTCGTCGTAGCTGATGCGCGGGAAGGGAGGCCTGACCTTCTCCAGCTTCGAGGTGTCCCGCTCGAGCGCGGCCAGCTCTTTCGCCCTCCTCTGGAGCACGCGCTGCACCACGTAGCTCACCATGTCCTCCTGCAAGCCCATATCGCCGTCCAGGTCTACCCAGGCCATCTCCGGCTCGACCATCCAGAACTCCGTCAGGTGCCTTCGGGTCTTGGACTTCTCGGCCCGGAAGGTCGGCCCGAAGCAGTATACCTTCCCGAGGGCCATCGCCGCGGCCTCCATGTAGAGCTGGCCGCTCTGGGTGAGATACGCCTTCGCATCGAAGTAGTCGGTCTCGAAGAGAGTGGTCGTGCCCTCGCACGCCGATGGCGTGAGAATGGGGGCGTCCACCAGCACGAACTCCCGCTCGTCGAGGAAGTCGCGGATGGCTTTCACGATCTCGTTCCTCACGCGCATGATGGCGACCTGCCTCGGGGTGCGAAGCCACAGGTGCCTGTGGTCCATGAGAAAATCGACGCCGTGCTCCTTGAGGGATATGGGGTACTCCTCGGCGACCGACACAGGCTCCACGCCCGTTACCGTGATCTCGTATCCGCCCGGCGCCCTGCGGTCCGCCCTCACGGTGCCCCGGACCACCAGGGAAGACTCCTGCGTCAGCCGGTCGCACGCGGCGAAGTCTTTATCAGGCACCTGCCCCTTCGCCATCACGGCCTGGATGAAGCCTGTCCCGTCCCGGACAATCAAGAAGAGCACTGCGCCGCTGGACCTCTTGTTGTAGAGCCAGCCGTGGACCTTCACTTCCTGCCCTATGTATTCCCCGACATGCGCTATGTGCACGCTCTCCACAGCACAGACACACCTCCACGGCGCCGCCGCAGCCCGGCGTCGCCTGCCGTCGTGGCGCCGCTCATATTATACCACTCCTGGAAAGGCACTGCCACAGAATCAGAGGCCCGGGCAGCCTCCGCCACCCGGGCCCCCTCCAGCAGGGCGCTCCCCTCGAGCAAGCGGCCCCGCACCCAAAGCGCGGCGGGCCAGAGCCCGGTCTACGGGATCCGCTGCAGGGATGTGCTCACGTAGTAGGTGTGTGCGTAGTTGAGCTCGAACCTCCGGCTGAACGTGTAGTAGCCTGGCAGAACCAGGGTGACCTCGTGGCTCCCGAACGGCACGTTCTGGAGGAGCATGGGCGTCCTCCCTCTCTGGACACCGTCGAAGAACACCGTGGCGCCCGTCGGATAGCTCGACACGTTAACCGAGCCGTACTGCGGAACAGGCGCCGGCTGCGGCACCGGCGGTTGCGGCGTCGGCACCGGAGGCTGCGGCGTCGGCACGGGCGGGAAGCCTCCGCCCACGTAGAAGTATGTATACGCGCTCACCCACGACTGCTGGGGCACGATCTTGATCTTCGCCTGGATCTTTCCGAGGGCGATGTTCGCCTCACCCTCGATGTACGCCCTTCCCGACCGCACCGACTCCTCCAGGTAAGGAAGCGGCAGCTTCTGCGTAGAGGCGAATATGATGAGGTACTCGGTGCCTGAAGGCGGCTCCACCGTACCTGACAGCGTGTAGGCCATGTTGGCCCGGACCCACGTGTCGCGCACAAGCCAACCGAGCTGCCCCGAGGGGAGGATATCCAGGATATACACGTAGCTATCCCTGTTCACCCGGTAGTACACGTCGATGAAGTCTCCCGGGTAGTAGGTTGCGCCCTGGCCCCTGTCAACCCAGATCTCCGCCCTGAACTGCGGGCTCGGGTTCGGGTTGATGAAGAGCCTCACCGGCGGCTCATCCGCGGCCGCCCCCACCTGCGGCAGCACCATGACCGCCAGCAGCGCCAGGCCGAGAATCATCCATCTCAGTCGGCTTCTCGTCATCAGATACACTCCTTTCCCTTCCCTTTGCCTTTGCCTTTGACCTTGACCTTGCTCTTACCGCCTGTCTCTTTCTCACCGGGCTTGCGCCCGCGCCCGGAGCGCGGCCCATCCCGCCTTCGGAACTGTCATCACCATCTTGTCGACCAGGTTGCCTGCCTGTTACTGCTCCTCCACGTCGCTATCGGTCAGGCTGTAATTGGGAGCCTCCCGCGTTATCACGATGTCGTGCGGGTGGCTCTCGCGCAGGCCGGCCCCGGTCATCCTTATGAACTTCGTCCTCGCCTGAAGCTCCGCGATATTTCGCGCACCGCAGTAACCCATCCCCGCGCGAAGCCCGCCGACGAGCTGATAGACGGTGTCAGCCAAAGACCCCTTGTAAGGCACGCGCCCCTCGATGCCCTCCGGGACCAGCTTGTGCGACGGAACCTGAAAGTACCTGTCGCTGGACCCCTCCTTCATCGCCTCGATGGACCCCATACCACGGTACACCTTGAAGCTCCGGCCCTTGTAGATGACGCGCTCCCCGGGGCTCTCCTCGGTGCCGGCGAACAGCCGCCCGATCATGACCACGTCGGCCCCGGCGGCGATGGCCTTCGCGATGTCACCCGAATACTTGACCCCGCCGTCGGCGATGACCGGAACTCCGCGCTCCCTCGCCACCCTCGCGCACTCGAAGATCGCCGTGACCTGCGGCACGCCGATGCCTGCGACCACCCTCGTCGTGCATATGGACCCCGGGCCGATCCCGACCTTTATGGCGTCGGCCCCCGCTTCTATCAGCGCCCTCGCGCCCTCGGCCGTCGCCACGTTGCCCGCGGCAACCTCGGTGTTCCTGAAGCTCGCCTTGAGGGACCTCACCGTCTCGAGCACGAACCGCGAGTGCCCGTGGGCGGTGTCCACCACCAGGACATCGACGCCGGCATCCACCAGCGCCCCGGCCCGGCTGATCGCTCCCGAGGGCCCCACGGCGGCCCCCACGCGAAGCCTGCCCCGGTCGTCCTTGGCTGAGCTCGGGAACTGCTTCGCCTTGAGGATGTCCTTTATCGTGATGAGCCCCTTGAGCATGAAGTCCTCGTCCACTATCGGGAGCTTCTCGATCTTGTGGCGTTGCAGGATGGCCTTGGCCTCCTCGAGCGTCGTGCCCACCGGGGCCGTTACCAGGTTCTCCTTGGTCATGACGTTCTCGATGGGCTGGTCGTAGTTGGTCTCGAACCGGAGGTCCCTGTTGGTGAGTATCCCCACCAGCCTGCCGCCCTTTGTTATGGGCACCCCCGATATGTGGTAGCGCTCCATTATCGCCAGGGCGTCACGTATGAGGTTGTGGGGCTCCAGGAATATCGGGTCCACGATTATCCCGTGCTCCGACCGCTTTACCTTATCCACCTCTCCCGCCTGGCGTTCCACCGACATGTTCTTGTGGATGATGCCGATACCGCCCTCGCGCGCCATCGCAATCGCGAGCCTCGCCTCGGTAACCGTGTCCATGGCCGCACTCACGAGCGGGATGTTCAGGAGGATCTTCGCGGTCAGCCTTGTTGAAACGTCCACCTCCCCCGGCATAACCTCGGAGTAGGACGGCTCGAGAAGCACATCGTCGAAGGTCAGAGCAACATGCCCGAACTTGTCGTCGAAGTCCATGGCGAGATTCCCCCCGGGCTTTTATGTTGCTCCAATTGTAGCAAATCCTTCCCCCCAACTCAAGGACAGTTCTCTTCCAGCGGAGCCTCCATGGTCACCTCGACGCTGCCGTCCTCGCCGTGACGCTCCGACACCACCTGGGCGCCTCAGAAGGTTCCTCTCGGCATCCACGACGGCCGCCCAGGCGCGCCAGCAGTCGCGCCTGGGCGGCGTTGCCTGCATCAGCCTGCGCTACTATTAATAACGATATCAATGCTCCCTGGTTCCAGGCGGCCCAGAATTCCCCCGGAAATGCCAGGACCGCTGCCCTTTCGGCAAGCGGTCCCCGGGCGGTCGGACACATCCTCAGTACTTGATCGTGACCTTGTCACCGATTTCGACCCTCGCCCCCGCTCCAGGCGTATCAGTCGTGCCTATCGACAGGAGCTGCTCGACGCTCGTCACGGTGATCACGGCGATCTCGGTCTTCTCGGCCGACAGCACCTGCCCCGTGAAGGGGTCGGTTATGACCTCGCCCAGCCGGTAGATGACGAGCTTCTGCCCGACCTTCACGCCCTGCGCACGGCCGAGGTTGGTGTAGATCTTGTCGCCAGCCTTCTTCACCACGTAGCCTTCCACCGGGAAGAGCTGCATTATCTTGCCGATAAGCTGGTCCACGGCCTTGGACGTGGCCTTCCCCAGGATGGTGCTCTGGAAGTTAGCGCTGCCGAAGGCCATGGGCGGCATGCCCTCGAGGGTGAGCGAGATGTTCGCCTGGCTTTCCTTGCCTCCCGCCATTTCCGCCAGCTTGATCGACCCGGTATTCGTGTCCACGACGCGGACGTGTATCTCGACGGTCGCCTCGCTCGACGCCACCGACCCCAGGATGGGCAGGGATACCCTGTTGGTCTGGATGTCGAACTTGGTGACGCTGCCCATGATCATGGCCTGCACACCCAGGAGCTTGCCAATCTGGGCGGCGGTGGACGGATCCACAAGACCGGTCGCCCCAAAACCCTGTTCCTGCATGATCTGCTCGAGGCGCTCCCGCTCTATTACCTCGAACTGCCCCGTCTGGACGAGCCTCGTCTCGAACTCCACCCTCATGCCCCTGCCCACGTGCCACTGCGGGTAGTTCGTCTGGTCCAGGAAGTCCATGACCGCAATCCGGATCTTCCCCTGTGCAGGCGGGGTCTGCGCCGCGACAGGCACCGCCTGGAACGCCCCCGCAAGAAGCAGGCAGGCCGCCGCGAGCACGAGGACCACGCGCCTCCGTTCCATCACGCTCTTCCGTCCGTCCATGGTTCATCCCCCAATCTACCTGGAAGTCCTCCGCCGATTCGCGGCCGCCTCGCGTCTGCCCTGCGTCCGCCTCGGGGCTTACCTCATCACCCTGACCTCTATCTTGTCCCTTGTCACCATCACGACTTCGACCCTCGGGGTCGTCATGGAGTCGAGCCTCGCAGCAAGGTCGTCCACGTTGCCCGTGGTCTGGATGTCCATCACGGCGATGTTGTTCTCGAACGTCCGGCGGTACACGGCGGTGACGCCACGCATGTCCTTGAGGGCCTGCATGATCTGGTTCATCTGGGTGTACGAGCACCCGTTCACGATGAGCTGGATCGTCCTCGTCCCGCCTGAGGCCCCGCCGCCGGCCCGCTTCGGAAGCTCCCATATGAGGCGCGAGGCCACGTCGTCAGCCACGGCCTTGATGGCCTCGAGCCCGGCGACGTCGGCCGAGAGCTGGGCCTTCGTGGCCTGGGGCGTTTCCGCCCAGATGATCTGGCCCGTCTGGGTCAGCACCGCCTTGAGCGTGCCGAAGGCCATGCAGGACTGGAAGGTGATGTTTCCCGACCTCGTGCTGGTGAGATACTTGCTGTTTACGTCGCCGACTACCACGATGTCCGCGGCGAACCTTTCGCCCAGCGTCACGGCGGCGGTGATGTCGCCCTGCATGGCCCGCTTGGCCGTGTCGCTCGCCTTGATGGCCTCGATCTGCCGCTGGTCCACGAGATGGTAACGGACGGCCGAGAGCTTCTCGAGTATCTTGGTCTCGGCAAGCGACATCGAAACAGGGTTGTTCAGGTTTCGCTCGTCCACCAGGACCATGATCACCGGGTTGCCCATCATGTCGATGAGTATGGCGAGGGCCTGGAGGTCTGACCTTATGTCCCCTCTCACAACCCTCGCGCGGATCTTCACGTGCACCAGGCCGTCAGGCGTCTGCCAGTAGTCGCCGACGAGCTGATAGGACTGGACGTATCCGCCCGCCTGCGCCACGACCTTATCGTAGAATACCGTGAAATCCGACATGTCGGTGCGGCTCGCTATCGCCACCCCTGCACCCTGCTCTATGGCGACCCGGTATGCGTCGCGCAGGGCCTCGTCGCGCGCCCGCGCCACGTCGCCGCCGACGACGGCCCCGACTCCCTCCGCCACCACCTCGACGGCCTGCGCCGCAACATGCGCCGGGGACGCGCCGGCGGCGAGGCCCACAATCAGAAAGGCGACCACAGCCGCCCAGAGATGCCTCCACTTCATCAGGGAGCCCCTCCCCTCATCTTTCTCTTCGCGCCCAGGGCTGGTCGCAACACGCATGTATCATGCCTGTCGATCTCCAGCGCCACGCTCGCCGGAGAAAAGGGGCGGGGGTNNCGTGGCCGCGCCAGCCCGGGCGTGACCCGCGGCCCCGCCCCGCCTCGCTACATCAGTACGATACGACCACCCTGCATTCCTGGAGCACCGTGGTCATGCTGGTCGTCACGGTGACGACCTCGTTCGGGACTATGATGTCGGTCCCGACGATCCTGACCGCCCTGATGACGTAGGGGTTGCCGCCGACCCTGTCCTGGAGGTTCTGTTTCGCGGCAATGACCGAGTTGATGTAGCTCGCGAGCCTGGACTGGCACGCATACTCATATTTCGCGACGGACACGCCGTATACGACCGTTCCTCCCACGGTCACGACCCTGAACACGGCAGGCTTCGGGAATCCGAACCCGCCCACGTCGATGACGAGGCCCGTGTAGGGGCTCACAACCGTAGCCGCAACAGCCACAGTCCCAAACTGGTTTCTCATCGTCGCATATACGGGCACCAGGATGTCCCGAAGAAGCATCTCCATCGTCACGGTGCAAGTTATGCTGCCGTCGGACTCCTCGGTGTAGGTCTCGCTGCCGGGAACGACCACGGCGTTGTTGATGACGCCCTCGGCCGCCGCGCGCACGTCGTCGTTCACGACCATGAAGTCGCGCATGAGGGTCTCGCTCTGAACGAGGACTCCCTTGGTCGTCTCGAGAAGCTCGCGGTAACCGGAGACCACAGCCGCACGCCTTGCGAGGAGCTTGCGCTGCGCTACGGGTTTACTTTGGTCGCCCACCCCGGAGGCCTGGATCCTGATCACCCCGTTGGTCCAGTCGATGACCCCGAGCCCAACCTGCTGAACTGTGACGTTCGTGGTCACCTGCGTCGTCGTGGTTATGACCTGGGCCGACCCCACGAGCGTGGCCATGCCAACCATCATGCCGGCCACAATGACGGAGACCACAAGAATCCGTAGGCTCTTCATCATTCATCTCCTCCCTTTCGCTGCTTTACCGTGCCTTGCACGGGCGATTGCCATTCCACCCGAGACCGCCTTTGCTCTCCGGGACCTCCCTCCCCTCCATCCGCCACCCAAAACGCCACATAGCCCGGCCAATCCATGATCCGCCGTCGACCGCTCTCATGTGCCAGGCAAGTAACAAAATGCCAACTCGTTATTCAGTCTATTCGACAGGGGCGCGGGCTTCCCTCTGGTAACTCATGAAGTCATTGTAAACGATGGAACTTAACTCCCGCTTAATCATTAACGATGGGGCGGGCGAATGTACAGCAGCTTTCGGAGGATTTTCCTGAGGGAATACCCTGGAAGGCGTCGCACACCCCGGGCAGGGATCGAGAGAGGCTCCGGCGGGGTTACCG
>DKEX01000068.1 GCA_002452295.1 Firmicutes bacterium UBA6811 | reverse complement strand
TGCGTCAGCACTGCCGAGGCTAACCCCCACTTGCCCTCAGGCCCGCACGTGATGTATAATGCAGGGTGGGCGAAGGTCCAGAGGCGTTCGGGCCTGGGCCCGACGCACTGGCGGCCTCGCCGTCACGAACCGCAAACGAGCCAACCTTGGGTGCCGAAGTGGCGGAACTGGCAGACGCACGCGACTCAAAATCGCGCGGAGTGACCCTCCATGGGGGTTCAAGTCCCCCCTTCGGCACCATTTTCGTTGCCCCGCCGGAGGCTCAGCCAAGAGGACAGGCTAGACTGCTGAACGAAGTCCGACCTTACGGTAACCACGCATCACACTTCAGGTCATCCACTGCCGAGAAGTGCTGGTCGCGTGTCACGAGAGTGAGACCGTGTTGGCGGGCTGTCGCCGCAATCCATATGTCGTTTTCTGGGATGGGTCGTCCCTTCGATCTCCAGCCGTTCTTTATCCCGGCGTACTCCCACGCTGTACCGGGGTCACAACCCAGCACCACACAAGCACACTCAAACCGTCTCAACCGCCCCAGGTTTTCCTCGACCCGACCCGGCTTGAGAACTCCGAAGTACAGCTCGCCCATGACTATGCCCGACGTAAACAGCTCATCTGCCTGTGCCAGGCGGTCCCGGACCGAAGCATCCCCGGCAAGGAAGGCAATGACGATGTTACTATCAAGAAGGAATCTACCACTCATTCTCGTCCACCCGCTCGCAGCCCTTTTCTATAGCCTCGGCTATTGCCCTGGCGTCCTCCTCACCAAGAACACCGGCGAATGGCAGAAGCTGTCGCCCAGGCGCACCATGCGGTGGCTCACGAAGCAGCATCCGAACGTAGCCAAGTATATGCCGTTGACGGTCAAGAGGCAAGCGGTCAAGCTGTCTTGAGACTTCCCGTTTGAGCACCCGGAGGTCGTCTGATGAATAGGCGGTGTCCCCCGTCTCCTCTCTAAGAAGACCGGTAGGCGGGTAGCTCGAAGCAGTTCTCCAGGGGTCGCGCTCACCCGCCTCATCAGAGTCCTCGGGTACGAGAACAACCGCTCTAACCCGGCATGGGCCACGAACTGGGAGGGACGCATCCAAATGCAGCCGGCCGTCGGCGTCAACAGTACCAGTGACCTCTACAGCTTTCACAGTTGCTCCCCTCCTTTCCGTACGGATGTGCCGCACCAGGCCGTCGCCCAGCGCCCGAACAACGTCGCACCAGGCCGGAACGCACGATACCTCGCACATAACACAGATAGCCAGATTATACCACAGGGGAAGGGCGGATGCCACTGTCGTCTGCAGACGGCCGCTCGAGTAGCCGCCGACGCGCAACGGCACGCCGGCGCTGACATCGTCGATATTGCGGTAGACCTGGGTTCGCTACGCTAGCCCAAGTGGCAAGGTCAGCCCACCACCACGACGACCTCGTCCCACGGGCGCTGGGGACGCGGGCGCCGGGTGGCGGGGTCTCTCTTCGGGTGGCCGATGGGGATCATAGCCACGGGCCGCAGGCCCTCGGGAACATCCAGGGCACGCCTGGCGGCGTCCTCGTCGAACGCCCCGACCCAGCAGGCCCCAAGCCCATAGGCCACCACTGTAAGGAGCATGTTCTCGATGGCAGCGGCGGTGTCCTGGATGCAGTATAGCTCCGACCCACGCTTCCCGTACTGGGCCGCGCTCCGCTTCGGTTCGGCCGCGACAACCACAACCACGGGCGCATCCTCGACGAACCCCTGTCCATAGGCGGCGCGCGCGAGAGCTGCCTTGACCTCGGGACGCTTCACCACCCAGAACCGCCACGGCTGGACGTTGCCTGCCGTCGGCGCCATGAGGGCGCACCCGATGATGCGGCTTATCGTCGCATCGGGGACTTCGTCGGTCTTGAACTCTCTTACGCTCCTCCGCTGCTCGATGGCCTCGATAAGGTCCTTCGTCAACGTACATCACCCTCTGTCTCATCAGCTTCACCCGGGACCTGGTCACGATGCGCGGCCCAGGCCCGCCCCGGAGGTAGGCGCAGGCGCAGGTGTATGTGCCGGTGCAGGTGCGGGTGCAGGCGGCCCGCCTGGGGTGCGGGTTTCGTTGTGGCGGCGCCGGACCACATCGTGCTCGACCCACAGGTAGCTGAGGAGCCTGTGGGCCGCCGCCGCGCCTGAGGTGGCAGCCCCCCGGCCCGTCGTCGCGCCATCGCCCCGTCGAACGTCCAGCCACAGGCGGCGCAGGGCCGGGTCGTCGATGCTCATGGGGATGTGCGGCCTCACCGCGAGGCGTGAGCAGCGCTCAGCAACACAGTCCACAAGCTCCCTGACCTGCAGCAGGCCCTCCGCCGGGACGAACGCCGGGCTTGTGGCTACCGTCACCAGGGCGGCCCTGCAATTGGGCATCAAGAAACGATCGTGCGGGACGATCTCAACCTCCACCTCGTGCCCGGCGCAGCACCGCCCCTTCTCGTGATAGGACAGCGTTTTCCGGTGCCTCTGCAGGCGAACACCAGGGGTGTCCCATCGCTCCCATTCGTCACTATCGTAAAGCCACCGGGGAACGACCCACACAACCTTCGAGACAAGACCGTCCTCCGCGGCCTTCCTCACGAAGTTGCCACAGTGGACGAGCCAGGGGAAGGTGTCATAGAAGTCGGAATGGACGTCCATGTGGACCAGGGTGGCCGAGTGGGCGCCCCATTCCTTCCAGACAAAGTAAGCCTCCTTGTGGTCGGTGAAAACGGCGGCCGGGCTTTCGTCCCAGCCGAGTCCCGCCTTCTCCAGCCCGTCCACTACCTCGCCAGGCGTCGTCCAGCAGTCCTGCCGGACCCGCGGATTGCCGCTCGTCCTGGGCCTGAACATGAAGTCCGCATCGATGTCAAGGTATACACCCATCCTCCGTACCACGGCCCCCGATCCAGGAGGACCGCCTCATCCTCACTCACGGCTGCGCTCTTTGCACCATAGTATACACAGACACCTGCGGAATTCAAGCCCCCGACCGCGTGCCCCGGACCACGAGCCTGCGCGGCGGACGGCTAATGTATGTCGAGCCGGTATGTCTTGCCCTTCGCCTCCTCGGCCTTGGGGATGACCACCTCGAGAACCCCGTTCTTGAAGCTGGCCCGCGCCTGGTCTGCCTTCACTTTCGTCGTAATCGGCAGCGTTCGGGCAAAGGTGCCGTAGGCACGCTCGCGCCGGTATACGTTCTTGTCCTCGACTTCTCTCTCGTACTTCGACTCGCCCTTTATCGTCATGGCGGTGTCGGTGAGAGTGACCTCGACGTCCTTCTGGTCTACGCCCGGCAGGTCTGCCCTGACCACGAGATCGCTCTCGGTCTCGTACATGTCCACCGACGGCTGCCACCCGCGGCCGGGCAAAAGCCCACCCACGCCACGCCTGGCGAACGTCTCGTCGAACACCCTGTTCATCGCGTCGCGGATCGTCGCAAGCTCATCAAAAGGATCCCACCTGATAAGGCTCACTTGCCGCGCACCTCCTTCCGCCTTTGTGCCCATGCTCCTGCTCGAAGGAGCACGCAAAGTAGCATACGTAGTATTCCACGAGTGTGCAGATACTAAACGGCGTCGGAGGCTGCTCCGATGTCTTGCAAAGTGAACTACATGCTGTCTTCTCCCTGGTTGACAGGCGACGAGGACCCGTCCTCGCGCACGGGACCGCCTTCATCAGGTCGGTCGAAATGGATCTCGAGCAGCAGCGCGTCGTCGCCGAAGCCAAGTCTCCTGTAAAAGCGTTGCGCGCGCTCGTTCTTGAACATAGTGCTCACCGAGATTTCCTGGCAGCCTGCGCGCTTGGCGGCCTCTATTGCAGCTACCACGAGCCTCTCCCCGACGCCGGCTCCCCGCATGTCGCCGGACACGACCAACTCGTCAATGAGAGCCGTCGGCCCTGCGTGATAGAGATTCGGATGAATGTAGTAGCTCAAGAAGCCGATCACCCGGCCGTTGGCTTCGGCGACGAACGCAGCACATCCTGGAGCACACAGGTATTGCGATGCGAATTCAGGCGTGACCGGGGTCTCCTCTCCGTTCGCTTGGGCGAGTTCGCGGACAAGCATGTAGATGGCCGCCGCGTCGTCAGGCGTGGCGGCCCGAATAGTGGGGTTCGTCATAGTATGCCCTCCTACAGGTCTTGATAGTCACACATGCTAGCAGCGCCCGTAATCAGTATTCCTGCGGCATTTCTAGAAGCTGCCTATAGGTGAACACCGGGCCGTCGCGGCAGACGTACTTGCTGCCGATGTTGCACCGGCCGCACTTCCCGATTCCGCACTTCATCCGCATCTCGAGGGTGGTGACCACCTGCTCGGGTGCGAATCCCAGCTCAGTCAGGGTGGAGAGGACGAACTTGATCATGATGGGCGGCCCGCATGTCACTGCGACCGCGCCCTCCGGGCGCGGGGCGACCTCCTTTAGTACGGCCGGGACGAACCCGACGCGGCCGGACCACCCCGCCTCGGGGCGATCGATGGTGACGACCTGGTCGATGTCGGCCCTTGCGCCCCACCGCTCCAGCTCGCCCTTGAATACGAGGTCGCCGGAACTCCTCGCGCCGTAGATGATCTGCACGCGCCCGAACTCGCCCCTGTGTTCGTCCGAGAGGACGTAGTTGATGAGTGAGCGCAGCGGCGCAAGGCCAATCCCGCCACCTATGAAGATGATGTTCTTACCCTGCATGTCAGCCACGGGGAAAGTATTGCCGTAGGGGCCCCTCACGCCGATGACGGTGCCCTCAGACGAGTAGTGGAGGGCCGTCGTGACCTGGCCCATCTTCTTCACGCTGAACTCGAGATACCCCTGCTGGGTCGGGGACGAAGTGATCGAGATGGGCGCCTCCCCCACGCCGAACACCGACACCTCGGCGAACTGCCCGGGCATGTACCGAAACCTCTCCCACGTGGACGGGTCGCGGAACTCCACGCGGAAAGTCTTGACGTCGTTCGCGTCGGTCTCTCGCGTGACCTGCGTTATCGTGGCAAGCTCCGGCATATAAGGGTTCGCACCGGCATCGCGTATCGTCGCCTGGCCCATGGGTTCACCCTCCCCGATCCTCGCGCCTCGCGCCCAGACCTCCCATGATCTGGCCTGGCGCGCTGCTGTCCTCCAGAAGTCCATCATCCTGCCATCCCGTCATTGCCCCGGAAAACCGCGAAAGTCGCTCCTTCACTCCGCTCCATCCGGTCCAGCCCAGCCCAGCCTGACTCAACCCAATCCACCCATCACACCGGCCGCGTTGCCGCATCCGAGATCAAAAAGCGACGCTGCGCCGTTTGAGCAGAATGAGTGCGGAGCCCGCGCATTCCCGCTCCTCCCGCCGCCTTACAGTGCGGCAATGGTCTCGAGGACCCGTCGCACATCCAGGTTGACCGGGCAGTTCTCGACGCAGCGCCCGCATCCCACGCACGCCACGCGCCCGTTGTTCTCCACGAAGTAGTTGAACTTGTGCATGATCCTCTGCCTGAACCTCTCCTTGCGGGACGGGCGCGGGTTATGGCCCGAGGCATGGAGCGTGAAGAGGGGAAACATGCACGAGTCCCAGTTCCGCACGCGCTCCCCCCCAGCCCTCGTCGCCTCATCGCCGATATCGAAGCAGTGGCACGTGGGGCAGAGATACGTGCACACTGCGCAGCCCAGGCACTTGCGGTAGAGGTCTTCCCACACGGCGTCGCCGAACGCACCGGCCAGCTTCTCCACCGCAGCATCCACGGGGACGTCGCGCGCCACGCGCCCGACCGCCCTCGCCTCAGCATCCCTCGCCGCCGCAAGCTCCACATCTCCCGCCTCTCGAACGGCGTCGAACCCGCGAAGCAGACCCTCGCCCCTCGCGGACAGCGGCTTTACGAGATAGGACTCGCCCGCCTCGACGAGCATGAGGTCCGACCCGGCCTCGTCCGATGGGCCGCCGCCCACAGACGTGCAGAAGCACGCGACCCCCGGCTCGGTGCATGCAAACGTGACCACCGCCGTGCCCTGGCGCCGGCCGACGTAGTATGGGTCCTTGTAGTCGGCAGCGTCGAACACGAGGTCCAGAAGAGTCAGACTACGCGCATCGCACGGCCGCACTCCGAAGGCGACCCGCGTGACCTCGTCCGCCGGCGCCGCCGCGCCGGCCGCGACCTCCACCTTCCCGCCAGCATCGAAGGCAAGAAGCACCTCTTCCTGCGGGAAGAACACCTCCTTCAGCGGCCTCTTCGAAGGGGCCGGGACACTCTCCCTGTCCCCAAACCCGCCGATATCATCCACGCCGGCCACGGCGAACCGCGTCACGCCTCCCTCAACGATGGGAGCAAGGACTAAATATGAAGCCGCCAGGTGTCTCGCAAACGCACCGAGGTCTCGTTTCGCCATCACAAGGGCTTTGCCGGATCCGCGTTCTCCCACGCTTCGTTCACCTCAGGAATGCCAAATTGCGCTCGCGGTGCCGTTTGACTGCTACCAGAACCGATTCGTGTGCCACCCGCCGCGTTGCCACGCCGGGTTGCGCGCAGGCGGCATCCTCGTGCCCTGCCGCAGCGCGATCAGCGCGTCGCAGCGTCGCGTGCCTAAAGGATGAAATCGTCGGGGTCCTCGCGCCTGTATGTGGCAAGCACGGGCGCCGCCTCGAGGTCGGTCCCCGGCTCGTGGCCGAAGAACTCGAGGGCGTCCTTCTCCATTTGCTTCGACAGCAGGCGCAGGTCTATCCCCGCCGGGCATGCCCTGCGGCACGCGCCGCAGTCCGCGCACCGCCCGGCCGTGTGCAGCACGCGGCCGAGGTGGAACACCATCTTATCCGACAGATCGCGCCACCTGCCGACCCATTTGGGGCTTTGCCGGTCCACGAAGCACTCCGGGCAGTAGCAGAGCGGGCAGGCCTGCCTGCAGGCGTAACACTCGATACAGCGCTCGATCTCCCGGGCGAAGTAGGCGAACCTGTCCTCCACGTTCCGGCCTGCGAACCTCTCGACCTCCGCGAACGCGTCCTCCCGCGGGCACGCGCCCCGGGACCGTGCCTCGTCGCCCGCGAGGAGGTCGTAGAGCACCGGCACAGGATGGACGCACGTCGCGCAGGCTGGCGACAGCATCTCCTGCACCGGGATGGTCTTTTCAAACCCGCTGCCCCGCACGATAATGAACCCGTCCGTCTCCTCAACGCTCCGGACCGGAGGCCCCTCTCCCACGGCTCCCGCCAGCTTGCGCCGGTCGATGACGCCCTGGCACGGCACGCCCACGATCTTCACCTGATCGCGGGCGATCTGCTTCTCGACGATCAGGTTCACGAGCGCACGCACATCGCAACCCTTCACCACCACGCCCACTCTGCCTTCGAATTTCGGCAGGTAGGTCGCAAGGTTGTTCTCGCACAAGGCCCCCCAGGTAAGCCGCGACACGTCGTCCGGGCGCGTGATGAACGCCGGGGTGGTGCGAAGCGGAAGCGACCCCTCCTCGTACCCGATGAAGACGTCCACCTCGCCCCTTTCAAGGAGGTCGCGGGCGATGTCCCTCAGACGCTGCGTTATCTCCGCTCTCGAGTCCCCGGTCACCATCTACCTCTGCCTCTCCTTCACAAGCCTCGTGGGTTTGCCGAGCGCCTTCACGCTTTCTGTCACCCGCTTCACCACGTCGGCAAACTTTTCACCCTCCGCGGCGGAAACCCACGAGAAATGGACGCGGCCCTTCTCGATCCCGAAGAAATCGAGGAGGTCGGCGAGGAGCGCGAACTTCCGCCTGGCAAGGTAGTTGCCGGCTATGTAGTGACAGTCACCCGGATGGCACCCGGAGACAAGCACCCCGTCGGCACCTCGCTGCAGGCACTTCAGGATGAGGAGCGGGTCAACCCGGCCCGAGCAGGGCACCCGAATCACCCGCACGTTCGGCGGGTACTGGATGCGGCTCGTCCCGGCGAGGTCGGCCCCAGCATACGAGCACCAGTTGCAAAGGAAAGCCACGATCTTCGGCTCCCAGGCCTGGCCCGCCCCGTCACCCTCGCCCTCAGCCGCTGCCTCGGCCCGGGAGCGGGCCCCAGGCCGAACCTGCTTCTCGGCCCCGCTCGCGCTCGCCGCGCCGACTTCGGCTGCAGGCGCGCCGTGCGGCCCCCCCGTGCATGCGCAGGCGCTCGGCCGCTGCGGATGCTCCGTTGTGTGCTGGGTGGATTGCCAGGTGGAATGCTCAGCGTTCAGCACAGAGCGCTCACCTCCGCCAGGATCTCCTCCTCCGTGAACCCTTTGAGAGTGATGGCCCCGCACCGGCATGTCGCGGCACACAGGCCGCATCCCTTGCACAGCGCCGGGTTCACTTTTGCTACGTTGTCCTTCGGATCGATCTCGAGGGCCTTGTACTGGCATGCCTCGACGCACAGTCCGCAGCCTGTGCACCTCGTCTTCATCACCTCGGACTTTATGCCCTCGGTGGTGATGGCGCCGCTCGCCAGCACGGTGGAGGCCCTCGCCACCGCCGCGTGGGCCTGGGCGATGGTCTCGTCGATGGTCTTGGGGGCATGGGCAAGCCCCGCGAGGAACACGCCCTCCGTGGCGAAGTCCACGGGGCGCAGCTTCATGTGGGCCTCCAGGAAGAACCCGGACTCATTCAGCGGCACCTTGAGCATCTGAGCGACCTTCTTGTTGCTCTCGTTCGGCGCGATCCCGGCGCTCAGCACCACGGCGTCTGCCGGGATGGCAAGCCTCTCGTCGAGGAGCGTGTCGGTGACCTCGACCACGAGCCTCCCATCGCCGTTGCCGCCGCCACCGCCGTCGCCAGGCTCCGCCGCCTCGCTCCGCAATACCACCGGCATCTGCCCCTCGGGATACCTCACGAACACGACGCCCCGGCGCCTGGCTTCCTCGAAGTAGGCCTCCCTCGCGCCGTAGGTACGGATGTCCCGGTAAAGGATGTATACGTCGGCGTCGGGGTCCGCCTCCTTGAGGCGAATGGCGTTCTTCACAGCCTCGCTGCAGCATACGCGGCTGCAGTAGTCGTGCTCATCATCGCGCGACCCGACGCACTGGATCATCACCACGGACCGGCCCCGCCGTAGGCCCGGGCCCGGGCCCAGGCCGCCCCGTGCTTCCGTCGCCTTCCCCTGCCCCTGCTCCTGCTCCTGCTCGTGCCCGGGCCAGACCCCGGATGCCAGACGCGCCTCCAGCTCGGACTGGGTCATCACGCCCGGATGCTCGCCGTACAGGAAGCCCGAAGGCCGGAACTCCGCCGCGCCCGTCGCCACGATGACCACGCCGTGCTCGAACTCCACCTCGCGGATGGACCCCGCCTCGCCGTCACCCTGGCTCCGGTCGAGGATGCGCGACCGGAAGTTCCCGAGGTAACCGGCGATCTCCTTCACCTCTGACGACGTGTGCACCTCGATGAGCGGGTTCGACATGACCCGGCCCACAAGCTCTCGCAGGTACGCCTGGACGTCGTCGCCGCCCAGGGTGAAATGGATCCTGCGCAGGTGCCCGCCAAGCTCCGGCCCGACCTCCACCAGGTACGCCTGGAACCCCTGCTCAGCAAGGTCCAGCGCCGCAATCATGCCGGCAAGCCCGCCGCCGATGACAAGGCCCGACTGCTTTACCTCGATCGGCAGCCGCTCCAGCGGCTCCAGCAGCGCAGCCTTCGCTACGGCCGCGCGCACGAGGTCTTTCGCCTTCTCCGTGGCCTTCTCCGATTCGTGCATGTGCACCCACGAGCACTGGTCGCGGATGTTCGCCATCGCGAAGAGATAATGGTTCAGCCCGGCTTCGCGGATGGTCTCCTGGAAGAGCGGCTCGTGTGTGCGCGGGGTGCACGATGCCACCACGACCCTCGTGAGCCCGTGCTCCTGGATCTTCTCCTGGATACGCTTCTGGGTGTCCTGTGAGCAGGTGTAGAGATTGCGCTCGGCGTAAACCACGTTTGGCAGGGTCTTCGCGTACTCCACCACCGAGGGGACGTCGACCACCCCGCCGATGTTGATGCCACAATGGCAGATGAACACGCCTATCCTCGGCCCGACCCCGCGAAGGTCTTTCTCGGGCGGGTAGATCTTCTCGCGGATGAGCGTCCCGCGCGCGCTCCCGAGCAGCGCCCCCGCCGCCCCCGAGGCGCCGCTCGCCTGCGTCACGGTCTCGGGGATGTCCTTCGGGCCTTGCATGGCGCCGCACACGAAGACCCCGGGCCTCGTCGTGGCGAGCGGGTCGAGCGCGCCCGTCCTCGCGAAACCGTTCTCGTCAAGCTGTATCCCAAGCACGTCCGCAAGCCGCCCCGCGTCCTCAGGAGGCTCGAGCCCCACGGACAGCACCACGAGGTCGAACTCCTCCTTCACGACGCGGCCGTGCTCAGACTCGAACGACACGATGAGGTTGTGCGTCGCGGGCACCTCGGCGACCTCCGCCACCCGCGTGCGCACGTACCTCACGCCGTATTCCTGCTTCGCCCTCTCCACGTAGGCGTCGAAGCCCTTGCCGTAAGACCGCATATCCATGTAGAAGATGGTCGGCTGGACACCCGGCGCGTGCTCTTTGGCGATGACGGCCTCTTTCGTCGCGTACATGCAGCACACCGACGAACAGTAGCGCCCGCCGTGCGCCCGGTCGCGCGAGCCGACACACTGTATGAAGGCTATCTTCTCGGGGATGTCGCCGTCGGACGGGCGCAGCACGCGCCCCTCATAGGGCCCGGAGGCGCTCAGGATCCTCTCGAACTCCATGCTGGTGACGACGTTCGGATACCTGCCGTAGCCATACTCCTGGCGAAGCGACGGGTCGAACGCCCGAAACCCCGGGGCGAGCACTATAGCGCCCACGGAGATCTTTCGCTCGCGGGGCACATCGTCGTAGCGGATGGCGCCGGCAAGGCACATGTTCTCGCACAGGCCACACCCCACGCACGTGTCGCGGTCTATGACGTAAGCAAGCGGCACCGCCTGCGGGTAGTCTATATAGATGGACGGCCGCTTGCCGAGGCCCGCGTTGAACGTATCCCGCGCCGCCCCCACCGGGCAGTGTTGCGCGCACACGCCGCACCCGGTGCACTTCTCGGGGTCCACGTAGCGTGGCCTGTTCACCACGGTCACCGTGAAATCGCCCGCCTCGCCCTCGACCCTCTCCACGGCGGAGTTGGTTATGACGTCGATGTTGAGGTGGCGGCCGCACTCCACCAGCTTGGGCGACATTATGCACATCGAGCAGTCGTTCGTGGGAAACGTCTTGTCGAGCTGCGCCATGGTGCCGCCGATGGCCGGGCGCGTCTCTACCATATACACGAAGAATCCGGAGCCCGCAAGGTCAAGAGCCGCCTGCATGCCCCCGATTCCCCCGCCCACGACGAGCACCGCTCCGACCGTCTTTCCCCCAGGACATCTCGTTTCACAAGCCATATCCCGCGCCCCCGGTTAACTCCCACGTGCGTGGGGAATAGCTCAAGTTATGTCAGAATCGGCCGCCACCGCACCCTCGAGGGCGAGACCTTACGCCCGCGCGCCGGCCCGCACGTACCTGGGTGAGCGGCCCGAAACATCGTAAAGCTCTATGAGCCCGCGCCGTTTGAGGTACGCGGCCTGCTCCAGGACAAGCTGCGCCGAGATGCCGAGGCGCGATGCGATGTCCCTTACGGAAACCGGCGCCTCTCCGGCCAGCACCTCTATGGCTGCGCGCACGCACTCGTCGGCGATGACGCTCTGCATGAGGGCGGCCGCCTTGTGCGGCGAAACCTTCTCACCGTAGACGTTGCCCTCCTCGCTAAGAGCCTTGTTCCGCCCCACAAGCCACCTGAATCTCTCGCCCCCCGCCACGCGCCTTGCCACCTCGGCCCGAAACGCGAACTCACCGCGCGAGAGGCCCTCCCTCGACGCAGGCCCGCCGCCCGCAGGCCCCAGGGTGCGCACCCGCGCCACGAACTCCGATACCATGTCAGCGAACCTCGCGCCCTCTGCCGCGGAAACCCAGTCGAGATACAGCCGCTCCCGGTCTATCCCGAGGTGGTCAAGGACCATCCAGATCGTGCGCACCCGCTGTTCCGCCTGGTAGTTGCCACTCAGGTAATGGCAGTCCCCGGGGTGGCACCCGAGCACCATGACGCCGTCGGCGCCGTCGAGGAACGGCTCGAGCATGATCTCGGGGTCCACGCGGCCCGAGCACATCACGCGTATGACGCGCAGGTTCGTCGGGTAGGCAAGCCTGGACGTGCCCGCGAGGTCGGCTCCCGCGTACGAGCACCAGTTACAGAGGAACCCGACCACCTCGGGCTCGAATCCCTCTTCGCTCTGCCCCTGTCCCTGCCCGGCCACGCGCCCTCCCACGGCGAGGTCCGCCATCCTAGCTCACCTCCAGCAGCGCTCTCGTCTGCGCGACGATCTGGTCGTTCGAGTAATGCTTCATCGTAATCGCCCGCGCGGAGCACGAGGCGCCGCACACGCCGCAGCCCTTGCACGCAACCTCGATCGACCGGGCCTTGTAGCCCCTGTCGGTCTTCTCCACCTTGATGGCCCCATAGGGACACAGCATCTCGCAGAGCCTGCACCCGATGCACAGGTCCTCATCGATGACAGGGCCCAGGGGGTCCATCTCGATCTTCTGCCGCGAGCATGTCGCCGCCGCAACCGCCGCGGCCCCTCCGGCCTGCGCCACGCTGTCGGGGATGTCCTTCGGAAACTGGACGCAACCGGCGAGATAGATGCCGTCGATGGACGTCTCGAACGGACGCAACTTCGGGTGTCCCTCCATGAGGAACCCGTCTGCGCTGCGCGACAAGTTCAGGCGCTGGGCAAGGTCCACCAGGCCCTCCGGCGGCGTAAGCCCCACCGCGAGCACCACCATGTCAAACGACAGGTCCAGGATGCAGCCGGAGTCCGCGTCCTCGGAGGTTATCCTCAGCGACCCGCCCTCCTCCTCGCGCACCTCGCCCGGCTTGCCCCTGACGAAGACGATGCCCTCGCCCCTCCCGCGCTGGTAGAATTCCTCGAACCCCTTCCCTGCGGTCCGCATGTCGGTGTAGTAGACGTAGACCTCGGAATCGGGGTGTTTCTCCTTGACCATGAAAGCCTGCTTGGCCGTGATCATACAGCACACCCGCGAGCAGTACGCCCCGGCACCGTCGTGGCCGTGCTCGTCGCGTGACCCCACGCACTGTATGAACGCAATGCGCCCCGGCGTGGCCTGGTCGCCCGGCCTCTTGAGCTTGCCGTGGGTCGGACCGTCAGCACAGATTATCCTCTCGAAGTCGAGGCTGGTGATGACGTTGGGGTAGCGCCCGTACCCGTACTGAGGCTTCTTCGAGGCATCGTACGGCCTGAATCCCGTGGCCACCACGATGGCGCCCACCTCGACGGTCTCGACACGGTCGGTCTGGTCGAACACGACCGCTCCCCGCTCGCACACCTTCTCGCAGACCCGGCACTTCCCTTGGGTGAGATACCTGCAGTGCTCAGCGTCTATCGCGTATGCCGGTGGAATTGCCTGCGGGAACGGGATGTAGATGGCTTTTCGCTCGCCCATGTTGCGGTTGAACTCGTCGGGCACCCTGACCGGGCACTTCGCCGCGCAGTCGCCGCACCCGACGCACTTCGCCTCGTCAACGTAGCGCGCCCTGCGCCTCACCTGCACCCGAAAGTCGCCGACCTGGCCCTCGACCTTCTCCACCTCGGAGTAGCTCAGAACCTGGATGTTCTCATTTTCGGCTACCTCCACCATCTTCGGCGAGAGGATGCACAGGCTGCAGTCGAGAGTGGGGAAGGTCTTGTCGAGCATGGCCATGTGGCCGCCTATGGAAGGCTCCCGCTCCACGAGATACGTCTTGATCCCCATGTTCCCGAGGTAGAGCGCGGCCGATATGCCCGCGACGCCGCCGCCCACCACCATGACCTTCGGCACCACCCGCCCCTCGCTGCGCGAGAGGGGCGAAAGGAGCCTCGCCCTCGCCACCGCCGAGCGCACGAGGGCCTTCGCTTTCTCCGTGGCGGCCGCGCTATCGCCCGAGTGCACCCACGAGCACTGCTCGCGGATGTTCGCCATCTCGAGGAGGAACGGGTTCATGCCGCACTTCTCGAGGACCCCCCGGAAGGTCTTCTCGTGCAGCCTCGGCGAGCACGACGCGATGACCACGCGGTCGAGCCCGAGATCCCTTATGTCGTCAGCGATGGTCTTCTGCCCGACCTCGCTGCACGTGTACTTGTTGTCGCGGGCCACGACGACGCCCTCGAGCGCCCTCGCACTATCTCTGACCGCCTCCACGTCAACCACGCCCGCTATGTTGAGGCCGCAGTGGCAAACGTAAACGCCCATTCTCGGCTGTGCACAGGACGCCTGCATCCCGGGGTCACACCACCTTGCTCCGCGCCGCTTGGCGCCGCCGGGCACGCCGCCTCGAGGGCGCACCTCGGCCATACTGCGCGGGAACTTACGAGATCTTGGCCAGGAGAGCCTTCGGCTTGATAGGGTTCTGCGAGAGGCCCAGTTCCTCCGCGTCGATGCCCATGGCAAGCCCGAGGATCTGCGGGTAATAGAGCACCGGCAGATCGTATTTCGTGCCGAACTTCGCCTGGATCTTGCGCTGGTTCGCCCCGTACATGATGCTGCAGAACGGGCATATGAGGTTGATGGCATCGGCCTCGTTCGCCTTGATGTCATCGAGCTTGGCGCGAGCCATCGAAAGGGCTATGTTCTCGTCAACCCCCAGGATCGCCCCGCCGCAGCACTCCTTCTTGGTGGCATAGTCCACCGGCGCCGCGCCGGTCGCTTCCACCAGCCTGTCGAGGGATTGCGGCACCTCGGGGTGATCGAAGTGGTCGTAGATCTCCGAGGGCTTGAGGTAGTGGCACCCGTAATGGGACGCAATGCGGAACGCGTCCAGCGGCCGCCTTGTCACCCTCTTGATGGCCTCGAGGCCCACGTCCTCGTAGAAGACCCGCGCGAGGTGCTTGACCCGCACCTTGCCCGAGTAGCTCCGCCCGATGGCGCCCAGGCTGCGGTTGACCTTGGCGAGGAGCGCCTCGTTCGCCGCAAGCTCTCGGGACGCCTCCGTGAGGACGGACGTGCACGCGCTGCAGAGCGTGCATATGTCGAGCCCCTTCTCCTCGGCCAGCGCAAGGTTCCTCGCCGCCAGAAGAAGCGCGGTCTCGTGGTGAACGGATTTCACCGGGTACCCGCAGCAACTGAACTCCGGAACGTCCACAAACTCGATCCCGAGCTCCCGCGCCACACGCTTTGCCGAGAGCTCGTAACTCAAATTCCGCACCGGAACCGTGCAACCCAGGAACATCGCGTACTTCACAGCAGATCACGCACCCTTGCCGGAAAGTAGGCTGTCGAGCCCGGTTACCCCATAGATCTCGGCCACCTCGGGCGCGCTCGAGGGAAGCGCCGGCAGGCCGACCTCGGCGCGCTTCTCGTTCGTGAACTCATCAACCTCGTACAGCCTCCCGTGCCCGGCTATGAGTTCGGCCTGGGCACGGAACGCCGGGTGGATGTACCCGGCCCTTACTGCCATGTTCTTGAGAGCGTTCATGACCTCAGTGATCCGCACGTCCTGAGGGCATCGCTCGTAACAGGTGTAACACGTGGAGCACAGCCAGATGAAATCGCCCGACAGCACCCGCTCCCTCATCCCCAGGATGGCCATCCTGATGATGCGGCGGGGGTTGTACTTGCTGTCGAGCTCGGCCACAGGGCACCCCGACGTGCACGTGCCGCACTGGAAGCAATACTTGATATTCTCGCCGCCGGGCTCCTTCGCGATCTCGTACTTGAACTTCGGGTCGAGCACGGTGACGACCACGCGATCCTTTTCCGCACAGGCGTTAGACTCCACGACCGAAAACCTCCTTGGCACGCAACGCGCCCGAAAGCTCGAAGGAAAGCCCACGAAGCCGCTCTGGGCCAGGACACGTCCCTTCGCTTGACTTCACTTCACGTGCCTCTACTTTGCGTGCTTCTCTATCTCCTCTTCGAGCCACCTCGCCGCCTTCTCCCCCTGCATGAGGCCGCCAAGCTCGGAGGGATCGTCCATCTTCACCCTGAACACCCAGCCCTCGCCGTAGGGGTCGGTGTTCATGAGCGTCGGGTCGTCCTCCACGTTCTCGTTCACCTCGACAACCTCGCCGCTCACCACTGCATAGATGCGGCCCACCCACTTGCCAGATTCCACGGCAGCCACGGGCTTCCCCTGCTGCACCTTCTTGCCGGGGCTCGGGAGGTCCACCGATACGAACTCCCCGGCCAGCTTCTGGGCGAAGTCGTTGATGCCGACCATCACGATGTCGCCGTCGACCTTTCCCCAACTGTGGTTCGGCTCGTAGTAGAGATCATCCGGGAGGAGATACCCCTTGACTTCCACCGCTCCCACCTCCGCACGTGCTTGACGAAATCACACAGTAACAGTCATACGTCATACGTTTCTACGTTATCTCTCCTGAATCCTCCTGATCTTTCGCAGAAATCCCGCGAGGCGCGCCCTGCAAGGCCCGGGTATCCGCCCGAGAGGCCTGTGGCCAGGTCGCAGGCCCCGGGGCCTCCGGCGAAGTGATGGCGGTTTCCAGCGGCCAACGCGGCATCACGCGCCCGTGGACGGGCCTTCGGAGGCATGCCAGGCCTCTTGCGCCGCGGGTGGCGCTGGCCTTGGCAGAAGCCCTGCCCTCTCCGCGACCACGGGCGCGATAGCCTCCCACATCATGGGCATGAGATGTATCCCCGCCACCCCGGGGGCCTCCCTCAGTTGTTCTATGGTCTCGACGGCGATCCTCACGCCCTCCTCCTTTGGATCGTCCGCCTTCTCCATGCGCCTTATCAGCTCATCCGGGACGCTCATCCCCGGCACCTCGTTCTTCATGTATTCGAGAGCCCGCGCCGACTTGACAGGTATCACCCCGGCGAGGATACGGACCCTCTCGTGCAGCCCGCGGTCGCGCACCATCCCCATCCACCGCGAGAACCTCGCCACGTCGAACACGGCCTGGGTCTGGATGAAGTCCGCCCCCGCCGCGACCTTCTTCGCCAGCCTCACCACGCGGTACTCGAACGGGTCGGCGAAGGGGTTCTCTGCGGCGCCGATGAACATCCTTGGCTCGGCCTTGAGCTCATCCCCCGACAGGAAGCGCTTCTCGTCGCGCATCGTCCTCACCATGTGGATGAGCTGCACCGAGTCCAGGTCGTACACGTTTTTGCTCGTGGGATGGTTTCCGAAGCTCTGGTGGTCCCCGGTGAGACAGAGGATGTTGTTCACCCCAAGGGCGTACGCCCCGAGGATGTCGCTCTGCATGGCGATGCGGTTCCTGTCGCGGCAGGTCATCTGCATGATGGGGTCGAGGCCCAGCCCCACCAGGATGGCCGCCGATGCGATGCTGGACATGCGCACGATGGCTGTCTGGTTGTCGGTGATGTTCACCGCGTCCACGCAGCCCTTGTAGTGCTCAGCCTTCTTGCGGATGACGTCGGCGCTCGCGCTCTGCGGGGGCCCCAGCTCCCCTGTAAGCGCGAAGCGGCCTTGCGAAAGCACCCATTCCAGGTTGCTCCGGGACTTCACAGCATGATCGCCTCCCGCGTCACCCTGCGTGGCCCGCCGTCGCGGTTCTTCGACCAGTCCTTCGGCGCGAATTCCTTCTCGAGGAGGTCGAGCCGCCCGAGAGCGGCCAGCCTGTCGTATATGAGCTGCCAGGCGCAAGTTATGTCCTGGCTCACCTCGCACTTGCCACCCTGCGATCCCCCACAGGGGCCGTTCAGGAGGCTCTTCGAGCACCTCGCCACGGGACATATGCCGCCCGTGCGGTCGAGGATGCAGTCGCCGCAGCCCAGGCACATCTCCACCCACATGCCCTGCTTCTCCGGGATGCCTATGAACTTCGTGTTGACCGCAGGAAGCACCCTTGCGCCGCCAAACCTCTGGGCGATGGTTTGCACCCCCGCGCCGCACCCCATCGAGAGGACAGCGTCGTACCCCCCGATCACAGGCGCGAGCCTATCCACGAACTCCCACTCGCACTGGCGCTCGACTGTCGCCTCGCCCACCTCCACCGTCCGCCCGTCGCGCCGGGCAGCCAGGCGCAGGAGGGACGCCAGCACCCCCACCTCCTTCTCTCCGCCCGCCATGCACACGGTGACGCACGTGCCGCAACCGGCAACGAGGACTCGCGAGCATCCCTGCAGCATGGCGAGGATCTCGTCAAGGCTCTTCCTCTCCGCGACGATCATCCCGCTCGCCTCCCTGTGACAGCCCCAAGCTCCCTTGCCACCTGCATCGTCTCCTCCGCCGCCTTAAGGAACGCCGCCGACATGTCCGGCCCGATATGATAGAACCTCACCCTCTCGGGCTCGATCCCCACGGTTCTCAACAGGGAAGCAACCTCGCCTACCCGGAGATGCGCCCTCCTGTTGCCCGACAGGAAGTGGCAGCCCTCATCGAAACACCCCGCCACCATCACGGCGGCCGCCCCCTGCTCGAACGCCTTCAGGAGGTGGATCACATCCACCTTCCCGCTGCACGGCACGGGTATGACGTTGAGCCCGGCCGCGGCCACACCCGACGGCCCGGACGCCATCGCGGTCCGGGCAGCGATGAGCGCCGAGTGGTCGCAACAAAACGCGGTGACCGCCGGGGTGACCTGCGCCAGGATCTCGTCGTCTGTGCACGACTCGAGGCATATGGCCTTGCCCGGGCATTCGGAGGCGCACGTCCCGCACCCCCAGCATGCGGCCCTCGAGACCTTCGCCGCCCGCGCCTCGCCGTCCACATCGATGGCCCTGTGCGGGCAAGTCCTTATGCACGTAAGGCAGAGCGCGCACTTTTTCGGGTCCACCCGGGCCGTCGCCCAGTCCACGTGGAGCCTCCCCGTGCCCACCAGCCTCGCGGCGAGATACGCGGCCACATGCGCGTCGAAGATGGCGTCAGAGAGGGCGGCCGCCCCCCTGCACCCGCCCACCGCGAATATGCCCCGCCGGTTGGTCAGGACGGGAAGGAAGTTGACGTTATCGTCCTGGAAGAAGCCGGCTGGACCCGCGTTAACCTGCAACACCGTCGCAAGATGAGATGTGCCCGATTGGGGATAAGCCTCCTCGGAAACCACCAGCACGTCCGCGTCTATGGCGAGCGCCCCGGGGACGTCGTCGCCCGCGCCGCCGCCGAGTGACGGGTCCATGACGATAACCCTGAGGGCGGCTCCGGCTTCCACCTGCGGCTCCTCCCGGTATTTCACGAACACGGCCCCTGCGCCGCGCGCCTCGAGGTAAAGCCTCTCGTCTCCCGGCTCGGGCACGGCCACCTCGGGGGCAAGCACGTAGACCTCCCAGCCCGCCGCGAGAGCAGACAGCGCGGCGCAAAGCGCCTGGTGGAACACGGCCCTCGCGGTGTCGGGGCGCACGCCGACCCAGATGACGGCGCGCCCGCCTCCGCCTGCGCAGTCGCCGTCGTTCTCCTCGCCGCCTGCCCACGGCAGGCCCATCTCCTCGAGGGCGGAGAGCCCAACCACGTCGTCGCGGCTGGCAAGCTCGCGCGTGGCTTCAGGAAGCTCGCGCCTGCACCCCGTCGCCACGATCACCGCGCCCGCGCTGACTTCCGACACGAGCCCGCCCGGTCCCTCACAGGTCGCCTCAAAGCTGCCGACCTGGCCGCCCAGCCTCGCAAGCCTGCTCGACACCAGCACGTCGACGGACGCGTCCTCATCCATCCGTGCGAGCAACGAGGAGGCCCCGCCTGCCTGCCCTCCGAGATAGGGCCCCTCCTCGACGATGACCGCGCGGCACCCGAGGTCCGAGAGCATCCTTGCCGCCTCCATCCCCGCGACACCGCCGCCGAGCACCAGCACGGTGCTGGATACCTCCATCGTCTCGGGTTTCCCCGGAAGCACGCGCCTGCCTGGCCACGTGCCCGCAGAAAGCGACAGGGCGGCTCTCTCCCTCGCCCGCCTCGCAGCCTGCTCTCGCAGCACCGCAAGGGCCGCTCGCTCGCCATCCGCGACCGATTCCGCTATGTCCCTGGGCCCACCGCACGCGCCGGCGATGAACACCCCGGGTGCGCGTGTGACGGCCGCATCTGCGCGGTCGGCAGGCGCGAAGAACCCGAACTCGTCGACGCCAAGGCCGAACATGTCGGCGAGCGCCCGGGCGTCCCGATCTGGAGCGATTCCGACGGCAAGCACAACGAGGTCGAACGCGGCGAGGCGGCATGCCCCGGCATCCGGGTCCTCGAACCACACCATGGCCCTCCCGTCGTCGCCGACCGGCGCTACCTCGGACGGCCTCGCCCGGATGAATCTCACTCCGTCCTCCGCCTCGGCCTTGCGCCGGAGGTCGCCCGGGTCCTTCCCGGCCCCCTGAAAGTCCATGTAGAACACGGTCACCTCGGCGGACGGATTCCTGTGTCTTACAGCTCGCGCCATGCGCAGCGAGTACATGCAGCAGACCCTGGAGCAGTACCCCCGGCCGCATCGCAGGTCGCGAGACCCCACGCATTGCACGAACGCCACGCTCGCAACCGGCCTCCCCAGCTTCTCTTCGAGCGCGCCCCCGTCGCGAAGCGCCCTCTCGAGGTCGAGGGCGGTGATCACCGCAGGATGCACACCATACCCGAGCTCCGGCCTGCCGGACGCGTCGAACGGCTCGAACCCGGTGGCGAGCACCACGGCCGAGCAGTCCGCCTCGCGCCCGCCCACCCTCAGCCGGTACCCGCCGGCCGGCAGGGCCTGCGCCCCATCCAGCCTGCATCCGGTCATGACCTCGATGGCGGGCCGGGATGTCACATCCCGCACGAGGTCGTGGACGAGGCACACGTTGCACTTGTTGCACCGGTCTGTGCCCTTGCACGCATAATCCGCAGCCATGCCCCCGACGCGCTCGCGCGCCTCGATCAGCGTCACACGGGCTCCGGCGGCAGCGAGGCTCCGGGCCGTCGACATCCCTGCCACTCCAGCGCCAACCACTACGACTCTGGACGACTGCAACCTGCCCGCCCCCTCACCCCGACCACGACGGCCGGACTTTGTGAAAGGTATCACATTCGTCTGGCATGCGCCAATTGTCTGCCATACATCTTTTCATTCAACATCGCTTGGAGATGTCCTGCTTATGAGGTAGGTTTTCTGCGGTATGCCACAATACGGATGGAGCGACGAGGCACCGGTCGGAGGCCCGGGCGTGGGAGGACTTCGCGTGGTCTGCCTGAATCCTCTAACTTGCGGGGAACCTGTTCGGGTCGGGGCATCCAGGCTCGTGCTCCCGGTGAAGAAGCCTACAAAGCTATGCGGACTACCAAGACAGGGCATCGGAAAGGAGAAGGAGCGCCATGGAGGCGAGGATAGGTGGGACGAGCAGGCGCGAAAGAGAGATGGCGCCACCGCGCCAGTAGGCCGGGACAGCGCAGGCAGGCTCATGAGCCGGGTCGCCGCGCGGGTCAGCGCCTGCGTGCCCGGAGGACGCGGCGAAGCCAGGAGACGGCGCCTCTTGCCGCACCAGCCGCGACGCCGAAGAGGAGCAGGGCCCAGCCGGCAACCGACATGTACTCTGCGAGCCTGGGCGCGTCAGCGATGATGTTTGCGAGCGCCCAGGCCCACACCACGGCCCAGAGAAGGTCGGCAAGAAGGAGCGTGCGCACCGTATTCGAGCTTCCGCCCCCAAGGGCGCCCAGGAACCAGAACATCTGGCTGTACCCCGCCCCGACCCAGCGGAGCGCGAAGAGCCCCATCGCCGCCCGGCTCCGGCGGCCGCGCAGGGCGGCCGCCAGGCGCGCGCTCGCACGGGAGACGGCCGGCCGCCCGCGGGCGATCGCCTCGATAATGGGCGGCCCTGCGGCGCGAAACACAGCGTACGACCCGGCGTGCCCAGCGGCTGTGAAGAAGCCCACCATGAGCGCGGCGTACATCCACGACCAGCCCCGCGCCTGCATCGCGATGGCGAGGAAGCTGAACATGGCCAGCGATGAGATGGGAACGCCGACCGCCATCAAGAAGAAGCCACCGCCCAGGAACGCCACAGATGGAACCCAGGCGGTGGCCGCACTCTCAAGGCCCACGGGCCTCACCCTCGAGTTCGCCGCGCTCGCCCTCTGGCCTACTTGAACAGCGCCATTGCTTCCTTATAGAGATACTCCGGAACCGTCTTGGTCTTGCCGACCGCGGTCGCGAGATCAACGACACGAATCTCGCCTCCGGCGAATGCCGGCATCTTGCCGAACTCACCGCGGGTCACGAGGTCAACGGCGGCCATCCCCAACCTGGTCGCGTGGAACCTATCGGTCACGGTGGGCGATCCGCCGCGCTGGATGTGACCCACCACGGCCACCCTGGTCTCGATGCCGGTGCGCTTCTCGATCTCGCTCCCGAGAACGTGCCCCACGCCGCGCAGCCCGAGCCTCATGTGGCCGAAGGCGTCGGTCTCACCGGAGAGCTCCTCGCTCATTCCAGGCACGTTCACCCCCTCGGACACGACCACCACGCCGTACGGCTTGCCTGCGGCGCGCAGCTTCAGAAGATGATTGCACATGGCATCGATGTCCGGCTCCACCTCGGGGATGAGGACCCAGTCAGCGCCGCCCGCCATGGCGGTCTCCAGCGCGACCCAGCCGGCGTCCCTGCCCATGACCTCAAGCACCATGACCCGCCTGTGCGACCGCGCCGTGTCCCGCAGCCGTTCGACGGCGTCCACGGCCACCGTGACCGCGGTGTCGAAGCCGATGCAGTAGTCGGTGCCTGATACATCGTTGTCCATGGTCTTGGGCACCCCGACGCACGGCACGCCCCGCTGGCTCAGCTTGTTTGCGACCCCGAGGGTATCATCGCCGCCGATGGCGATCACTGCATCGAGCCCCAGCTTCTTGACGTTCTCAATGCACTTGCCGACGTTCTCTTCCTTCTTGAACGGGTTGGTGCGGGACGTGCCGAGGATGGTCCCGCCATGAGACAGGATCTCCCGGACATCGTCAACCCCAAGAGGCACGGCATCTCCGTTTATGATCCCGGCCCACCCGTCGTGGATCCCGAGGACTTCATAGCCATAGTCGGCCGCCCGCATCACCACGCCCCTGATCGCCGCGTTAAGCCCCGACGAGTCGCCCCCACCTGTCAGAACCCCGATCTTCCTTATCTCCGGCATTCCGAACACCCTCCTCTACAGCCATCAAAGCCGGTGTGGCCTAACGTGGTCTTGCGACTTACGCTTCACGCCTTCCCCGAGCACCCGAATAGGCGCATCTTCGCCTTCACTGCCTCTTTCATGTAGTCCCGCCCGACTCCCGCGATCCGCCTCGGGTCGATCTCATCCGGCTTCTTCTCCAGCGCCTCGCGTATCCCGCGCGTGAACGCCTTGTTGAGCTCGGTCGCGATGTTGACCTTGCATATGCCTGCGGCGATGCCGAGCTTATACCCCTCGTCAGTGACGCCTGACGCGCCGTGCAGCACGAGCGGGACCCCTGTTATCTCCCTGATCCGCTCTATCCTCTCGACGTCGAGCCTGGCAGCCTGGGTGGTCATCTTGTGGACGCTCCCGACGGCCACGGCAAGGGAGTCAACCTCCGTCTCGTCCACGAACCTCCTGGCCTCGTCGGGGTCGGTCATGAAAGCTTTGATCTCCTCCTCGGTCACGTGCCCCGCGGTGGCCACCTTGCCGAGCTCCGCTTCGACAGGGACGCCGGCGGCGTGCGCCATCTCCACGATCTTCTTCGTTATCGCCACGTTCTCCTCAAAAGGAAGCGACGACCCGTCGAACATGAGGGACGTGAACCCGGCCGCGAGGCACCTCACGTTCTGCTTGTAGTCGGTGCCGTGGTCGAGGTGCAGCGCCACCGGCACGGTGGCGGCGTCGGCCGCGGCCTTCACCATCGCAACCACCATCTTGAGCCCGGCATACTTGATCGCTCCCTGGCTCGCCTGGAGTATTACCGGCGCCTTCTCCTCCTCTGCGGCATCGATAATGGCCTGAACGTACTCGAGGTTGTTGGCGTTGAACGCCCCCACTGCATAGCGCTCAGCCTGTGCCTTCTCGAGCATCTCCTTCGTTGTCGCCAGCGGCATATCAGCGATTCCTCCTTCTGTCGTCCATCGCTCCCGGCCTTCACCGGCATGGACCCGGGCGAGGCATCGGACCTGTGGGACATGCCCCGTCCCGCCGGGTCAACAATGTGCCAGGAAAAACGCGTCGCCTCCCGCCTCTCGCCACGCGTCACTAAAGGTCGTCACGATATAGGATTTGCTTGCCGACCCTTTCTATTCTCCAGGCGTCGCCGGATTCCTCCTTGTCGAAAGAAGAAGTTTCCTCTAGATCCTGTGGGCCTTGAGCATGTTGGTCGTGCCTGGAACACCTGCTCTCACGCCCGCCGTGATGATCACGAGGTCGCCCCTGGCCACCACCCCGAGCGACACCGCGGCCTCGATGGTCACGTCGAGCACGTCGTCAATGCTCGCCGCCTTCCTCACGATCGTCGGAAGCACCCCCCAGGCGAGGGTGAGCTTCGATGCCACCCTCGGGTTGGGCGTCGCGGCGATTATCGAGGCCTCAGGGCGGTACTTCGACACCATGCGCGCAGTGGCGCCGGACTCCGTGGACGTGAGGATGGCCTTGACGCCGAGATCATGGGCCGACTGGCACGTGGCGTGGCTGATGGCGTCCGCCACCGTCGTCCTCGAAGGGGCGGCGGTCCTCGACCTCAGGATGTCCTCATACTGGAGGCCGCCCTCGGTGCTCTCGGCGATCCGCGCCATGGTGGCCACGGCCTCCACCGGGTACCTGCCGACCGCCGTCTCAGCCGAGAGCATCACCGCGTCGGTCCCGTCGAAGATGGCGCACGCCACGTCCGTCACCTCAGCCCGCGTGGGCCTCGGGTTCCCCACCATCGACTCCAGCATCTCGGTGGCGGTGATGACGGGCCTGCCGGCAGCGTTGCACTTCCCGATGATCATCTTCTGCACGAGCGGCACCTTCTCGGCAGGCGTCTCGACGCCGAGGTCTCCCCTGGCCACCATGATGCCGTCGGCTGCTCCCATGATCGAGTCTATGTTCTCTATGCCCTCACTGGACTCGATCTTCGCGATTATGTGGCTGTCGGAGCCGACGGCGTTCAGGAGCGCCCGAACGCTGACGACGTCCTCAGCGCTCTGCACGAAGGAAGCTGCGATGAAATCCACCTCCTGCTTCGCCGCGAACTGGATGTCGCAGATATCCTTGCGTGTCGCCGCCTGGAAGCGCACCCTCGCGTCGGGCAGGCTCACCCCCTTCCGCGAGGCCAGCTCCCCCGAGGTCTTCACGCGGCAGATGGCCTCGCCGTCCCTCACGTGCTCGACCTCGAGCTCTATGAGGCCGTCGCTCAGGAGCACCCTGCCGCCCGGCGAGATGCTCTCGAGGAGGGCCGGGTAGTTCACGAACACCCGCGTCGAGTCCCCCTCGTCGTCCCCTGGCACGAGCGAGATAACAGCCCCCTCTACCAGCTCGACCTTGCCGCCCTTCACCGGTCCTGTGCGTATCTTCGGCCCCGCGAGGTCCAGCATCACCCCGACGTGCCTGCCCGATGCCGCGGCCGCCTCCCTCACGCTCCGGATGCGCGACGCGTGCTCCTCGCACGTGCCATGGGATGCGTTGATGCGGGCAACGTCCATGCCCGCCGCCACGAGGGCCTCGAGCACTCCCGGCTCGTCGGTGGCCGGGCCCAGCGTGCACACGATCTTCGTCCTGCGCACTGGCCTTCCTCCTTTCCTCCCCTCCTCCCGCGCTCTGGGGCGCGAGGGTCTTCTCCTTGTTGTTCTCCCGGACAGACGAAAACCCTCCCTCTCGGGAAGGGCTTTACAGAATGTTACATGGCGTTCATGATTGCGTGCGTAGCCTCGCTCGCTTCTGGCAGGCTAGACCTTCGAAAGCATCACCGCCAGCTCGTACAGGTTCATGTCGATCTTCTTTCGCGTCGCCGCCACCTCGTCTATGTCGAAGACCCTGATCTCCTGGCCCACCACGCCCACGACCTTCGCCGCCTGACCCGCGAGGAGAAGCTCCACCGCTTTACACCCGAACATCGTGGCAAGTAGCCTGTCGCGGGCGGTGGGCGCGCCGCCGCGCTGTACGTACCCGAGCACGGTCACCCTCGTCTCCAGGCCGGTGCGTTCCTGCACGGCATCGCCCAGTTTGAACCCAATGCTTTCGTGGTAAAGCTCTTCAGGCGAGTGATACCCGCCGACGCCCTCCGCCACCACTATGATGCTGTGGGCCTTGCCCCGCTTGTAGCCGGCCTTGATGCCGTCGCATATGGCGTCGAGGTCGTACGGCACCTCCGGGATGAGGATGTACTCGGCACCCCCTGCCACCCCGGCGGCCAGCGCCAGGTGGCCGGTGTCGCGGCCCATGACCTCTATCACGTTGCTGCGCCCGTGGGAGCTTGCGGTGTCCCGGATCTTCGTTATCGCGTCGAGGGCCGTGTTGACCGCTGTATCGAACCCGAGCGAGTAATCGGTGAGAGCGATGTCGTTGTCGATGGTCGCCGGGATTCCAGCGGCAGGCGCGCCCATATCCACAAGCGCCCGGGCGCCCCGGAACGTGCCGTCCCCGCCGATGGCCACGAGGCCCTCGATACCGTGCCTCACCATCTGGTCGAGGGCCTTCCGGCGCCCTGCCTCCGTCATGAACTCCTGGGACCTGGCCGACCGCAGGATCGTGCCTGCCCGCTGGATTATGTCCCCCACCGTTCGCGAGGTCATGTCGATCATGTCTCCATCGATGAGACCCTGGTACCCTCTGTTGACCCCGACGACCGACATGCCGTTGTAGAGGGCGCACCGCGTGACAGCCCTGATCGCAGCGTTCATTCCGGGGGCGTCGCCCCCGCTCGTGAGGATCCCTATCCGTTTCAACTGGTCGCCTCCCCCTTCGGCCCCGGCAGCCCCACGGCCTTGACCACATCGCCCGAGGCAGCCTCGGCGAGGCCCTCTGCTGCGGTCTCCCTGGTCACAAACCCGCCTATTCGGCCAAGCCTTGCGTAGCGCCGTTCAACGAGCCTGCGCGGGGGGATCCCCGAAAGCTCGTCTATGCTGCTTATGATGGCCTCCCGGATGACCCGCGCCATCGCCTCCCGGTCCTTGTGGGCCGCGCCCAGCGGCTCGGGCAGCACGTCGTCGACGATCCCGAGCCTCTTCATATCCGGCGCAGTGAGCTTCAACACCTCGGCGGCCTCCTGAGCCCTCGAGCCGTTCTTCCACAGTATGGCCGCGCAGCCCTCGGGCGAGATCACCGAGAAGTAGGCGTTCTCCAGCATCAGAAGCCTGTCCCCAACGGCAATCGCGAGGGCGCCGCCGCTGCCTCCCTCCCCCGTTATCACCACCACGATGCACGTGGCGAGCCTGGACATATCCGCTATGTTGCGCGCGATGATCTCGCCCTGGCCCCGCTCCTCGGCCTCGACCCCGGGGTAGGCTCCCACCACATCCACGAACGACACGATGGGGCGGTGGAACTTCTCCGCCTGTTTCATGAGGCGCAGGGCCTTGCGGTACCCTTCAGGGTGAGGCATCCCGAAGTTGCGGGCGAGGTTCTCCTTGGTGTCGCGCCCTTTCTGCGTGCCCACGACAGTGACGGGCCGCCCGCCAAGGCTCGCGATGCCGCCGACCATGGCGCCGTCATCGCGGAACGAGCGGTCGCCGTGGAGCTCTATGAATCCGTCGAAAATGAGGCCGATATAGTCGAGGGTGGTCGGGCGCCTGGGGTGGCGCGCTATCTGTATCCGCTGCCAGGGCGTGAGGTTGTCGAATATCTCCCTGCGTAGCGACTCTGCCTTCTTTTCGAGGGTGGCGATCTCCTGGGAGAGGTCGATCTCCTTCTCCTGGCTGAAGTTGCGCAGCTCCTCTATCCTCTTCTCCAGCTCCACCAGGGGCTTCTCGAAGTCGAGCGTGAGGTTTATCATCCCGCCTCATGCCTCCTTTCGTGGAGCGCAAGCAGCGACGCGAGGGTTTTCTTCATATCCCGCCTCTCGACTATCATGTCGATCATGCCGTGTTCCAGCACGAACTCGGCACTCTGGAACCCCGGCGGCAGCTTCTGCCTGATGGTCTCCTCGATGACCCTCTGCCCTGTGAACCCTATGAGGGCACCGGGCTCCGCGATGATGATGTCGCCGAGCGATGCAAAGCTGGCGAGCACCCCCGCGGTGGTGGGATTCGTGAGCACAGAGATGTACAGCACCCCCGCCTCGGACAGGCGGNNCGGCGCTGGTCTTGGCCATCTGCATGAGGGACAGCACGCCCTCCTGCATCCTCGCACCGCCCGAGGCGCAGAACATCACGGCGGGAACGCGCTGCCTGGCCGCCCGCTCGAAAAGGCGTGCCACTTTCTCCCCAACCACCGACCCCATGCTCGCCCCGATGAAGGAGAAATCCATTACGCCTATCATGACCGGATGGCCGCCTATCGTTCCCTGCCCTGTGACCACCGCCTCCTCGAGGCCTGTGGCCTCCCTGGTCTTCTCGAGCTTGCCGGGATACCCAGGAAAGCCGATGGGGTCAGTGGACACAAGGTCCGAGTCGAACTGGGCGAAACTGCCCTCGTCGAGGGTGATGGCCAGCCTCTGGCCGGCGGATATCCTGAAATGGAACCCGCACTTGTGGCACACCAGCAGGTTGTGGGCGAGCTCCCTGGTGTACGTGAGTTGCCCGCACTGCATGCACTTGGTCCATAGCCCATCGGGCTGCTCCGCCGGGACGCTTGTGGGCTTGACGGTTACATACTTCTGTTTGCCCTTGAAGAGATCCTTAAAAGCAGGCATACTTACCTACCTTCCGAACGCGGCGGTGAGAAGCCCCTGGGCGTCCTCCGCCTCAGACTCCGGAACCAGCACCTCCACGTTGGCGGAGTTGCCCATGTGCGGCACGCCTGCCGGGCGCAGCATCACCAGCATCCCCTCTTTTTCCAGCATCTCCTTCATCATCTCTGCCATCGGTTTGTTGGGCGCGATGTATACGACCGTCCACATTCGCTGTTTCCTCCTTGCAGGCAGGACGACGCCGGTTGTAGTATGTCCACCCCTGTCTATGCTGTCTTCTAGCCCTCGCCCGAATATCCTTCTCGGACTGGGCTTGACTCGAGGAACAGTCGCTGCAAATGATGGCCGGCCCTTCCACGCCTGCCAGTTCCTCTCCTCTCTCACGGCTTTCCGCCAGCCAGGAGCGGGCGGAGGCCCGCCTTCGTATCCTCCGACACCCACACCTGCGGAGATGTCGACACGAGGGCCGCCCCCACCGGGGTCGTCACGCGCAGGAACACCGGAATGTCCCCGTGCGCGCCCGCGAGCTTCCTCTTCAGCCGCTCGAGCCCGCTCCTCGTCGTCACCTCGCCGTCGATGGGGATCACCACCGCATCATGGGAAAAGGGCAGCACCGCATTGGCGAGGACCTTCACGCCCTCCTCCTTCATGTCGAGCCTGCCCTGGACGAGCACGATGGCATCCTCGGCTATGAGCTTGAAGCACTCCTCGTAGGTCCGTGGGAACACCACGACCTCCACGGCGCCCGTCAGGTCCTCCAGGGTAAAGAAGGCCATGGGCTGGCCGGTGCTTTTCGTGACGATCTTCCGGAACGCCGTGATGATGCCGCCTATCGACAACTCGTCGCCATCCCCGTGCTCCGCGAGCGTGGCCACCTGCGCACTTACGTGCTCCCTGAGACTCGACGAGATCCCCTCCAGGGGGTGCCCGGACACATACAGGCCGAGAAGCTCCTTCTCCATGCCGAGCCGCTCCTTCTCGCTGAACTCGGGCACGTCGGGTACGGGCACCTGGCTTGCGGCGAACTCCGCCTTCTCGTCGAACAGGTCGAAGAAGGACGCCTGCCCCTTCTCACGTTCCTTGCGGCTTGCGGACGCCGCATCGTACGTGGCATCGAGCACCGCCAGGAGCGCCGCCCGCTTCTCGCCGGTGGAATCGAAGGCGCCGCATCGTATCAGGCTCTCGATCACCTTCTTGTTGACCTCCCGGAGGTCAACCCTGTCACAGAAGTCCGCAAGCGACCTGAACCTGCTGCCCCGGCCCCTGGCCTCGATGATCGCCTGCACTGCGCCTCTGCCCACGTTCTTCACGGCGGCGAGGCCGAACCGGATCCTCCCTCCGACGGCAGTGAAATCCTCGAGGCTCTCGTTGATGTCCGGAGGCAGCACCTCTATGCCCTTCTGGCGGCAGGCGTCCACGTAAAACGCGACCTTCTCGGATGCCCTGGTCACGCTGGTGAGCAGGGCAGCCATGAACTCCACAGGGTAGTGAGTCTTGAGCCAGGCGGTCCTGTAGGATATCATGGCATACGCAGCGCTGTGGCTCTTGTTGAACCCGTATCCCGAGAAGAACTCCATGAGGTCGAAGATCTGGGTCGCCGTCTCCTCGTCCACCCCACGTTTCCTGGCGCCCTCCATGAACTTCTCCCTCTGAGCCGCCAGGACCTCGGGCTTCTTCTTGCCCATCGCCCGCCGCAGTATGTCGGCTTCTCCAAGGGTGAAGCCGGCCAGGGTGCTCGCCACCATCATGACCTGCTCCTGGTAGAGCATGTTGCCGTACGTTTCCTTCAGGACAGGCTCGAGGTCGGGGTGCGGGTACTCCACGGGTTTCTCGCCGTGCTTCTGCTGGGCGAAGTCCTGGATGCGCCCCATCGGCCCGGGGCGGCCGAGCGCCAGGATGGCAACGATGTCCTCGAAACACGTGGGCCTGACCTCGCGGAGCAGGCCCTGGAAGAGGCTGCTCTCGAGCTGGAACATGCCAAGGGAGTCGCCCTGCCTCAGGGCCTCGTAGACCGCCGGATCGTCCAGCGGGATCTGGCTTATGTCGATCTCCTCGCCACGGGTGCGCCGTATGATGTCTATGGCCTTTCCGATGACCGTGAGGGTCCTCAGCCCCAGGAAGTCCATCTTGAGGACGCCGATCTGCTCGAGATCCTCCATGGCGAACTGGGTGGTGATGGCGTCGTCGTTGGTCCGGTAGAGCGGGACGTTCTCGACGAGGGGGTCCCTCGATATGACGACGCCCGCCGCGTGGACCGAGGCGTGCCTCGGCATCCCCTCAACCGCCCGGGCGGTGTCGATGAGGTTACGCACCTTCTCGTCCTGGTCACAGGCGGCCTTGAGCTCAGGGGATGCTTCGAGGGCCTTCGCGATGGTCGTGCCGGGCTCCATGGGCACCAGCTTGGCTATCCTGTCAACCTCGTTGTAAGGGAAGTTGAGCACACGGCCGACATCGCGAATGGCCGCCCTCGCAGCCATGGTCCCGAAGGTGATTATCTGGGCGACCCTGTCTGACCCGTATTTCCGCGTGACGTAGTCGATGACCTCGCCGCGCCGCTCGAAGCAGAAGTCCACGTCGATGTCGGGCATGGTCACGCGCTCGGGGTTGAGAAACCTCTCGAAGATGAGGCCGTACCTGATGGGGTCTATGTCGGTGATCCCGAGGGCGTAAGAAACCAGGCTCCCGGGCGCAGACCCACGGCCCGGCCCCACGTAGATACCGTTCTCCCGCGCGAACCTGATGAAGTCCCAGACTATGAGGAAGTACCCTGCGTACCCCATCTTCACTATCACGTCGAGCTCGTATGTCAACCTCGCCACGAGGGCCTCGGTCACCTCGCCGTATCTTCTCTCGAGGCCGTCCATGCAGAGGTGCCGGAGGTACGTCTCCTGGCTATAGCCCTCCGGGACCTCGAAGAGCGGAAATGCGGACCTCCCGAACTCGAACTTGAAGTTGCAGCGCTCGGCGATGGCGAGGGCGTTCTCACAGGCCTCGGGCACATGCCTGAAGGCAGCCTGCATCTCGTCGGGAGACTTCAGGTAGAACTCGTCGGTCTGGAAGCGCAGGCGGTCCTTGTCGTCTATCGTCTTTCCCGTCTGGATACACAGCAGCACGTCGTGCATCCTGGCGTCCTCGCGCCTGATGTAGTGCACGTCGTTGGTGGCCACGAGGGGTATGTCGAGCTCGCGGGCGATGTCCACAAGCCCGGCGTTCACCCGATCCTGCTCGGGGATGCCGTTGCTCTGAAGCTCCAGGTAGAAGTTGTCGGGCCCGTATATCTCGCGGTACTCGGCGGCCTTGCGCCTGGCAGCCTCGCCATCGCCTTGCAGCAGGAACGACGGGATCTCCCCGGCAAGGCATGCCGAGAGAGCGATGATGCCCTCCCGGTGGCGGTCCAGCACCTCCAGGTCGACCCGGGGCTTGTAGTAAAACCCATCCACAAAGCCGGTGCTGGACAGCTTAACGATGTTCCTGTAGCCGACCTCGTCCTTCGCCAGGACCACGAGGTGGTACTGGTCGTCATCAACGTGGGGGGTGCGGTCGTGCCGGGTCCTCTTTGCCACGTACAGCTCGCACCCGATGATCGGCTTGATCCCGTGCTTTTCCGCGGCCTTGTAGAAATCGATGGCTCCGTAAAGGACCCCGTGGTCCGTCATGGCAAGCGCGCTCACGCCGAGTTCACGGGCCCTCGACATGAGGTCAGGCAACTTGCACGCTCCGTCGAGCAGCGAGTACTGGGTGTGCAAGTGCAGATGAGCGAAATTACCCACGCGCGCCTCCCCTTTCGCCCGGTGCCGCCAGCACGCGGCCACCGCCCGAGCCCAAGCCCAAACCTGAACCCGAACCCAAAGCCCCGCCCCCGGCTCCGCTCCGGCTCTAGCCCTTGCCCCGGCCGGCCATCGCCGCGGCCATGGCTCTGCCCCATGGGGCCCCAATCTCACCGTAGATGCCGATGGCGGGCAAATGCCTGCCATCAGGTACTACACATTATATCAGTTCTTCCCCTCCCGGCAAGTTCCTCCCTGAGCGGGGCGGCTCTGGCAAAATCTGCCGGACCATGCGGAAGACCCGGTCGTGAGCGGTGTCCCGCCGGGGGGTCCGGGGAGCACCGCAAGACCGCAGACGCAGGACGGCAAAAGGGCGGGCGCTGAACCGGCGGATGTCAGGCCTTCAGCTCGGCGAACACGTTCCTGAAAGCCAGCGGGACACTCTCGTGCCTGGGCCTGGTGCGTATGCCCTGGCACACCACGAGGTCAGGCCAGGTATCGTCCTTGACCCCGTCTACCTCCATCTCCACCATGGCCATGAGTGGGTTGGACTCCATCATCGGCCTCACTACCGCCGCGCGCCCCGAGATCCCCACAGCGATGTTCCCCTCGTCGAGAACGGCTATCATCACGCGCCCACGCCGCTGGATGTTCGCCAGGGCGGTGCTCCGCCGCTCGAGCGCCATCCTGATGATGCTGCCTGAGATGGATGTGATGATATTGACCGGGGTCGTCCAGGGATCTCCGGACTCATCCACGGTGGCGACCACACAGGTCGCCACGCGTCTCGAGAGGAGCGCCACCACTCTCTCGTCGAGCGGGCCAGGGGAGATCTCGTTCACCGCTTGCAGCCCCCCGAGTAGATGCTAACAGGCAGCGGGCGGCCCCGTCTCGCGGCGTGCCTCTCGGCGCCGGGACGCAGCCGCCCGCTGTATTGGTATTCTCGGGCGGGGCGTGATATGTCACAGGCGTACTGCTATTCGGGCCTGGTCTCGTGGGGCTCGTCTTCGGGACCCGTCCACAGGTCCTCCTCGGCGGCCTCGCCAAGCACCTCCGCCGCCTCCTCCTCGTTGACCTCGGTCATGAGCATGTCGAGGAAGTCCTTCTCGTCGACATCCTGCGTTCTCCTCGGCGCCTTTCTGGTGCCCCTCCTCACGGCAGACGGCCGCGGGTCGCTTGAAGGCGATCTTGATGCCACGGCTATCACCATCCCATCTCAGAGTTTGCGCATCACGCCCCCAAGTTATCAAGAAGCTCCTCAACAAGCGGCGCAGGATCCAGCGCGCCCGTGCCGAGCCTTGCCGCAAGCTCCTCGACTGGAAGCCTCTGCCCCTCCGAGAACAGCTCGCGCAGGGCGGCCCCGGTCTCAGGATAGGCGTACCAGCGCTCGCCGAAGCGCTTCACGAGAAAGGCCCTCAGGTGCGCCTCGAATATCCACGCCCGCAGATACCTTGCCACATAGAAGCCGTCATCGACATCTGCCAGGTAGTCGCTCCCGGGATAGCGCACTTTCAGGGCCTCCGACAGCAGACTCGCATATTCCCGGGGCATAGCGGAGAGCAGCTCCCCGCCGTGCAGGCGGAGCTCATAGAGTAGCTTGGCGGCGTACCGTCGCAGCAGATACAGCTTGTGCAACGCGGCGAACCTGCGATACTCCTCTATATGGGGTCCGCTCGTGTGCTCCTCGAGCCAGCGCTCGCTCATGGTCAAGTATTCGAACAGGAACGCGTACGCCTCGGTCACCGAGTTGTCGCCGAGCCACCTGTATTCGAACGGCTGGTCAGCCCTGACGCTCCCATAGTGCCACGCGTGGCCGGCCTCATGGAGGATGCTGTGGTAGTCATCCTGGCCTCCGTGGGGCATTATGACGAGCATGATCCTGCCCGGGACGTCGAGCGGAGCCGAGAACGCCCTCGGCGACTTGTTCTCGCGCACCTCGGCGTCTACGTGTATGTTGGGATAGTCCTCGTGGCCGAGCCCCATGCCGGCGACGGTGGACTCGAGGGTCGTGATGACCCTGTCCTGCCGGAACATGTCGTCGAACCGAGCGCCCCGGAAGAGGAACCCAAGGTCGTGGCGGCTCACGTCTCTGAGGCGCATCCCCAGGATGGCGCCAGCCGCCTTCTCCATGCCCTGCGTGTAGGCGTCTTCAGTCTCGTCCAGGAACTCCTCCATCATGCCGGCGAGGCCGTCCAGGTCGATGCTGCCCGTGTCGGCGGAGAACGATTTGTAGCTGGCGTAACCGAGATCACCGGCGAGCGAGTGGAGCATCTCCATGCGCTCCTCGCGCCGGGGGTTGAGCCCGGTGGTGGCCTTCTGCCTCGCGGCCTCCAGCGCGGCGCGCGCCCGCTCGTTCGGCTCGTTGGCGAGCACCACCTGGGACATGCGAAAAGGGATCTTCCTCTCCTCGAGCTCGACGACCGCCTGTGTTTCCGCGGATACGATGTCGTCGGTCGCCTCCTTCGTCCCCATCTCGAGGTAACCATCTACCGCAAACCTCGCAAGATAGGCGGCGCACCTCGCGACATCGGTCGCGGCCTCCCCTGCCGGCGTGCGCATTGCGGCGCGGGCCGCTTCCAGAAGCGACAGCACCTGTTCCCTGTCGAAGAGGTCCCCGTTTCTCTTGTATATGGGCGATGTGTCCAGGGAAGCCTTGAGACCGGCGCCGTTGCGGTAGAACTCCTCGTTTAGCTCACGGAGGAGGCCCTCGGCGCGCCTGCGATACTCCTCTACCTCCACGACGGACCCCCTCCCGTCATGCTCTGAGAACGCCATCTTCTATGACGGTCACGCCGTCAACGACGAGCGTGGGCTTGAGTATTATGCCGTCCAGGTGGCTCGGGACATCAACCGTGCCGCCGAAGCTCACGTTGTTTCCGATTGCGATGTGCACCGTTCCCAGCACCTTCTCGTCTTCGAGCACCTTGCCGGTAATGACGGCCCGGTCGTTGGTCCCCACCCCGAGCTCGGCGATGTTCCTGGCGGGCTTTCCGAGGTGCGCTATGGCGTCCTCGAGAGCCTTCGCGGCCTCGCCGCCGGATATCTCCGTGACGTAACCGGCTTCGACTTTCATCCTGATGCAATCCTCCAGCACGCCCGGGCCCGCCATGGCGCCGTCCACGACGATGACGCCGCTTGCCGACCCCTCGATCGGCGCGATGTAGGCCTCACCCGCTGGCAGGTTGCCGAAGTCGCCGGGCAGACGGTATATGCCGGTATCAGGGTGCCCCTCACGGCCCTCGAGGGACATGGTGATGTCGGTGCCTGAGGGACTCGTAACCCTGGCGGTCTTGCCCGACGTCAGGACGGCCGCAACTCTTTTCGACAGCTCGGCGATGCGGGTGTAATCGGCGGAAAGTGTGCGCACCATCGCCTCCTGCGTGATGCCCGGTAGCGTCGCGATGCGCGCCCCCGCCGCGCATGCCTCGCGTCTCGCGGCGGTGTGCGAAAGAGACTTGCTCGTGGGAGCAAGCACCACATCAACGACCTTCATGATGGCAGCGATGGCCTGGGGTGGCTCCTCGCCGTTCCTCGCCCTCGGTATCATCTCGACGAGCATCGCCTCAGCCCCGAGGAAACGCGATGCGTCCCACAGGGCGTGGCCGATCTCCCGAAGCTTCTCGTCGGTGATGACAAGCACGCTTTCCCCCGAGGACACGCCCATGCACTGCGTTAGCGCAGTATGCGCGGCCTTACGCAGGTCCTCCCCTGATACAGCCATTTTCATCCCTCCCGGCCGGATATCCGGATATGACGCGGTTTCGGCCCGTCGCCCGGGCCTCCCCATGTAGTATAGGTAGTAACTTCTCTCCCATGCACGTTTCTCCTCCACGTGGTATCTGCCTTTCCTCTCGACGATGCCACCGCCTGGGCGCCCGCGGACGAGACCATGTGAGTTTCGACGAGCGCGCACATAAAGAGCACCAAAGACAAGATAATAATATTGACATCAACAGCCACGTATGAAGGAGTGATGGTGGTACATGCCGAGAAAGGCCATGCGAGATCTGTTCATCGACAGGAGGGTCGCGGTGGACCCCGTTCCCCTGGCCAGCAAGAAGAAAGGGACCATCATGTATCGGGGTCTGCTCTCAGTGTCCGGAGCGGACTCGGTCTACCTGTATGCAGGCTATGGGGACAACTGGGAGAATACGCACCTTGTCCCGATGACGAAGGTGGACGATGTGACCTGGTCAACCGACGTGACGGTGGAGGGCGACAAGAGGCTGAACTTCTGCTTCAAGGACAGCGCCGATCACTGGGACAACAACTCCGGCCTTAACTGGGGCGTTGAGATCGTCTAGCCTCTAGCCTCTACGTGTGGGTTCACAAGTTTGCCCCAG
>DKEX01000087.1:24300-46308 GCA_002452295.1 Firmicutes bacterium UBA6811 | reverse complement strand
CGCGCCGCCGGGCTGCACTGTGGGATAAAGCGGGCTCGCCCCGACCTTGCCCTCATCGTATCGGATGTGTCGGCGGCGTCCGCGGGCGTGTTCACTACCAACCTGGTGAAGGCCGCGCCGGTGCTGGTGAGCATGGAGCACCTTCGGTCCGGAAGGTGCCAGGCAGTGGTGGTGGCGAGCGGCAACGCCAACGCCTGCACAGGCCCGAAGGGGCTCCAGGACGCGAGGGCCATGGCCTGCGTGGCAGGGGAGGCCCTCGGCATCGCCCCGGGTGAGGTGGTGGTGGCCTCGACAGGGGTCATCGGCGTGCCAATGCCCATCGAGAAGGTGTGCGCGGGGATCCGCCTGGCTTCGGCCGCGCTGCACCCCGGCGGCTCCAGAGAGGCCGCCGAGGCCATCCTCACCACCGACCGCACGGTGAAGGAGGTGGCCGTGGAGGGCGAGATCAGGGGATGCCCGGTGCGCATCGGCGGCATCGCCAAGGGGTCGGGGATGATCCACCCCAACATGGCCACGATGCTCGCGTTCGTGACCACAGACGCCGCCATCGCCCCGGGCATGCTGCGCCGGGCCCTGGCGCGGTCCGTGGAGAGGTCCTTCAACATGATCACCGTTGACGGCGACACCAGCACCAATGACATGGCCGTGGCGCTCGCGAGCGGCCTTGCGGGGAATCCCACGATAACCTCGAAGAGCGCAGACTTCGACGCGTTCGTGGAAGGGCTGGACCAGGTCACGTGCGCCCTGGCCAGGATGATAGTCGAGGATGGGGAGGGCGCCACCAGGCTCGTGAGGGTCGAGGTCCGGGGCGCGCGCACGGAGCGCGACGCAAGGCAGATGGCGAGGACCATCGCCTCATCCAACCTGGTGAAGACGGCGGTGTTCGGCGCCGACCCCAACTGGGGCCGGATACTCGCGGCCGCTGGCCGGGCTGGCGTGGATTTCGACCCCGGTCTCGCGGACGTGTTCATCGGCAGCATCCTTGTCGCCAGGTCCGGCGCGGCGGCGGACTTTAGCGAGGCGCGGGCCAGGGGCGCGCTCGCCTCGAAAGAGGTGACGCTGGCAGTGGACCTTCACGCAGGCTTTGAGAGCGCGTGTGCCTACACGTGCGACCTGACCTACGAGTATGTGCGTATCAATGCAAGTTACAGGACCTGAGAGGGGTGAGATGGATGAGCGGCCCTGCGACGAACGGTCTTTCGAGCGCAGAGAAGGCTGAGGTGCTCGTTGAGGCCTTGCCCTACATAAGGACGTTCTTCGGTAAGACCGTGGTCATCAAGTACGGCGGCGCCGCCATGACCGATGCTGCGCTGAAGGAGATGGTGGCCCTCGACATCGTCCTCCTGAGGTACATCGGCATGAACCCCGTCATCGTCCACGGCGGCGGGAGGGAGATCACCGACGTCATGAGGCGCCTCGGGAAGGAGCCTGTGTTCGTGAACGGCCTGCGCGTGACGGACGGCGAAACGGCGCAGATCGCCGAGATGGTGCTCACAGGCAAGATCAACCAGGACATCGTCACCCTCATCAACCGTGGCGGAGGCAAGGCGCTGGGCCTGTCGGGCAAGGATGCGAATCTCGTCGTGGCGCGGCGGAAGGCCCCGGAGGCCGTGGCGGAGGGCGATGCCGGAATCGATCTCGGGTATGTCGGCAGGGTGGTTGCAGTGAACACCGAGATCATCGATGTCGTGTGCCGCGAGGGGTTCATACCGGTCGTATCGCCGGTGGGGTGCGATGATGGCGGCGCCACTCTCAACATCAACGCGGACCACCTGGCCGCGCACCTCGCGGGCGCCCTCGCGGCATACAAGCTCGTCGTGCTCACCGACGTCGATGGGATCCTGAAAGACCCGTCGGACCCGGGGTCGCTCGTCCCGCAGGTGAGCATCGCCGAGGCGAGGGAGATGATCGGAGGCGGGCGCATCGCCTCGGGCATGATCCCGAAGGTGGACGCCTGCATCACCGCCCTCGAGAAGGGCGTGCCCAGGACCCACATAATCGACGGGCGAGAGCCCCACTCGCTCCTTCTCGAGATGTTCACGAACAGGGGCATCGGCACCATGATCATCGGGGGGCAGGGGTGGTCGCCGTCCGACGTCGCAGGCACGGTGTCCGGGGCGAGGCGCTGACCTGGCTCGTGCCGGGGGCTGCGGGCATGAAGGAGACGAAGGGGAAAAGAGACGAGGAATGACGGGAGACAGCGGACACCAGAGAAGGGAGGAGGGATCCGCCGCCGCTTCGGTCCGGGCGCGGGCGCGGGCGGGCGCGGGAGCACATCCCGGGCTACTGTGGCTGCGTGGCGGCGGGAGAGCCATGGAAGCTTGCTGTGAAACGCGGAAGACATCAGCGCATGACGGAGACCGCCTCACAACGACGGGCATCGGGGATCTGTCCGCGAGATACCTTATGCATACATACTCGAGGGCGATGATAGCGCCCGTGCGTGGGTCCGGCGTGCGGGTGTGGGACGCCGACGGCAAGGAATACCTGGACTTCCTCGGCGGCATCGCCGTGTGCGGACTTGGCCACTGCCACCCGGCAGTTGTGGCTGCCGTGAAGAAGCAGGCCGAAACGCTGCTTCACTGCTCCAACCTCTATCTCATTGAGGGCCAGGCGCTTCTTGCAAAAGCCCTCCTGGACGGCAGCCCGTTTGGTAAGGCGTTCTTCTGCAATAGCGGTGCGGAGGCGAATGAGGCCGCGATCAAACTGGCCCGGAAGTATGCCAGGATGAGGCACGAGGATGGGCGCTATGAGATCGTTACTGCGCTGGGTTCGTTCCACGGGCGGACCCTCGCGACCGTCACTGCGACCGGCCAGCCCAAATACCAGAAGGGCTTTGAACCCCTGCCCACGGGGTTCAGGTACGTGCCGTTCAACGATGTCGCTGCCCTGGAAAAGGCCGTGAGCGACGTGACGGCTGCGGTGCTCCTCGAGCCGGTGCAGGGAGAGGGCGGGGTCCACGTGGCCGATGAGGCTTATCTCGGGCGTGCAAGGCAACTATGCGATGAGCGCGGGGCGCTGCTCATACTGGATGAGGTACAGACCGGCATGGGGCGCACCGGGAGGATGTTCGCCTTCGAGCACTTCGCGATCGAGCCCGATGCTGTGACGCTCGCCAAGGCCCTGGGGGGAGGGGTGCCCATCGGCGCCATCCTCGCGAGGGACGAAGCGGCGCAGGCGTTCACCCCGGGCACGCACGCGTCCACGTTCGGCGGAAACCCTCTGGCCTGCGCAGCGGCCCTGGCCGTGGTGGAGACCATCAGGGCCGAGGGCCTCGTGGAGCGCGCTGCCGAGATGGGCAGGTACCTCGCCGGCATGCTGGGCGCCCTCGCAGGCCGGTTCCCGCAGGTGGCCGAGATCAGGGGCAAGGGGCTCATGCTCGGGATGGAGTTTGGGGAGTGCGAAGGGGACGCGCGCGGCCCGGCGGCGCCAGCCCGCGATGTCGCCGCCGCCTGCCTTGGCCGTGGGCTCCTGGTAAACGCCGTGAGCGACACCACGCTTCGCTTCCTGCCGCCGCTCGTGGTGGGGCGCGCGGACATCGATGAAGCCGTCTCCATCCTGGAGAAGGCCATGGGCGTAATGTTCGGGTGATGCCGGTCCGTCCGGTCCGTGCGGTCCGGTCCGGGCCGGCCTTGAGTGGGATGGCCCGGGTGCGGAGGCGGGGCCTCACACTGGTTGGAGGGGAGGGGGTGACCGGGCGAGGTGCGCGGGCGCCGTCTTACGATGCGGCAGGAAGGAGTTTCCCATTGGTCCTTGAATATATGTCGATGCGCCGCGAGATACATACCGCGGGCAAAGCATTCGACGAAAAGGACGGTGTCTTGCGTGACTGACAAGCGGAGTTACCTCAATGACGAGGTTGCCCTCGGCATGAGGGGAAAGAGCCTTCTATCCATCCACGACCTCTCCATCGCCGAGGTCGAGAAGGTCTTCGAGGTGTCAGCGAAGCTGAAGGAGGAGACGAAGGCCGGGGTGGAGCATCACCTGCTCCGGGGAAAGACGCTCGCCATGATATTCACGAAGCCGTCCACCCGCACGAGGGTATCGTTCGAGGTGGCCATATGGCAGCTTGGCGGGTACGGGCTTTTCCTGAGCGCGCAAGAGCTACAGCTCCGCAGGGGCGAGACCATTGCCGACACGGCTCGCGTGCTCTCGCGCTACGTGGACGGAATCATGATACGGACCTTCGACCACAGGGACGTGGAGGATCTCGCCAGGTACGGCGCGATCCCGGTGGTAAACGGGCTGACGGATCTCCTTCACCCCTGTCAGGTGCTGGCTGATTACTTCACTGTATATGAGAAAAGAGGCAGGACGAAAGGCCTGAAGATGGTTTACGTGGGGGACGGCAACAACGTGGCGCACAGTCTCATGCTCGGCGGGGCGAAGGTCGGCATGGACGTCACCGTGGTATGCCCGCCGGGCTACGAGCCGCTTCCGGACATCGTGAAGCAGGCGCGTGGGGACGCGAAAGCCACGGGTGCCGCCATCGAGATAACTCACGACGTGCGCGAGGCGGTAGAGGGCGCCGACGTGATATACACCGACGTATGGGCGAGCATGGGGCAGGAAGCCGAGCGCGAGAAGAAGGCCCAGGCCCTCGCAGGGTTCCAGGTGAGCGAGGCCCTCGTCGAGGCGGCGGGCAAGAAGGACGTCATGGTAATGCACTGCCTGCCGGCGCACAGGGGGGAGGAGATCACCGACGAGGTGATGGACGGTCCCCACTCGGTGGTGTTCGATGAAGCTGAGAACCGCCTCCACGTTCAAAAGGCCATCCTCGTCCTGCTGATGCAAGGGAGGAAGGCCGGTGAAAGCGGCTCATAAGGTTGTGCTGGCCTACTCGGGGGGACTCGATACCTCCGTGGCCATTCGGTGGATCAGGGAGCGCTACTCTGCCGAGGTCATCGCCTGCGCGGTGGACGTCGGCGCGAAGAAGGACCTCGACTTCGTAAGGGAGAAGGCCCTCAGAATAGGGGCATCGCGGTCGTACGTCATCGATGCGCGGCGGGAGTTTCTCGAGGGCTACGCGTTCAGAAGCCTCAGGGCGAACGGACTCTATGAGGGCAAGTACCCCTTGAGCGCCGCGCTCTCGAGGCCCCTCATAGCGAAGATCCTGGTGGACATCGCGCGGGCCGAGGGCGCGGATGCCATCGCCCACGGGTGCACGGGCAAGGGCAACGACCAGGTGCGCTTCGACGTGTCCACAGCGGCGCTGGCGCCTGACATCCGGGTCATCGCGCCGGTGCGTGAGTGGCCCATGTCGCGCGAGGACGAGATAGAGTACGCGAAGGAGCGGGGCATACCGGTCCCTGTGACCTCCGGAAGCCCTTACAGTATCGACGAAAACCTCTGGGGCAGGAGCATCGAGTGCGGGGTGCTGGAGGACCCGTGGCAGGAGCCGCCGGAGGATGCCTTCGCGTGGACGTCCGGGCCGGCCGGCTGCCCCGACAGCCCTGTATACGTAGAGATCGGCTTCGAGGCGGGGGTGCCGGTGGCCCTGGACGGCGTGCGGGTTGACCCCGTGGAGATAGTCACCAGGCTCAACATGCTCTGCGGCGCAAGCGGCGTCGGCAGGATCGACCAGGTGGAGAACAGGCTCGTGGGGATAAAGTCCAGGGAGGTCTACGAGGCCCCGGCGGCGGTGGCGCTCATCGCGGCGCACAGGGATCTCGAGAGCCTGACCCTTCCACGCGAGACCTGCCACATGAAGCAGGCCATAGACCAGAAATACGCCGAGCTTGCGTACTTCGGGCTGTGGTTCTCGCCGCTCCGCGAGGCCCTCGACGCGTTCATCGACAGGACCCAGGAGACGGTGACAGGCACGGTGCGCCTGCGGCTCTTCAAGGGGTCGGTGACGGTCGTGGGGCGCATGTCGCCGTACTCGCTGTACGACTACTCGCTTGCCACCTACGACCGGCAGGACGCGTTCAACCACGGTGCGGCCCAGGGGTTCATCGAGATCTTCGGGCTGCCCACGATGGTCGCGGCGAGGGTGAAGAGCCGGGCGAGCGGCGGGGTGGGCGGCGAAGCGAGCGAGATGAGCGTCGCGCAGGGGGCGCGCGAGCGCGGAGGCGAGGCCATTGAAGCTGTGGGCGGGAAGGTTTGAGAAGGGCACCGCGGGGCCGGTGGAGGAGTTCACCGCGTCCATAGCCTTCGACAAGAGGCTTTACCGGGAGGACATAGCGGGAAGCATCGCCCATGCCCGCGCGCTTGCGGCGTGCGGCGCCATCTCGAGCGAGGAGGGCGAGGCCCTCGTCGCGGGCCTGGGCGAGGTCCTGCGGGATATCGAGTCAGGCGCGGCCGGGTTCTTTGCGTCGGATGAGGACATCCACACGGCGGTGGAGAGGCTGCTCGCGGAGAAGGTCGCGGATGTCGCAAAGAAGCTGCACACGGGCAGGAGCCGCAACGACCAGGTGGCCCTGGACATGCGGCTCTACGTGAGGCGGGAGGCAGAGCGGCTCGCCGGGCTCATCGACGACCTCCGCGAGGCCCTCGTCGATGTGGCGGAGGCGAATCCGGGCGTGGTGATGCCCGGTTACACCCACATGCAGCACGCCCAGCCGGTGCTATTCGCCCACCACCTGCTGGCCTACTTCGAGATGCTCACCAGGGACCTGGGCAGGCTGGGCGACTCGGCGCGCCGCGCCAACGTCTCGCCCCTTGGCTCGGGCGCCCTCGCGGGCACCGCCTACCCGGTGGACCGGGACGCGGTCGCGAGGGAGCTCGGGTGCTCCGGCATCACGCAGAACAGCCTCGACGCTGTCTCCGACCGGGACTTCGTCATGGAGATGCTCGCCTCGGCGGCCATCCTCATGGTGCACCTCGGCAGGCTGGCGGAGGAGATGGTGCTCTGGTCGTCGCAGGAGTTCGGGTTCATCGAGCTCGACGACGCCTGCGCCACCGGCAGCAGCATGATGCCGCAGAAGAAAAACCCCGACGTGGCGGAGCTCGTGAGGGGCAAGACAGGAAGGGTCATCGGGGATCTCGTGGCGATGCTGACCATCATGAAGGGGCTTCCGCTTTCGTACAACCGCGACATGCAGGAGGACAAGGAGCGGCTCTTCGATGCCGTGGACACCGTCGCATCGTGCCTCGAAGTGACGACCACCATGGTGCGGACCATGAAGGTGAACGCCGCCGCCATGAGGGTGGCCGCCGGGCGGGGGTTCACCACCGCGACTGACGTCGCCGACTACCTGGTGCGGAAGGGGATCCCGTTCCGGGAGGCCCACGCGGCCGTGGGTCGGCTGGTGCTGAAATGCATCCGGGAGGGGAGGGGTTTCGAGGACCTCACCCTCGACGAATGGAGGGGCCTGGCTCCGGGGGTATCGGAGGACGTCCTCGACGTTGTGGGAGTGGAGGCTGCTGTCGAGGCCCGCGCGGTGCCGGGCGGCACGGCCTCGGCCCAGGTAAGGGCGGCGCTTGTGGAGGCCCGCGCTGCGCTGGGCAGCCGGCGCCGTCGGCACGATTCCCGGTAACCTGCTGCCGTTCTGCTGTTCGGCGGCGGCGTGCCGGCATTTGCATGCGTTCGGCCGCGACCGGTTGTGCTATGCTCAATTGGCGGCCGGTTGTTTTTTTTTCAGGCCGACTGGCCGGGCGGCAGGACAACGCTGCTCTTCGGCGTATCTATATGCAATCGAGACGCGAGCGCAAAACGTGAGCGGCCCCTCGGAGGGCAACTCGCCGGTCTCCAGGCACGCGGGGCGCCGGGGACATGGGAGGACCCGCGCGGGGCCGAAGGCTTGCAGGGCCGCACACAAGGCCGCACACAGGGGTGCACGGCTCAGCTCAGCTCAGCTCAGTTCAGCACAGGGCAACAGGAGGACGAGGCAGAAGGTGCGCATAATTGTGCAGAAGTTCGGAGGGACTTCCGTCGCCGACGAGGAGGCGCGCCTGAGGGCGCGCGATAGAGTGGTCCACGCAAAAGAACAGGGCTTTGATCCGGTGGTGGTCGTATCAGCCATGGGAAGGCGGCCCGGGCCGTACGCCACGGATTCCCTGCTGGATCTCGTGAGGGGCAGGGGGCTCCCCGTGGACCCGCGCGGCCTCGATCTCCTTGCGTCGTGCGGCGAGGTCATAAGCTCAGTGGTCATGGCGGGATACCTCAGGGCGGCGGGGTACGAGGCAGTTCCGCTTACGGGCGCCCAGGCCGGCATACGCACCGATGCGGAGTTCGGCGACGCGAACATCCAGGCCATCAACACCGCGCGGGTGCTTGGCGCCCTCGCCTCCGGGCAGATCCCGATAGTGGCGGGTTTCCAGGGCGCGACCGATGACGGCGAGATCACGACGCTGGGCAGGGGTGGGAGCGACACCACGGCCACGGCCCTCGGGGTGGCCCTGCGGGCGGAATGCGTGGAGATCTACACCGACGTCGAGGGCGTCATGACCGTTGACCCGAAGATCGTGCCGGAGGCCAGGCTGATCTCGGCCATCACGTACTTCGAGGTCGAGGAGCTCGCGAGCAACGGCGCGAAGGTCGTGCACCCGAGGGCGGTCCACATAGCGCAGCAGGGCGGCATCCCGGTGCGGGTGAGGAGCACTCTCGGCGAGTCGGAGGGCACGTTCATCACCGGCGCTGCATCGCGCAGGGTGATAACCGGCATCGCCCACGCGGACGGCCTCGCCCGCATCGAGGCAGTGTACCCCAACGCGGCGGAGCCGTCCCGGGCCAGGGTGGCGATACTGAAGGCCATAAGCACCGTGGGGATCAACGTGGACTTCATCAACGTGACGCCGAGGGCGATCCTGTTCACGGTGAAAGACGACTTTGCGCAGGCTGCGGGGGAGGCGCTCCGGTCGGGGGGCTTCCAGTGCCATGTCATGGCGGAGTGCGCCAAGGTGTCGGTGGTCGGTGCAGGCATGCAGGAGGTGCCCGGCGTGATGGCGAGGGTGGTCGAGGCCCTCCACCGCGCAGGGGTCCACATCATGCAGACCGTCGACTCCGAGGTCACCATATCGTGTCTTGTGGACCAGACCAGCGTGTCGCAGGCCGTCCGGGCCCTGTACGACGAGTTCGATCTGGGGGCGCCCGATGCGTCCACCGCCTGATGGGTTGGACGCACTGCCAGAGCAGGGAACTCGATCCTGCCCTGGCATTTTGCCTCCGGGGTTGCCATCACTTACATGCCCGCAAACACGAGCAACGTGAAGGAATACCAGGCAAGGCGGAGAATAGGGAAAACAGAGGGGCTGCACTGCCGACCATGACCTTTGACAACCATATGAAGCGCATTCTGATGCACTGGATATCGCGCACTCGCGCACTGGATATTGCACGAATTCCAGGCCCGGCAGGCGACGGAAAGGAGGTGCACCCCCGAAGAGGCGCGCCTGAAGCCGGGGTTATCGATACGCTGAATACTTCGCAGCCGGGGAACGAAGCAAGGAAACAAGGACACTTGCAGAAAGCCCCCATCGCAGCACAAATCGCGGCAAGCTCGAACCAGAAGACACACCAAGGGGGATGAACAATGAGAAAACCAGTCGCTGCACTAGCTGCCATCATGGCTATAGCCCTGGCAGCGCCGGTGTGGGCAGCCCCCGCCATCAACCTGGGCGGGTCCCTCGAGACCACGTTCCAGGTGGTTCCCGCTGATCCGATCAGCACGGGGATAACTGCCACATCGGATCTTCGTCTGAACCTCTCCATGGAGATGGCAGGCGGCCAACAGATCCGGGCGTTCGTGGGGTTTGCGCCCATCAAGTACGCTCCTTTCTTTGGCAACACTGCAAACCCAGAGGACCCGGGCTCCGTTGGCATGGGTGAAAACGGTAGAGAGCTGACACCCGTGAAAATCACTCCCGCAGGCGAACTGACGATCGACAAGGTCTACCTCGAGACCACGGGCCCGTTTCTCACTGGCGGGCAGGACGTGACCACGAGGTTCGGCGACCTCGCCATTGACTATTCGCCCTATATCGCGCACCTGTCCGAGACGGACGGCGTGATCGAGGGCGCTCAAGTGAACGGCGTGCACTTCGGCCCGGTGGAGCTCGGCGGGTTCTACGGCTGGGCGACCCGCAAGGTCTCTGCTGAGGAAAGCAAGAGGTTCACCGACCGCGGCATCTTCGCCAAGGCCAACATCCAGGGGATCGGCCTCGAGGGCGCCGCCCTGAAGACCGGCGACCGCATCGCTCTCGCCGGGGCTGCCCAGTTCGCACCGGTGCCCGGCATCGACGTGACCGGCGCGGCGGCCTGGGACGGCGCCAACGAGGCCTCGGTCGTGAAGGCCGAGACCGGCATCGGCGAGATCCCCATGCTGCCCGGGGTCAGCGCGGTTCTGGGCTTCCGGAACTTCGATCCGAAGTTCAACCCGATATACCGCGACGACAGCAAGGACGACGACGGTAACGACATCAACGTGGTCGACCTCAACGCCGGCAAGCGCGGCGCAAGCGGCGAGGTCGCTACCATCATCAGCGGCGTGAACCTGGTCGGCACTGCCGACTGGCACGAGCAGAGGGATGCCAACCGCGCCCTCGTGGGCGAGAGGACGACCGTCGGCGCCAAGGCGACCACAGAGTACGCGGGTCTCGGCATCGAGGCCGGCGTAAAGACGATGTGGTCAACGGTCGACAGGCCGTACGAGATCCTTGACAACACGGGCGAGAACGCTGTCAAGGCCGACAACCCGAAGGAGACCACGGTGACGCTCGGTCTCGGCTACGACATCCCGGTCGGGCCAGCGGTGGTCGACACCCAGTACGACCTCACGATGTCCAGCATCAGGCCCACCGAGCACGAGGTCTCGGCGTCCACCACGTTCGATGCTCCAATGCTCTCGGGCGTGGGGCTGTCCGGAAACCTCAAGTGGGCTGAGGGTAAGGCCGCATACATGGGCAAGGCCGAGTACACGGCGCCCAACGGCATCGAGTTCATCGCCAGCTACAACAGGGACTACACCACGAAGAGAGCCGATGGGTTCTCCCTCACGGCTGGCATGAAGGTCGAATTCTAAAATAGAAAACCCACCTTCTCACTTGTCACGCCGCCGGGTGCGTCATACCCGGTAAAGCCCCCGGGCCACCCCGGCCCGGGGGCTTCCTTACCCCGTTCCCCATAGTAGCCTGGCCGGGTCTTCCAGGTTCAGGCAGAGCCGGCAATACCAGCCGAGGCTACGCGGTTTCTCAAGTTTTAGCAAGTTCTTCTTGACACAGCGCTGGGCCGGGTCCTATAATGAGAGTGTGCTACAACGTTGTAGGCCGCCGGGGACCTGGCTTCTATGAGCGGTGGAATACGCGGCAGAAGGAGCTAGAAACGTGGCGACGATAAAGGACATTGCGAGCAAGGCGGGCGTGTCTGTCAGCACCGTGTCCCACGTGTTGAACGCATATGGCGACATAAGCGCGGAAACCGAGAAGCGCGTGCGCGCCGTCATGAAAGAGCTGAACTATCATCCGAGCGCCCTGGCGCGGCGGCTCGTGCGGAAGAGGAGCTATGTGCTGGAGCTCATGCTCTTCTCCGTCGAGGGCCTGCGCCATCCGTTTTTCTACGAGGTCATATGCGGCATCACCGCGGAGATAGAGAAGGCCGGTTATGACCTGGTCCTCAGCGTTAAGGACAGCCGCGACAGGCGCTGGCGCGAGAACCTCCGGAGATGCTACGAGTCCAAGGTGGAGGGCCTCTTCCTCATGGGCACCCTCCCGGGGGGCGCGATACTCGAGGAGATCTCGACAAGCGGGATCCCCACCGTCCTCATCGACATCCCCTACGAAGGTCCGAGAATGACATATGTCACCTCAGACAACATCGGCGGTGCCAGGTCTGCGGTGGACCATCTCATCGCGCTCGGGCATCGTCGCATCGCGTACATAGACGGACACACCCCGTCCGCCATCTCCGAGGGGAGGTTCTTCGGCTACAAACAGGCTCTCTCTGACCACGGCATACCGCTCGATCCCAGGCTGGTCGCTGGCGGCAACTTCACCGAGGAGGGCGGCATGGCTGCCATGAGGCGCATCCTCGAGGTCTCCCCCGACATAACGGCGGTCTTCGCGGCGAGCGACCTCATGGCCATAGGCGCCATCAAGGCGCTGCGCGAGGCGGGGCGAAAGGTGCCGCGCGACGCAGCGGTCGTGGGGTTCGATGACATCGAGGCGGCCTCCTACGTGAGACCCACGCTTTCCACCGTCAAGCAGCAGGGCGAGGTCATGGGCAGGAGCGCCGCGAAGGAGGTCTTGAGGCTGATCTCGAGTCCCGGGAGGAAGCCGAGGAAGATCGTTCTTCCCACCGAGCTTGTGGTGAGGGAGTCGTGTGGTGTTGGGATGAAATCTGCCGAGGGAGGTGGTGCGCTGGCAGAGGCCTGGGTGTGACGGCGTTTCCTGGTGTGGCGTGCTGGCCTGTATGGTGGTCCGGGTGGCGGCTTGACACAGGTTGATGCTGGTATGCGACGATTGCGGGTCACGTAAAACGATCAAGGAGGGAGCCTACAGTGAGAAGGACGATTGTCTCGGTATTGGTTCTTCTGATGATGGTTGCTCTGATTGTGCCCGCTGGTGCGATGGCCCAGAAGAAAGTTGCCCTGACCCTCTGGACCAAGGAAGGCGAAGCCGAGGGCGTCTTGCAGGAGATCATGGTGCTTACCCAGGAGTATTCCAAGGGCCATCCCGGCGTGACCTTCGAGGTGGTCAACTACGGCGTCGAGGACCTGCGCCAGAACTTCCAGTCGGCGGCGTTTGCAGGCACAGGCCCCGACCTCCTCTGGACGGTCTCAGACCACGCTGGCCCGTTCGTGGCGATGAAGCTCATCAAGCCCGTTGACCAGGTGTTCCCTGCCGGATACATGGACAAATTCGTCAAGCCGGGCATCGAGGCCGTTGAGCTCGACGGCAAGGTCTGGGGAGTTCCCATCAGCGTCGGGAACCACCTGATGCTCCTCTACAACAAGAAGCTCATCAAGACCGCGCCGAAGGACACCGACGAGCTCATCAAGGTCAGCAAGGAGCTCACGAAGGACATCGACAAGGATGGCAAGCCCGACCAGTACGGCCTTGTCTATAACCTCAACGAGCCGTTCTGGCTCGCTCCGTGGCTCGGTGGGTTCGGCGGCTGGCCGCTCGATGGCACAAAGCCCACCCTCAACACCCAGGCGATGATCGACTGCCTGCAGTTCCTGCGCGATCTGAAGTTCGTCCACAAGATAGTCCCGATGGAAGCCGACTACAACGCCGCTGATTCCCTGTTCAAAGAGGGCAAGGCGGCCATGATCATCAACGGCGACTGGTCTCTCGGTGCTTACCAGGGCGGCGACGTCAAGAAGAACGTCGACCTCGGCGTCGCCCGGATTCCGAAGGTCACCAAGACAGGCAAGTGGCCTTCGCCCATGACGAGCGGCATTTACCTCATGTTCCCCGAGTATCTCGAGGGCGACAAGCTGAAAGCCGTGAAGGAGTTCGCTGACTATCTCGTTTCCCCTGACATCCAGCTCCGGTTCCTCGAGAAGTTCAAGAGGTTGCCCGCCCTTGCCGACGCCCTGAAGAGCCCGCTGGTGACCGAGGACCCGATCCTCAAGGGCTCGTCTGACCAGATGGTCGTCGGTAAGCCGATGCCCACGGTGCCCGAGATGCGGGCGGCCTGGGACGCCATCAGGCCGAACCAGGAGGCCGTGATGGCTGACAAGATGTCACCGAAGGATGCTGCCAAGGCGATGCAGGAGGCGGCCGAAAAGGCAATCCGCGAGATGACCAAGTAACCACGAGACACACAAGCGAGGCTTGCGGCAGGCCCGGGTGAGATTGGGCTTTTGTCCGGGCCTGCCCGCTTCCGAGGTGGTGAAAGCATTGATCCCTCTGACGTGGGAAATTGTCGCACGGGGGCTTGGTGAGATCGGAAGGCTTCTCGGGATCGTCGCCGCGAGCGTCGTTGTCCTGGAGGGACTGGCTTACCTCATCCTTTACAGGCTTCTGAGGTACAAGTATGCGCTGCCGTTCATGTTGCTGCTCCCGGCGCTCGTCGGAGTGATGGCGCTCATCATCTACCCCTTCGGCTTCAACATCTATCTCGCCTTCAGCAACATGAACATGTTCCGCTTCAAGGAGTTTTCCGTGGGCCTTTCGCATGGCATCACAAACCTCCTCGACGTCTTCCGCCTGCCGGTGCTGCAGAAGGTGACATTCTTTCAGTTGCTGAGCAGGACGGTGCTATGGACCGTAATCAACGTCGCGTGCCACGTGCTCGGAGGGCTCGGGCTTGCCATCCTTCTGAACAGGCCCATGAGGGGCAAAGGCATATACCGGACCCTCCTGGTCGTGCCGTGGGCGCTCCCGCAGGTCATCTCGGCGCTCGCCTGGAAGGGCGAGTTCCATTATCAGTACGGCTTCGTTAACCTCATGCTCGAGAGGATGGGCCTTCACCCGGTGCAGTGGCTCACCGATCCGAGATGGGCCTTTGTCGCTGTGGTGCTGGTCAATGTGTGGCTGGGGATCCCGTTCATGATGGTGGTGCTCCTCGGCGGCCTGCAAAGCATATCCCAGGACTACTACGACGCGGCCCAGATCGACGGGGCGTCCGCGTGGCAGCAGTTCCGGGCCGTCACGATGCCTCTTCTGAAGCCGGTGCTGACCCCCGCCGTGATCCTCGGAGTGGTCTGGACGTTCAACAACTTCAACGTGATCTACCTGGTCACGAAGGGCGGCCCGATGGAGGGCACCGATCTGCTGGTGACTTCGATGTACAAGGCCGTGTTCGAGTTCTATCGCTACGGGTTTGGAGCGGCGTACGCGCTTGTCATCTTCGTCTTCCTGTTCATATTCTCCGCCGTGTACCTGAGGCTGAGCGGTGGTTTCAAGGGGGCCTGGGAATCATGACGACAGGGGCTGCGCGACGAAGCGCATTCCGCAGAGCGAGAGGCGACAGCCCAGCCAAGAGGGCTCTCATTCATGCTGTCCTCATCGCGGCGTGCGTGGCGTCGGTCTACCCGCTCCTCCGGGTTATCAGCGTATCACTTCGGCCGAGCAACCAGTTGCTCTCCACGAACCTGGCGCTCATACCGCCCGGGGCGAGCCTGGAGAACTACCGTGCTCTCATCTTCGACCGGGACTTCACCATCTGGCTGTGGAACAGTCTCGTCGTCGCCGCGACCTCCGTGCTCGTGGGCCTCATGCTGGCGGCGACCGCCGCTTACGCGTTCTCCCGGTGGAAATTCCCGGGCCGAAGGGCGGGGCTTCTGTTCCTGCTGACGACGCAGATGATCCCTGCGGGCATGTTGCTGCTTCCCATATACATCCTGGTGGTGAGGTTGAAGCTGTTCAACACCTACACCGGCATGACCGTTGCCTACTCCGTGGGATCGGTGCCGTTCTCCATTTGGATTCTGAAGGGATACTATGATACAATACCACGGGAGCTGGACGAGGCGGCGCTGGTTGACGGGGCGAGCCCGCTCATGGCGTTCTACCGGGTTATCGTCCCCCTTTCGACCCCGGCACTCGCCATCGCGGGGCTTTTCGGCTTCATGACGGCGTGGAACGACTTCATGATGGCCCGCGTGATGCTGCAAAAGGCGACGATGTTCACGTGGCCCATCGGCTTCCAGAAGCTGATGGATCAGTTCCAGACGGCATGGGGGCAGTTCGCAGCGGCGTCGGTGCTGGTCGCAATCCCGGCGCTCGCGCTCTTCCTGTACTCGTCGAAGTGGCTCGTGTCCGGCATGACGCTGGGTGGGGTCAAGGAGTAGGCGGGAGCGGGTGGGCCCCATCCGGAGGCCGGCGGGCCCGGCAGGGGCGCGGGGACGGGCGACGGCGCACAGGATTTGGCGCAAAGAAGGATCATCGGGTTTCCTGTTGAATATTATCCGGAGAGAACCAGGAGGGTCGGTTGCGGCAGGCTTCTGGTGAAGTGGGCGGGGGTGATGGCAAGGCGGGCGGGTTAGCGCGGAGTCTTCCTGACGGTGCGGGGTCACGGGTTCATCCTTAGTCTTCCAAATACGCTGCCTTGGGAGTGCGTTACGTACGGCTCCGTAAGACGGCACAGGGGGTAATCAGAAGATGGCGAGAGTGTACCTGGAGCAGGTGACCAAGAAGTTCGGTAACGTTGTCGCTGTGAACGAGGCCACGCTCGAGATCGCAGACAAGGAGTTTCTGATCCTCGTCGGCCCGTCCGGGTGCGGCAAGTCCACGACCCTCCGGATGGTGGCAGGCCTCGAGGAGATCACCGAGGGGAACATCTACATCGGCGATACCGTCGTGAACGACATCCCCCCCAAAGACAGGGACATCGCAATGGTGTTCCAGAACTACGCCCTCTATCCCCACATGGACGTTTACAACAACATGGCCTTCGGCCTCAAGCTACGCAAATTCCCGCGCGCCGAGATCGATAAGCGCGTGAAGGAAGCCGCGGGGATCCTGGGCATAGAGAACCTCCTCAAGAGGAAGCCCAAGGAGCTTTCCGGAGGCCAGAGGCAGAGGGTGGCGCTGGGAAGGGCAATCGTCCGCGAGCCGAAGGTGTTCCTCATGGACGAGCCTCTCTCGAACCTCGACGCAAAACTCCGCGTCCAGATGAGGGCGGAGCTCGCGAAACTGCACAACAGGCTCCAGACGACGATCATATACGTTACCCACGACCAGACGGAAGCCATGACCATGGGCGACCGCATAGTCGTCATGAAGGACGGCTTCATCCAGCAGGTGGGCGCGCCGATGGAGATCTACGATCACCCCGACAACGTGTTCGTCGCCGGGTTTATCGGAAGCCCCGCCATGAACTTCCTTGATGCCGCCATCGTGAGGGAAAACGGCGATCTCTGGGTCGATGCGAAGAGCTTCAAGGTGAAACTGCCTCCGACGAGGTTCGAGACTGTCGGCGAGTATATCGACAAGGAGATCATCTTCGGCATCAGGCCGGAGGACATTGACGACAGGGAGTTCGTCCCTGACGCGACCGATGACAGGGTGGTCATGGCCGATATCGATGTCACCGAGCCGATGGGCTCCGAGGTGTACCTCTATGCCACCGTCGGGCAGCACTCGTTCATAGCGAGGGTGGATGCCCGCACACGTGCGAGGGACGGCATGTCTCATCAGCTCGTGTTCAACGCCGGCAAGGCGCATCTGTTCGACAAGGATACCCGGAAAGCCATCAGGTAACCGGGCGCGTCGTTTTCCGGCGCAAGCTCCGGTCCTTGCGAGTGCACCTGGGGATGGTTGGGGAGAATATCTCCAGCTATCCCCTTTTTCATGACACATGTGGTTTGGGTGAGGGGGTCAATTGTGTGACGATTGGCAACAGCAGTAGTGACAGCGAACGCAGGGCATTCCTCGACAGTATCGAAACCATGGCCAGGCTCGACCCGGGCGGGATGCTCAAGATAGTGGGCGACCTTCCGGGCCAGATACGGGACGCCCTGGACATTGCGGGGCGAGCGGAGTTTCCTCAGCATTTTGCGGGGGCCCGATGCATCGTGGCCGCGGGACTCGGTGGGTCGGCCATCGGAGGCGACGTGGTTCGGGAGCTTGTTGTAGACGAGCTGCGGGTGCCCATGGCCGTTGTGCGGGGCTATGAGCTTCCTGCGTTCGTGGACAGGGATGCCCTGGTGTTCGTGTCGAGCTACTCGGGGAATACCGAGGAGACCCTGAGCGCTTACAGCATTGCCCGTGAGCGGGGCGCTCGGATGGTGTGCATCACGAGCGGCGGCCGCCTTGCGGAGCTTGCCACACGAGATGGGGTGCCTCTCATCACCATCCCGCAGGGGTTCCCGCCCCGGACCGCGCTCGGGTACATGTTCGTCCCGATGCTGGTCGCGCTGGCGCGGCTTGGTTACGTGAGGGGCGCCGCGGACGGCTTCGAGGAAGCGGAGATCATCCTACGCGACCTTGGGGTTGTGCTTGGTCCGGAGTCGCCTACCTCGGTCAACCAGGCGAAGCGCATGGCGATTGCAATGCACGGGAGAATCCCGCTCATCTACGGATCGTCCGGCATCACAGCAGCGGCGGCCCTCCGGTGGAAGACGCAGATCAACGAGAACAGCAAGACCCACGCGTGTTGGAACGTCTTCCCCGAGCTCAACCACAACGAGACCGTCGGGTGGGGTGCGCCGGAGGATATCGCGAAGGTGCTGCAGGTGGTGCTCTTGAAGGACAAGGGGGATCATCCCAGGGTGCAGCGGAGAATGGAGATAACTGCGACGCTCATGGGCGGCGCGTCCGGCATCGACGAGGCGCACAGCCTCGGGAGGTCGAAGGTGGCGAGGCTCCTGTCCCTCGTGTATGTCGGGGACTTCGCCAGCCTGTACCTGGCGTTCCTCTACGGCGTGGACCCGAAGCCTGTGAAAGTGATAGACTACCTCAAAGGCGAACTTGCGAGGGAGTAACCCCGGGCTTGCTGGATGGCACAAGCAGGTATCCGTTGCGGTGAGCGTGAGCGACGAGCATTCGTGGAGAGGAGACGTGGGAGAGAGATGCCGAGGCCGCTTGTGGTTGGCGTGGACCTGGGAGGCACCAAGGTTGCGACGGCCGCCGCGAACCTCGAGGCCGCGATCATCTCGCGAGTGACCAGGCCGACTGAGCCTGAGCGCGGCGTCGATGCGGTGGTGGCCACCATAATCGATTCGGTGAGGGAGGCGGTGGCGCAGGCTGGAGCGAGGATGGACGATGTCGCCGGCGTGGGGGTGGGAAGCCCGGGCCCCCTCAACCCCGAGACCGGCGTCGTGGTCTTCGCGCCCAATCTCAAGTGGCACGACGTCCCGCTGGGCGCGCTCATGAGCGAGGTGCTGGGGGTGCCGGTGTACCTCGAGAACGACGCCAACCTGGCGGGGCTGGGGGAGGCCAGGTTGGGTGCGGGCCGCGGCTCGAAGAACATGATCTACATCACGGTGAGCACCGGCATTGGCGGCGGACTTATCCTCGGAGGCGAGATCTACAGCGGGTCCTCGTTCGTGGCGGGGGAGATAGGCCACATGGCCATCGTTGATGTTGATGAGGGCCCCCTGTGCGGCTGCGGGAACCGCGGCTGCCTCGAGGCCCTGGCGGCCGGGCCTGCCATCGCGAGGATGGCCCGGGAGCTCATTCGCCACGGCGAGGAAACGATGATGGTGGACCTCGTGTCGGGCAACATCGAGCTTGTGACGTCGGAGATCGTGGGCCGGGCGGCGCTGGCGGGCGATGCGGCAGCCATAGCCGTGGTGGGAAAGGCCGCCGATTACCTGGGCGTTGGGATCGCCAACCTCATCAACATCCTGAACCCTGACACCGTGGTGATAGGAGGCGGGGTCTCGAGGCTCGGTGAGGTACTCCTGGAGCCTGTGCGGGAGGTCGTGGCCGGGCGGGCGCTGAAACCCGCGTTCGAGGCTGTAAGGATAGTCCAGGCGGAGCTCGGCCCCGACGCAGGGGTCGTTGGCGCGGTGTGCCTGGTGCTCTCGGAACTATTATGAGGGAGCCTGACCGAGGCGTGACGGTGCCTGGGGCGTCAGTATTGGAAGCCGGGGAGTATCGTGTATAAGCGATAACCTAGCAGAGGCAACGCTAGACCCCTTTCTCGTTGTTTGCTGGTGTTAGCCGCAATGGCAGGGCAAATCCTGATGGCATAGCGTATATGCGATAATCCCACCCGAAGCAGGGATGAGGCAGGGCCCTGTCCGGCACCGGTGACCCGCAATGCTCCCGGAGCCCGTGTTCAGAAGCCCGCATTACGCGATGCATGCCTGAATATGTACATTAGGGCAAGACGACGGCTCCCGGGCCGCGCGCCGGGCTGGCAGGTCTCCGGACGGCGGCCCTCAGGCCGGAGAGGGGGGCATGTGTGCAATGCGGCGAACCTGGTGGGCGGCGATCGCTGTCGTTACTGCCGCGACTGTTATCGCGGGGGTGGGTGGTCTTGCGCCCGGTGCGGCGCTGGCCGAGCCGGTGGTGGTCCTCGACATGGATGACCCGGTGGGCGATGATTACGGGCCTGGCACGTACGTGTACCCGACACACAAGGCCTTCGTGCCCGGTCTTTTCGATCTCACGCACTTCAGTGTGAGCCACGATCGGGAGTATGTCTACCTCGATGCCACGTTCCAGGAGGTCACGAATCCGTGGAACGCGCCGGAGGGCTTCAGCCACCAGCTCCTCAACATATACATCGATACGACCCGTGGCGCCGGCCGCACCGACACCCTCCGCAAGGGCGCCTTCGTCGTCTTTGACAAAAGGTACGCATGGGACCTCTTCGTAAAGGCCCTGGGCTGGGGAGGATGCAGAGCCTTCACCGCTCAGGACACGGCCCAGGCCAGGGGGATAGCTGACGGCCTTTCGGCGAGCGTGCTCGCGGACGGCAAGACCGTCAGGATCGCGGTGCCGAAGGCTGTGACAGGCGAGCCGGACAGGAACTGGGGTTATTACGTGCTCGTCGGGTCGCAGGACGCGTTCGGCGACGACGACTTCCGCCCGGTGATGGAGAAGCCGGGGTCGTGGGTCTTCGGCGGCGGCAGCGACCTCGAGGTGAACCCGAACGTCATCGACATGCTCGCCGCGCCGCGCGGGCGGGCGTCGCAGGAGCGGATGCTCGGGTCCTACAATGCAGAAAAGGGGTCGCCGGCGGTCCTCGTGCCTGTGTTCGCCGGGGAGGCGGGCGTCCAGGTGGCGCCGCCGGGCGCCATCCTCGCAGCGGTGCTGGTGCTGGGCGCAGCGGGAGGAGTCGCGTGGTGGGTGAGGCGAAGGCGGCCGACCACGCCACCTCGCGGATAGACGTAGCGGCAGGGCGGCACGCGGCGCCGGATTGCGCCACTGGCGCCACGGCCATCACACCCTGTGGACGTTTGCCCGGCCGTATGGTATTCTCTCTATAAGGCGCGGCACGGCACGGCCTTGCACGTCCTTGCAGGTTTGGCCTGGGTCGCCCGGGCCCATGCGGCCGAGACCTCGACATTCCGCAAGGCGCGTATGGCCAGGACCCCTGGGCCCGCTCGTGCCGGCCGCAATCCGGGGGGTGGAGAGATGGCCGCAAAACAGGTGGTATTCGGAGCACTTCTGACAGCGCTTGCGCTTGTTATTCCGCTTGCGTTCGGCGGATTCCTTGGCATTGTCATACCTCCGTTCTCCGCGACGCTTGCATCACACGTGCCCGTCATGATCTCGATGCTACTTGGGCCCTGGGTGGCGATACTGGTCGGGGCCGGCTCCGCCGTGGGCTTCCTCGTGAAACTGGGCCCGGTGATCGCTGCCAGGGCGGCAATGCACGCCCTGTTCGCAGGGGCAGGGGCAGTCATGGTGAAAAGAGGCATGCCGTTCTGGGGGGCGCTCCTGTGGACCCTCCCGATTCACGCCTTCTCGGAGGCGCTCATAGTGCTGCCGTTCGGGTTCACGCTGCAGAAGGCCGGCCTCGTGGTGGGCCTCGGCACGGCCCTGCATCACCTGGTTGATGCAGGGATAGCGCTTGCGGTCGTGAAGGCCGTCGGGCTGGCACAGCGGCCCTTTTCGAGGCCTGGTTGACGGGCGCTCCGGCTGCGAGCCCAGAGGTGACGACCGTCTTTGAGTGGCATAGACGCCCGGCCGGACACGGCCGGGCGCTTTCTTATCGTGCGAAGGAGGATCAGGGGCGCGCGTATCGAATAGTTATCATGACGACATATACACAGAGGATATATCAACCGTGAGTGAGGGTGCAGGAATGCTCCAGACCAGGTTTTGGTAAGGCGCGCCCCGCTTGCGGCGCACATGGTTAGATTTGGCATTCAGACTTGCCAAATCGAGAGCGCCCCGTCGTGCAGGCACCGGCAACCCGGAAGCTTCTCCCAAACCGGCTTGGATTTCTGAACTCACGCTTAGATGGATGACGGGCACAAGAACGTCCCATGCCTTCTGAAGGCATGGAAGGAGGTCCACAGGAATGATCCCGAACAGGAACATCTCTACTCCGTTGTACCATCAAATCCGCGACTTTCTACGGGAGGAGTTGCGGAACGAAAGCCTCAGGCCGGGTGAGAGAATCCCCTCGGAGGCCGAGTTGAGCGCACGATACAGGGTAAGCCGGATAACCGTCAAGCAGGCCATCCAGAGCCTGGTTCAGGAGGGCCTGCTGTACAGGAT
>DKEX01000087.1:21187-24281 GCA_002452295.1 Firmicutes bacterium UBA6811 | reverse complement strand
AGTTTCAGCCAGCAGATGCGCGACCGGGGAATGAAGCCCTCCACGAAGATCCTCGAGGTGGAGATAGTGGCGGCAAGGGGTCGGGTGCGTGAGGCTCTCGCCATCGCCGAGGGCACGCTCGTCACGAAGGTCCGCCGGCTGCGCCTTGCCGACGGCGAGATCATGGGGGTCCAGACAGCGCACGTGCCGGTCGACATGTGTCCAGATCTCGCCGACGTGCTGCAGGACAACATGTCGCTTTACGAACTCCTCAGGACCAGATACGGGCTGGGGCCTGTGCGCGCCATCGAGAACTACACCGCCATCTCTCTCGACCCTTATGACGCCAGGCTTCTCGAGGTGCCCGAAGGTTCGCCGGCGCTGTTCGCTGAGCGCATGACCTATCTTGCGGACAACAGATCGCTGGAGTACGTGGTTTCCATCTTGCGCGCCGACCGGTACACGCTGAGCGTCGAGCTCCAGGGCGAGGATTCCGTGGCCCAGGCGAGGACGGCGGGCCAGGCGGAGCCGCCAACGACGCCGCAAGCGGAATGGCAGGCCATGCAGCGGCCAGGCGGGCCCGCGGGTAGGTGAGGGTACCGCCGATTTCACCCTGCAAAGCCGGAGGGAGTTGGCGGCTCCACCTGTTGTCGGCAGTTACGGGAGGGATGTCTGATGACGCTCTCATCGTCGGCTCTACCAGGCAAGAGACCAGGCCATGTTCGCGTTCGTCGGCTCGTCGGCCCCCTGGTGTGGCTGCTGGCGATACTGTCGGTGGCGACGTTCGGTACGACGACCCTGCCGGCGCAAGGAGGCGGAGCCGCGGTGCAGATATCCGTGGACCGGGCGGCAGAAGTCTCGAAGGTCAGCCCGCTCATCTTCGGCGTGAACACCGCGTCCTGGGACGAGCAGCTTTTCCCCGGCACCGTCAACAACTGGGAGCTTACGTTCGATCAGGTCGGGGTAAGACGGGTCAAAGACGCCGGGATCCGGTGGGGAGGGCGTGCGCAGCGGCGTTCCTCCTTTCGGTCTCGGTGATGACATACGAAGAGGTTACGGCCATGCCGCCGAGATGGGTGTCATGGACTCCGCAGTGGGGGGTGTTCCTGATGCGGCAGTTCATGATGACCATTCCCGACGAGCTCATCGATGCCGCCAGGATAGACGGCGCCTCGGACCTCGGGATCTTCAGCATGGTGGTGATGCCCCTGGTCAAGCCCGCCCTGGCCACGCTCGCGATATTCACTTTCATTGGACAGTGGAACTACTTCTTGTGGCCGATGATCGTGACCACGTCGGCGCCGCACCTGATGACGGTCCCGGTGGGTCTCCGGCTGATGGGCACGGCATACAGCACGGCCGTGAACATGAACAAGCTCCTCGCAGCAACCGTCATGGTGATAGCACCCTCGGTGTGCGTGTTCCTGGCGCTCCAGCGCTACTACGTCAAGGGATTCGTCCTGAGCGGGTTCAAGTAGACTGATAGCGCGGATGAGCGGATGATGAGGATGAGAGGAGGCGGTTTCGTGAGGCGGCACTTTCCCATGGCTGTCTGGTATGGAGGCGGCCGCACCAGGGCCACGATGGTGAAACACCCCTGGCCGGGCGCGGCCGACGAGTGGCGCCGCGATCTTGCGAATATCAAGCAATGCGGGTTCAACACCGTGCGTTGTTGGGTGGACTGGGCGGCGAGCGAGCCACGACCCGGCGCGTACAGGTTCGACGCCCAGGACCTTGTCATGGACCTCGCCCGTGAGGCTGGCCTTCAGATCATCATCCAGCTTTACCTGGATTCTGCGCCCGACTGGCTTCTCGACGAGTTCCCCGACTCCCCATATGTGTCGCAGGGCGGGGACAGGATCATCTCTCAGGGGTCTCCCGGCTACTGCTACGACCACCCGGGCGTGCGACGCAAGGCCGAGGAGTTCATGACGACCCTTGCCGCGCGCGTGAAGGACCGCGACGAGTTCTTCGCATGGGACCTCTGGAGCGAGCCGCACGTGGTGCAGTGGGCTTACTTCGACTACCTGCCGCAGCCTGCCGTGTTCTGCCATTGCCACTACACCGTGAGGCGCTTCCGCGAGTGGCTGAAGGCCAAATACGGCACCATTGACGCCCTGAACGAGGCGTGGTATCGGACGTTCTCCAGCTGGGACGTGGTGGACGCGCCGCGCTTCATCTCGCTCATGACGTACACCGACTTCATCGACTGGCAAGAGTTCATCCTCGACAAGATCGCCGAGGACCTTGCGTGGCGCGCAAGGACGGTGAAAGCCGTCGACCCTGGCCACGTCGTCACGAGCCACTCGGACATCCCGTGTATCATGACCCTTCCCATGCTGGGCCAGGGCGCGCCCGACGACTGGCGGATGGCGAAGGTCGTCGATATCTGGGGGACGTCCTTCTATCCCAAACATGTCGGGGCGAAGGAGACGAACGACCCCTCGCTGCGCTCGGCCATGCTGTGCTCGACGCGCTCGGCGTGCGCGACGGTGGGAAGCCCGTTCTGGCTTGGCGAGCTCCAGGGCGGCCATGGCTACGTGGGGTCCTTCGCAATGCAGGCGACGGCGCAGGACGAGGCGGAGTGGACCTGGCAGCCCATCAGCCACGGGGCGAAGGGCCTGTGTTTCTACGCGTGGTACCCGATGACCCGTGGGTATGAGTCCGCGGGCTTCGGCCTTGCCGACCTGGACGGCACCCCGAGCGAGCGTGCGAAGGTCGCAGGGACGGTTGCGAAGGTAGTGGACGCCAACATGGACCTCTTCCTCGATGCGAAGCCTCCGAAGGCGGATGTGGCGATACTCTACAACGTTTTTGCCAGCATCATGTGGACGGCCATGCGGGAGAGGTCCACCTACATCCCGTCGAGGTCCCTCGCAGGGGCTTATCGGCCGCTCTTCGAGGAGAACATCCCCGCGGACTACGTTCACGTGGAGGAGATCGAAGCAGGAGCTCTCACCCGGTACAAAGTCCTCTACATGCCCTTCTCCCTCATGATCACCCGAAAGGCCGCCGAGAAGATCGCCGGGTTCGTGCGCGACGGCGGCACGGTGGTAGCCGAGGCGCGCACCGGCTGGAACGACGAGGTGGGCGCGTGCGGCGACGCGGTGCCCGG
>DKEX01000087.1:18533-21150 GCA_002452295.1 Firmicutes bacterium UBA6811 | reverse complement strand
CTGGTGGTGACGGCGACCCTTGACCGTGTCCCGTGCGTCCGGTGTGGGGACGAGATCAGAGGATACGGCATCAGGCAGGTGCTGGAGGTAACGGAGCCTACCGCTGAAGTGGTGGCGACGTTCGACGATGGCACCCCGGCTGTGGTGGCGAACCGCTACGGCAAGGGGCTTGCGGTGCTGGCAGGCACGTTCCTGAGCTTTGCGTACGAGACCCGGCGGCATGCCGGCACGGGGGGGTTCCTCGCGAGTTTCGCGCGGAGCGCGGACGTGGCGCGCCCCGTCATCGTGGAGGCCGCCGCTCCCGGCGGGACGGTGGAGGCGCGAGTGCTTCAGGCCGGACTCGGGACCAGCGACGAGAGGCACCTGCTCTTCGTCTTCAACCACGGCGCCGAGCCTCTGGACGCGCGGTTCCTGGTCGCGCTCGGCGGTTCCGGCGTTGGCGACGGTGCCGGAGGCGGCCGCGGCGGTCGCGATGCCGGCGGTCCTGGCAGCGGCAACGAGGCCGACGAGGCCGCGTCGGGGACGAGTGGAGCGGGGGCGGCGGGGGCGACTGGGGCGGGAGCGGCGATATCCGCGTCAGCCGAAGACCTGGTTACCTCGGAGAAAGTGGACGTGACCGTCCGCGACGGCCGTGCGGAGCTGAAGAGACGTCTCGACGGGGGAGAGATCTGGGTTGTCAGGATCGCTGTCGGATGAGGGAGCAGGTGAAGGTTTGCAGGGCGGCCGCGCGGTTACGTGCCGCGCAGAGCACGCTCGGGGGGAGGCGGCAGGGGACATCGCAGGGTCCCGATGCGCGTCCGCTGGTCCTGTCGTGGCAGACGCCGCCACAGGTAAAGCAGCAGTGGGTGTGGACGTCGGCGGCACGAAGGTTGCGTGTGGTCTCGTCGACATGACCGGGGCCTTGCCGTCGTGGCGGTGGTGTCAGGCGACAACCACAGGAAGGCGAAGCCCACCCACTCGAGCGGCAAGAAGCTTGGCGACCTCGCCGATGTCATGATCGACACGCATGTGCCCCTCGAGGACGCTCTTGTGTGCATCGACGGATTCAACATCCCTGTGGCGGCCGGGTCCACCGTCGCCGCCGTGGCCGTCTCATGCGCTATCGTCGCGGAGGTGGCAAGGCTGCTAGTGGCGACCGGGGTCAGGCCTTCGACTTTCGTGTCCCCCAACGTGCAGGGCGTCGGCCCGGACCACAACAGGAATGTCTTCGTGGAGTATGCCGGGCGGGTACGCAGGTAGCCTGCGGGATCGTGACCGCGACCGTGACCGTGGCCGGGGCGGGGGCAGGGACGGTGACCGCAAGGCGGTCGAGACCAGGAGGTGGCGCTACGGTCGCGGCTGGGAGGGCGGCGGGCTGGACCTGCGGGTGGACCTGCGGGCGAGGACGCGTCGGTACACTTCAAGCGTGCGCCGGGCCATGAGGTCGGCCGTGAAGAGAGCCTCGAAGCGCGCGCGTCCGCGCGCGCCCATCTCCTGCCGCCTAGCAGGGTTGCGGGCGAGGACAAGGAGCGCCGAGGCCAGGGCGGCGTCGTCCTTTGGGGGCACGAGCAGGCCTGTCTCACCGTGGACCACGGCCTCGGGGATGCCGCCGACGGTGGTCGCAACCACGGGCTTCGCGTGGGCCATCGCCTCGAGGATGGCCATGCCGAGCGCCTCGCGGAGCGATGGGAGGGCGAAGACGTCTATGATTTCGAGGGCCGCGGTCGGGTCCGGGAGGGCGCCCGTGAAAACGACCCTGTCGCCGACACCGAGGTCGATGGCGAGTTGCGCGAGATCCTGCCTCCTTCGCCCATCGCCTGTCACCAGCAGCACCACGTTTGGGCAGTCCCGCCGGATGTGCGCGAGTGCCGAGACAAGGTATGCTGTCCCCTTCCCGCGCTCCAGGCGGGAGACCGTGCCGATGACGATTGCCTCGCTCGGTATCCCCCATCGCCGCCTGGACTCGTCCACCTCACCGGCTCCGTGGGGGGCAGCGATCCCGTTATGGATCACCGTGAACCTGTCCCTCCTGAAACCGTGCCTTTGTGCTGCACGGCGCTCAGCCTCGGAAACGCAGATCACTTCGTCCACGATTCGGTTGGCGAGAAAGCCGCTTACGATGTAGCTCGCTGCGTCCGGGTAACCGTGGATTGTGAAGACCGTCGGGATGCCGGGCGCCTCGAGGTGAGCCGCCACGGCGTTCTCGATCCCGGCATGCACGTGAATGAGGGTGGGCCTGAACTCCATCAGGATCTCGCGAAAAGCCGAGCGGTGTGCCTGGAGTGCCCTGCCAAGCCCGGGCGCGAGGATCAGGGGAAGGATGGTCCTGTAAGGCACCCCGAGGTCTCGGAAAAGGGGGAGCGCGTTACCCTGGGGTGCAAGGAGGCACGGGGTCACCTCGCGACGAAGAGAGCTGATGAGCGTAAGCACATGCTTCTCCGTTCCACCAAGGCTCGCAAACGGAAGCTCATAGAGCACGCTCAGTCTACCCGGTGCGTCGATGCTGCATCCCCCCGGCCATCTGACGTCGCGATAGGCTACCCGGCGGTGCGCCTCGTGGCCAGCTCGCCTGCACGTTCGCCTGGTTCGTCATTCGCGACCGCTCTGATCCACCGTCTACCATTGTACCACGGGATCT
>DKEX01000087.1:4499-18517 GCA_002452295.1 Firmicutes bacterium UBA6811 | reverse complement strand
CCTCCGACGGGTCTGTCGCTTCAGCCGCCGTTTTGGGCTGGGGGGATTTCAAAGAGGGCGTTTTGCGCTACAATAAAGGAGAAAGGACCTCATCTGGCATTCAGGCATCCGGGAGGTCGTGGCAGCGAATGATAAGCCGGGCCAAGAAGCTCGAGGTGCTCAACAACTTCACGATGATGGTCGGAGGCGACCCCGCGTTCGCATATCTCATGGGGTTTCTCACCGGACAGGTTGACCGCGTCCATTTCGTCGAGAACGCTGCGGGGGCCGACATCGCCTTGCGGCTATCTCAGGGGAAGCTCACCGTGTGGCCTGCCGAGCCTTTTCGCGCGACTGTGGGCGGGGTGATCATCCCGAATCCCATCGCATTCGTCGCGGCGGCAAGCAAGAGCGACAGGCAGATTTGCGTGTCGCTCAGTTTCGAGCGCGCTGATGAGGCGCCCTGGTACCAGGAAGTCCTCCTGCCCGACGTATCATACGTGAGCGGTCCCGCCGAGTCAGCCGAGGAAGAGGCCAGGGCTTTGCGCGCGGAGATGGACCGCGCTCTCGACATATACTCTGAGTGCAAGCGGCTGCTCGAGAACGACGAGGGAAGTCGCAAGCAGGAACTGGACTACTGCATGAGGGTGGCGCAGGAGCAGATGAAGCAGCTCAGCACCAAACTGGAGGAAGTGAACGCCGCGCTTCAGCGTCTGGCGTCAGATTGACGGCCGGGCGAGAGAGGGGCCGGGGCCGGCACCTTGCCTCGGGCCTCCGCTCGCGCGCGGCAGCCTTCCTGCATGGCCGGCGAGACTGCATGTCTCCACCGGGGCGGACCCGCAGCCAGGCAGGGACGATGGGCTCCTCTTCGGGAAGCACACGGCCCAGGAACGCACATCATGGTGTCGATTCCCCGAAGTGAGAAGGGACCTGGGAACCCTTGGCGAACTATTCCATGGGGATCTGGCAATAGCGTGGCAGGGAAGGCGGGGGAGGACGTCCATGGAGGCGAGCGAAACGGGGTTCATCGAGGGAACCGGCGGCGTTAGGCTCTTCTATCAATGCTGGTTGCCTGAGGGGCAGAAGCCCCGGGCTGCGATGGTGATCACCCACGGAGGCGCCGAGCACTCGGGACGGTATCAGAACGTGGTGGATTACTTCGTTCCCCGGGGCTATGCTGTATGTGGCCTCGACAACCGGGGCCATGGAAGATCCGAAGGACAGCGAGGCCACGTGGACCGTTATGAACACATCGTGGACGACCTTGCGCTGTTGTGCGATCACGTGCGCCACAGGACGCCGGGCGAAGCGCGCCTCTTCCTCCTGGGCCACAGCATCGGGGGCCTCACGGCGCTGTCATACGCGATAAAGCACGGGAACTCGGGGTCGTGCCCGGTGGACGGCATCATTGTGTCCGGCCCTTGTCTCGCGCTGTCGATGAAGGTGCCGCCGCTCAAGGGGGCGCTGGGACGTCTGGTCGGCAGTGTGTTTCCCAGGATGACGGTGGACTCGGGGATACCGCCCGACGCCATATCGCGCGATCCTGAGGTGGTCGCCGCCTACGTCAGCGACCCGCTGAGATATCCCCGCATCACGCTGCGCTTCTATACGGAGCTTGCGAACCAGATGGCGAAGACCATGGCCGCCGCGCCTTCAGTGCAACTGCCCTGTCTCGTCCTGCAGGGAGGCAAGGACGCCATAGTGTCGCCGTACGCGACAAAGCGCTTCTACACGGCCATGACCTGTCGTGACCGGGAGATGCGGGTCTATCCTGACAGCTTCCACGAGCTATTCAACGACATCAACCACGACGAGGTGCTGGCCGATGTCGCCGACTGGCTTGCGCGGCACGGCGGCCTATAGCCACCGGCATTTGGAACCCGTGCCGGTTGGCCTTAGGGTGCGCCCAGGGCTTGCGTTCATTGCCGGGTTGATCGTCACGGGGCCGTTGATGTCCCCTGTTGTCTGGCAATCCGAGATTCGGCGGCGGCGCCTTGCCTGGGTTTTGCCTCGCAATTCTGACGCAAGCCGGGCATGGTCAACAGCCTTGTGTACTTATGCTCACACTTATGTTCACACTCACACTCACACTCGTGCTCCTGCTCCTGCTCCTGCTCCTGACCGCTCTCGTGCCCTGTGACGAAATCATGGCGTGGACGAGCGCGGTAGATTCTCGACGTTGCGGCAACTATTGGCCCGGCAGCGGGGGATAATACAGATCGGAGGGTTTCTTGTGGCCGTGATCGGAATGATTCTCGCTATCCTGCTGTTTATCCTGGGCCTCGCCGGGACGGTGCTGCCGGCTCTTCCCGGTGCGCCTCTCATCTGGCTTGGGATGCTTGTGTACGGCCTCTTCACACGGTTCGCCACGCTCACGTTTGGGTTCTACGTGTGGCAGGCCGTTGCCGTCGTTGTGACGCTGCTTATCGACTACGTCGCCACCGCATACGGGACGAAACGGTACGGCGGATCCTCGGCGGCCATCTACGGCAGCATCGCCGGGCTTATCGTCGGCCCGTTCGTGCTTGGCCCCATAGGGATCGTCATCGGCCCGTTCGCGGGGGCGCTCGGCGGCGAGCTTCTGAAGGGCACGCGAGGCGGTGACGCCTTTCGTGCGGCTTTCGGCACGCTCATAGGCATTCTAGGGGGCACTTTGCTCAAGTTCGCGGTGGAGATCGGAATGATCGTTGGGTTCTTCTGGGTTATCGCCGCGTAGCGCTTCCCTTTTGCCGGAGCGCACGTGGAGTGACACTCCACGGGTTTTCCGGTGAGGGCGGCAGCGATGGCCAGAATCTTGGCATCGTCCCGCTCAACCTGACAGGAAACTGGGCACCTCACCTGTCGGCTCATCTGCCGGTGCGGTGGGATGCCAACAAACTGGCCAGGCTGGGCGCGCAGGTGCCAAGAATCTGGGCACCCTTGGGCATGACGTGGCCAAAACCCTGCCACCCCACCTCTCCTTCGGCGTCAAAACCGGGCAGAGTGCCCAGAATCTAGGCAATCTCGCCCGGAAGATGACCAGAAACTTGGCATCGCGGCAGCGAGGACGGCCAAGGTGCCCAGGATCTAGGCAGTTCGCGCCTGGGACTGCCCAGAAAATCGCCACTTGGCGGGTCGACCCAGGTCGGCGGCGCGAAAGGTGGCAGACGTCTTGACAAGATGTTTGCCGCTTTGTGCGCGAGGATGGTCGCTCTCTTGGCAATTGCCCGCCCATGATGCCAAGTTTCTCTGCCTCGGTGCCTATCGGGCCACCCGGCCATGGGCAAGGATGGTAACCTCTTGGGTGCTTCGCGTGCAAAATGGCCGACTTCGTTGGTATCCCCGGAAACGAGCACTGGCGATCTTGGGCAGAACTCGTGTGCCGACAGGTGGCACGGGTTACGGCCAATCGGCTACCTCAACGCCCCGCCATCGGCTGCTGCGGCGCCACGCCCGGCTGGGTGCTCTGCCAGTAGTGCATGATAAACACCACGAAGACGCTCACCATCACGCCGAGCACGCCCGCGATGGCGATGTTGAGCAGCTTCCTCGGGCCTGACGGTTCGACAGGCAAGGATGCAGGCGTGACCACGGCAACGGCAGAGAGGACCATGGCCTGAGCCTCTCGCCCCTGGAGGCCTTGCAGTTCGCCTATGAGGTCGATCATGCGGGACTTCGCGGAATCGAGCTGACCCTCCAGCTTCTCTTCAATCGCTGCCTGCTCTACGAGCCTTGCATTCAGTTCGGAGATCTCAGCTTCGAGTGACGGGATTGCTTCGCGGGCAGTGTCGAGTCGCGCTTTGATATCGGCGAGGGCAGCCCGTTTCCGCATGACCTCCTCCAGGAGTGACGTGTATGCGGGGTTGATCTGAGCCGCGGTGAGCATCTCTGTGGCCCCGGAGGATTGCGTCTCGTGCGCCTGGGCCCCGGAGGGCCATTCCAGAGGGACCGTCCTCGGAACATCGGCAAGCTGCTCTTCGAGAACCTTCAACGATTCCGACGCCGCACGCACCTCGCTGGCGAGCTGGGCATACTCCCAGCGATAGTTGGCCAGGGCTGCGGTCCTGGCGTTGATCTTCTGAGTGAGCATGGCCGCCCCCCCGTCTGATCTTCCGACAACCTTCTGGAGCTTCTCGGCTGTCTCTGCCGTGCTTGCCTCCTGTCGGGCAAGCTCCGCCGCAAGCATCTGCCTGCGGGAGGAAAGACGCTCCGACACGAGTCCGGAGAGGTAGGCCGTGTATGTGTCAGCAATCGCTCTTGCCACGGATTGCGCCTTTTCTGGATCGGAGTTCTTCACAGTCATCTCTATGAGCCTGTCGCCCTTGGCTGGATCGCCTACCACCTTCGCGCTGACCTTTCCGGCCAGGGCTCGTGCGGTGGTGGGCACGTCCAGTGACCCTGCAACGCGCTCGAGTATGAGAGGGTCCTGGAGAAGCCTCATGTGTGCCTGCGGAGTGCCTCCGATAATGCCCGCGACCACAGGGTCTCCGAGACCCCCCTGCACTTCCTCAGGAAGGCTTACCGTAAGCACCGTGTTCGACTCGTACACCGGGTCGAGCGCGAAAAAGCTGATGAGCGCGGCTGAGAGCATCGCGCACAGCGTCACGCTGATTATGACCCACTTGCCCCGCCACAGGACCTCCATATACTGCCTGAGGTCTATTTCGTCCGCGTACCCGACTTCGTGCTCCATGTTCGTGCTGCGCCCCGGAGCCCGGTCTCCAACTGTAGAGCCGGGTCTCACACCGAGCGCGACATAGCTCCCCCTTCCTGGCGGATTATGTCGACTGATGACGATGGTGGTGTCCGTTCAACCGGACATTCGCGCTCCAGTACGCAAATTCCTCCTCCGAGGGTTGGAAAACCTCGGAAACCCATTCAACGCCAGTACACACGGCATGGTTGCGGGGAGCAGTCACGCGCGTCAGGCTGATGTGTGAACTTCGCTTAAGTCGCCTGAGTTAGAACCTGATGCACTCGGTGACCATGACCCTGCTGGCAACGCTCAAGCGATCGTCGAACGCGAGGGCGATCTCCGTCGTCATGCGTCCGAGAGTGAAGCTGGCTCCCGCTGCCGCGCTGGGGCCGCGGTCGGGGTAGAGGGCCACCGATACCGTCCCGGCGACACCTGGGGCCAGTCCTGCTTGAGCACCCAAACGCAGGCGCCACGGAGATGCATCAGGGGCGCCGGCATCGTTCCATTGGGTGCCCTCGCCGGATGATTCAAGGGCAACCCTGATGGAGCGAACCGCCTCCAGAGCCGGTCTCAGCTCGAGAGACAACGCCGTACCCGTGGGGGCCCGCTCATACCGGCTGTACGGGCGGGTGGCGGAGGCGGACTTCACGGAGCCATCCCACGTAACACCGCTCAGCACGTTTGCGAGGAAGACTCCCGCAGTGATCCCTTGAATGGCACCCGAATCAACCAGATCAACTGGAGCAATCACTCCCACGTCCAGTGCGTACCCGCGGCCGGAGGCGTTCAGCGTCGTGCTCTCGTCAGGCCCGCCATAACGGCTTTCCAGGGTACCGCGGATGATATGGAGCCTGGCGCTCGCCACCGCCGGCCCCACAGGCGCTCTGAGGGAGGTGACCCAGGAGCCAAAAAAGCGGATCTCGCCTGCCTGCGTGCCACCGCTGGACCACCCGCGAGCAAAGCCCGTCTCAGCCCGTGTAAGCCCGAACCTGACCTCACTCAGGCCGGGGATGGCAAGGCCATCAACTCCGTAGGCCCTGATGATACCAGCCAGGAAATCGTGCTCACTCCCGGCTCCGCTGCCTCCCCCCCGGATAAGCTCGAGGCCGCGCGACCAGGAGACTCCCCTGGTGCCCTCTGGGGCCCATGCTTCAAAGGAGAGGAATAGCCCACTGTCACGGGGTCCTGCGACGGAGCCCGGCCAGCCTGCGGCAGGCCCGTCGACGAGCCCTGGGGTGGCGAGGGGCAAGTACCATGTGCCCGTAAGAGCCCCCTCCAGGATCTCCCCGGGGGCCGGGCTCGCCTGGCTTGAACAGGGGATGGCACATCCCACGAGGATTGCTGTCACGATCAGGGCTGCTTTCAGATCCCATCTCAGCCGGCTGCTGGTAAGACCCAGGAACACTCCTCGGACCCACTTCATCCTCACGATTTGGGTTCTCAAGAACCGACCCCCCTGTGGTGGCTGCCCTCGACTGGCGCCACCGTCATGCATTCTTCCGGCAGCATTATCGCAAATGCGCTATATCGTGAGGACTTCCCTGCTAGCTGTACGTTGCAGGAGAACATGGTGAAAAACCAGGCTAGCATCCACTCTCTGGGATTATCGCATGTGCGCGATAATCCCAGATATTCCATGCTGGTGGCACCGACACCGCGAAACGACAACAAAGAGAGCCAGCACCGTCTTGTGTGGAATCATCGCACATACGCGATGTTCCCGCAGTGCGGGTATCCCATAGCGCCCGGGGCGCGGCCGCGCAGAGCAACTCCGAGCAACGATGGCGGATGCGTTCTCATAATAGTCACCGGGCCCAGGCCAGTCGAAGCGAGAGGCGAATGCCTGCTTCGAGCGCCTTTGCCGAAGCCACGTGGCCGGCGTTGTCGATGTCCTCGAGCACGGTGGCAAGCCTGAGCGTGGTGCGGGCGGACCCGGGCGCTGCCTGAACGCCCGGCCCGATAACTGCCTCGAGCGTGACTCCGAGAATCTTCCGGGTCTCGACCACCCCGGAGAGGAACTCGTGGCTGACACCTTCCGACGGGTCCCAGGGGTGACCGGGCCTGCCCTCGCCGTGCCGTTCGTACCCAAGCCGCCCCGTCACCTCCATACTGCAGCAGAGGCCCCCAAACAGGCCTCCGTTGAGCGGGCGCGCGACGAACAGGTACAGGGCGTCTGCGTCAGGACCGAGGGGATGCCCGATGAGCGTGCCGCCCGAGACCACGTACGTGTTATCCGGGTTCTTGTGGGAGTATACGTAGTTGTTGATCCTGACGTACTCGACAACCGCGCGGTACGGCTCTAGACCGGGTGGCTCGTCGAACCGGATGCCCGCGAGCGCTCCGATCATGTAAGGAACACGGCCGCGCGTGCTTGCGGCCCACGGGAAATCGTCGGCCAGGAACTCGCCGTACACTGTGACGTGATTCGACAGGGCCACACTCGCGTCAACTGCTGCGAGCACGTTCGACCACCAGTCCTGGGATCTATCGTCCTGCATGTTCAGGTGCTGAGCGAGAAAGTACGGGCACCCGGGCATCAGGTAGAACGGCCGGAGGCGGAAGCCGCCTGAAACCGCAACCGCTTCAGATATGCCCACCAACATGCCGGGGGCCGCCCTCCCCTCGATACGGTGGGCGAGTAGCCACCTGCCGCGCGCCACGTCCCTTGCGGCCGCCACCTGAACGTACCGGAGCCTTCCTGGCTCCACCGCGAGAGCGATCCCGTCGAGGGGCGCGCAGCCGGAGAGCAAGAGAGAGCCGGAGACACCCGGACCCCACTTGAGAGCCTGGCGTCCCACTGTGATGCTGGCACCCGGGATCCATCCATCCAGCACAGGCACGGGGGCGACGGTGATGCAAGCCGAGCCGAGAGACAGGCACAGCCCGCCGGTCGCCGGGTCGCGCGCGAGCCCGCCTCCCACCGATGCCTCCTGAACGGACGGCCCGGCTGCGATGGCGCTCTGCTGCAGGGCCGCCGCCGCGAGAGAAGCCGCAATGACGAAAGCTCCTGCCGCCACGGCAGTCCGGCGGCGTAACGCGCCGCCCATCGCGCGAGGCGTGAGCCGTTTCGTGCGCTCGAGCGTCCCGCCAGCGTCGTTTTGCCCTTGAGTGGTGTTCATCCTCCGGTTGCCTCCTCCCCGGGCTAGATGGCCATCCTGCCGAAGAGAAACCATCGCCTCGGGGCGTACTTTTCGGGATCCTCCAGTCTGACGGCCTCCCCGCGAACGATCGCGCGCGGGAGGTCCCTGACAGCGCACAGAGCGGACGAGTCTCCCACCAGCCTGGCCGCGGCCGCAAACGCGCGGTCGAGCCTGCAGGGCCTGAACGACGGCGAGTGCCCGTCGCTTGCGATGACATGGGCAAGCCCGTGGCGAAGCAGGGCCTCGGCGGCGCGCCGCGTCGCTCTCCCGAGTTCGCCGGCGAGGCTCCCGGCGTCGAGTTGTCCGATCGCTCCCGCTCTCACCAGAGAGAACATGCGATTGGGGTCGTTCGCGATCTCGGCGTTTCTTTCGGGGTGGGCGATCACAGGGACGTAGCCTGCGCTCGAGAGATCGAACATCACCTTCTCGGTGTACCCCGGGAGCTGCCCGAACGGCAGCTCGACCAGCACGTACTTTCCGGAGTCCGCGATCGTCACCGCCTCACCGGCTTCGATGATGGATAACAGGTCAGGGTCTATGGCGATCTCCATTCCCGGCAGGACCTCGACCGGCAGGCCGGAGGCAGCCAGCGCGGTTGCCAGGATGCCGGTATTACGGCGGACGAGATCGGCCTTTCGGGCGCCTTCTGCGCATGCGCCTCTCTTCGCACCGGCGAAATCCATGTGTGGCGTTGCGACCATGATCGCGGTGCCGTGCTCGGCGGCGAGCCTTCCCATAGCGACAGATTCGCCCAGGTCTTCGGCGCCGTCGTCCATTCCAGGAAGGATATGTGTGTGGATGTCGACCGCACCCTCGGGCCTCCGCATCATCATCATCACGTGCCGCTGGTCGCCTTGCTTTTGACTGCGGCGGCAGCCTCCTCGAAAGACAGCTCCTCGGCGGAGTTGCTCCCGTAGTAGTAGTAATAGTAGTAGTAATAGCCATACCCTCGCCCGGGTTTCACGTGGTTCAGCACGACCCCGAGAAGGTGGCACCGTGAACCCGCGAGCAGTTGCTTCGCCCTTCTCGCCGCATCCCTCGACGTCACCCCCAGCCTGATCGTGAGGAGCACCCCATCGAGCCTGGGCGCGAGGACAAGCGCGTCGGTCACGGCAACCACCGGGGGCACGTCGTATATCACGAAGTCCGCCTCCGAGGCGAGCGTTCCGGCGAGCGCGCCCATCATGCTCGACCCCAGAAGCTCTGCAGGGTTGGGCGGAATCGGGCCGCTGGTGATGACCCGTAGACCCGGCACGGGAGTCTCCTGCAAGATGTCAGGCATGATCCCCCTGACGAGGGCTGTCGTGAGCCCCGTTCCGTTCGGAAGCGAGAAGACATCGTGCTGCACCGGCTTGCGCATGTCGGCATCGACCAGGACCACCTGTTTGCCGGCCTGGGCGAGAGATATCGCGAGATTGGCCGCGACGGTGCTCTTGCCCTCCGACGGCCCGGGGCTGGTCACCAGGAGCGAACGCACTGGCCTGTCAGGTGACACGAACTCCAGGTTGGTTCGAAGCGTGCGAAAGGCCTCCGATGCCGGGGACCTCGGATCGTGATGTACGATCAGAGTGCCCGAGTTGCGGTTCCTCAAATGTGGCAAGTTCCTGGAGCCCTCCTCTCACGTTGGCCGCCGTGGCAGCGGCACATTCAGCAGAGCCAGGGTTTCGAACGGGCCGGCACGCGCCCGAACGGCAGAGCCTCGGGCCGAGGGTGTTACGCTAGAGCGCTGCGGGCTCGGCACGCTGTGAGCGTTTACGCCTGGAACGCTTGCGCCGGAACCTCCCGATGTCGGGCACGACGCCGAGCACAGGCAGCTCCAGAAGCCGCTCGACTTCCTCTTGCGTCTTGAGCGATGTGTCCATATACTCCATGAGAAACGCCGCGCCGACCGCCACGAAGAGCCCCAGAAACGCCGCGATGGCGGTATTCAGGAGTTTTCTCGGCCTGACCGGCACCTGCGGCACGGTGGCCCTGTCTACCACATAGACGTCAGAGACCTTCATTGCCTCAGTGATCCGCATCTCCTCGAACTTCGTGCGGAGCATCACGTAGATCTCCTCGTCCACGCGCTGGTCTCTCACAAGACGCGCCACGTCCATCTCCTTCTCGGGGATCGTGGCCAGCTTCGCCTCGGCGTCGTGAAGCATCTCGTGGAGCGAGGCCTGCTTTGCCTCCAGCCCCACGATGAGGGACTCGTTCTCAATGAGCCGAGTGCGAAGCTCCTGGTGAACCGGGTTCGGCGACCTCGTCTCCGACCCCACGACCCTCTCGACTTCCTGGCCCAGCTTCGTCGTGACCTCCGCGATCTGCGCCTTGAGGCTGGCGACCGCCGGGTGGTTGTCGGTGTAGCGCTCCCGTGCCCCGGCAAGCTCGGTCTCGAGATCCGACAGCCGGAGCCTATACTGCTGCACCAGCGGGTTATCCACCAGGGTCGTCGAGGTCACGAGGGTCGGGTCGGCCGACCGCAGGCTGCGCTCGATCTCCTGTGTCTCGGCTTTCGCGGCGCCGATCCCCACCTCCACCTGGGCCAGGTCCTTTTCGATCTGCGCGATCCGCTCTATCTGGGCCTTCGTTTCGGCCGAGGGCTCGATGATGTGGCTGGACTTCTTGTACTGAAGCAGGGCATCCTCGGCCCGCTTCAGCGATCCCTCGGAGATCGCGAGCTGCTGCGCTATGAACTCTCTTGCAGCGCGGGCCGACTCTTGGTTCATGCGCTGGCTGTGTTCCTTGAAGACTTCGACAAGCGTGTTGAGAAAGGCGGCGGCCTTCCGAGGGTCATCCGATTCCACAGAGAGCCTTGCCACATCTGTTCCCTGGACCTGCTGGATGGAGAGGCTCTCCTGCCACAGGCCCACGTCTTCAGATGAAAGGCGATCATACCAGCCTAGACGGGCCAAGGCCGACTCCACGACGGTTCGGCTCTTCAGGAACTCCATGTAGTTCCTGATGTCGTTCCTGGAGACGTTCATCATCTCCTCGACAAACGGCATGGCGCCCATGGTGTTGTCCGTCCTGATCATGATCGTTGACGTCGCCTGATATATCCTGGTCATCCTGGAGCTCACCGCGTACGCCGTCACAACGCTCGTGACGACGAACAGGAAGACAAGCCATTTCCTCCGGGCGAGCACCCGCAGGTATTCCAGCAGATCCACTTCCTGCTCAAGCTGGTCCATGAGGGTCGTCATCTCTCCTTAAAGCCGGGCTAGCGCGCGAACAGGTCCTTGATGAGCTTGAGGCCGGATAGGAACGAGAACACCTTGTCCCATTCGATCCTGGAGGTGGCGGGCACGTATACGATGTCGCCTCCGACGACGGGCGGGTTCTCCTCGGCCTTGCCGGTGAAGAAGAGGTTATCCCGGCCGAGCACCACCTGCTCCCCCGCGGCCACCTGCCCGTTCCTGAATACGCCTACCGCCTCCAGCCCGGCGCGCTTCGTCGGGCCGCCCGCAAGCGCTATGGCATCGAGAAGCCTTGCGCCCTGGCGGAGCTTGTAGATTCCCGGCCTCTCCACCTCGCCGACCACCACCACCTCGCGCTGGGCCTTCGGCACAAAGATGGTGTCCTGGTCTCGTAGAACCCGGTTTGCCGCCGGATCAGCGCCAGTGAGGATCCTGTCTATGTCAAGGAGATAGACCCTGCCTTCAACCTGTGACGATGACCCCGCCTTTGTGCGCGTGGTCAGCGTCACCGAGGACCCGTCGGCGTCCTCCGTCAGGCCGCCGGCAAGAGCTATGGCATCGGAGATGCAGCTTCGGGCCTTCAGGTGGTAGAGGCCAGGCCTTCCGACCTCGCCGACGACCTGCACTGCGATGGCCCTGGGGACGTAGACGACCTCGCCCCCGCGCAGGGCGCAGGCGGATGCGTCGCCAGCCCCGGAGGGCCGGTCCACGCTGATCTCGAACACCCGGGATGCGCCGTCCGCTGCGCGCGTGGTGAGCCGTATGGCGCTGTCGTCGCCCATCTGCGCGACCCCGCCTGCCATGGCGAGCGCCTCGAGAAGGGTGGTCCCCTCCCTTATCGGGTACACGCCGGGCCGCGCGACCTCGCCGAGCACCGATACCTCCCGCACAAGCTCGGGAACGAAGATGATGTCCCCGTCCTGAAGAGGGACGTTACGGTCGGTGGCGCCGGCCATCACGGCCCGGATGTCCACCGTCTCCACGGGTGTCGCCTCGCCCTGGCGGGTGATGGTTGCTGCGGTCGGGTCGCCGTCCTCGGCGATTCCTCCTGCCCGCGACACGGCGTCCATGAGCCTCGCTGCGGCGCGTAGAGTGTATGTCCCCGGCGCCCTGACCCTGCCGAGCACCATCACGGCTATCGCCCTCGGCACGTACAGAACGTCTCCATTTCGCACGATGTAGTTGCGCTCGCCTCCGCCCGCGGCCTGCAGGCTATCCAGATCGATGACGCGGCGTAGCTCGCCCGAGGGGCTCCTGCTTGTGAGGACGGTGCCCGTCGCGTCGCCCTCGGGCCTCACCCCGCCCGCAAGGGCCAGCACGTCGAGGACCCTCGTCTCGCTGTGGATCCTGTACGTGCCCGGGCGGGCCACCTCGCCCAGCACCGAGACCTCCTGGATGAGCTCCGGGACGGAGATGATGTCCTGGTCTTGCAGGACGATATCGTCGGCGGGCCTTGCGCCCTTCAGGATAGCGTCGAGGTCGAGGGCCTTCACGCCCGCGCCGTCGCCCGATGCACGGGTGAGCGACACGCGCGCCGTGTCGGCGGACTCGGCCGGGCCGCCGGCCCGCGCGATTGCGTCAACAAGGCGGCTTCGCGCGCGCAGCCGGTATGTGCCGGGCGACCTCACCTGCCCGAGCACCTGCACCTCGATGGCCCTGGGCACACAGACCACGTCGCCCGGCTCGAGGCTGAACGTGCCGTCAAGGACCGGAGATGGGGGGTTCGTTGCGGTTGCGGTCGTGGTCGTGGCCGCCGACGCGTTCTTGCCCGACCTTTCCAGATCCACTTCAAAGACGCGCGCGGCCTGGCCTGCGCCCCTTGTGACCTGAACGCAACTGGTGTCGCCGTTCACCCCCGGGCCGCCCGCCGCCGCGATGGCATCGAAAACCCGCGTGTCAGGCCCGACCGGGTATATGCCGGGCTTTGCGACCTCCCCGAGGACAGATATGGTCCGGAGGGCCTCCGGCACGTGGATTATGTCTCCGTCCTTCAGGGGGACATTATCCTCGCCATCCGGCGCGAGCACGGCCCTGGCAAGGCTCACTCGCCGCGTCACCTGCCCGCTCGACACCGACACCTTGCCGGAATCCCCCTGTGGCAGGACGTCGCCGGCCCGGGCGACGGCGTCCATGAGCCTCGCCCCGCGCTCGAGATAATACGTGCCCGGCTCGCGCACCATACCCATCACTTTCACCGCGAGCGCCTTCGGGATGAAGACGGTGTCACCATCAAAGAGGATGTATGTCGAAGGGTCCACCGTGCCCGCGAGGACCATGTGCAGGTCCACTATCGCGGGGCCCTGGCCAGGCGCCGCGCCCTGGCCGGTCGCTCCAACATGGTTCGCTGCGGACCCTGCCTTGCGCGTGATCCTGACACACGTCAGGTCGGCTTCGGGGGTCTCGCCGCCCGCGGCGGCTATCGCGTCTATGAGGCCTGGCTTTCCGCGAAAGCTGAAGATGCCCGGCGAACGGACGCTTCCGATGACGTTGACGCGACTGAGCCGGGCCTCCCTGACGGATACCGTGACCTTCGGGCTCTTCAAGTAATACGAGAGCTTCTCGGTGAGGACCTCCTGGAGACCGGGCACGGTCAGCCCGGCTGCGGTCACTTCCTCTATGAGGCTTGTGAAAGAGATCTTGCCGTCCTCCCTGACTATGACCGTCGCCCGGAGGTCCTCATAGCCCCAAACGGTTATGTCAAGGACATCGCCTGCGGAGACCACATAGTCATCCGAAGGCCCGTCCCCAGGGGACGACGCTGTCTGGGCCAGGACGGAATGTGAAAACGCTACAGTGAGGATCACAAAGAGGATCGCTGGCAGCGCCGGTGCCTCGAGAGCCATGCACCAGGGTCTTTGCCCCGGTGCGGGTCGCGATGCCCTTCCGTAACGACGAAGCCCGATCCGCGGAGCGGCGGGCCGCTTCCCGTCACACATAACCCGCTTTGCCATGTCGCTGCGCCTGTCACCCTTCCGTGGTGTGCTGACATCTTCGAGGCGAGGCACCCAGCGTCCCTGACCAGGCGGCCGCCGTGAACGCTGA
>DKEX01000087.1:0-4449 GCA_002452295.1 Firmicutes bacterium UBA6811 | reverse complement strand
CCGGCCGGGGATTCCTGCCGGAGTATCGGGGCTTTCTCGCAGGTGCTCCAGGTCCTGAGCATAGGAAGTACTTACACCCAGCCTGGTTCGCGATACCGACTCCAGCCTGAAGGAATCAGGGGCTCTGGCGGCGAACTCAACCATGCAATACCACCGGTTGCAGTGTCTGCGGTGGCAGGCGACTCGGGCGAGGACGAGATCGGGCGGAGCCCACGGGAAGTTCGGGGGCGGGGCTGGCGGCCGGCCTTACCTCGGCGGGCGAGCCGGTCTGGAGGTGAGAGGCCGTGAGCCACAGGGCCAGGACGGGCATACTCGTGGCCTGCGATATCGCGTGTTCCCTTGCGAGCATCCTGCTCGCACTGCTGGTGCGCTTCGAATTCAGCCCGGCGAGGGCTTTGCCGTACGCGAGGTTGATCGTACCGTTTGTGCCCGCCCTACTGGTGGTGCGGGTTGCGTCGTACAGTGCTTTCGGCCTGTATAACAGGCTGTGGCAGTTCGCGAGCGTGCGCGAGCTCGTCGCCATCGCCGAGGCCGGCACCCTTGCGTCCGCGGGTGATTACCTTCTGCTCCACGTGATCCCGGGGCCCGGCTTCCCCCGAAGCGTGACCCTGCTCATGTGGATGCTCAACATCGGCCTCGCCGGGGGGCTCCGACTTCTTGCGCGCCTGCGGCGGGAGTGGATTCTGACAGGGCGCTCCAGGGGGCGAGCCCTCACCCATCTGCCTGGAAGCCCTGGGTGGGACCGGGCCCCCGCGCGCAGGGCCATGATCATAGGCGCCGGCGAGGCGGGCATGATGGTGGCGCGGGAGCTGCGGGCGCACCCGGAGCTTGGCTACGAGATCGTGGGGTTCATCGATGACGATCGGTCGAAGCAGGGGTACATGCTCGCCGGCATGAAGGTGCTCGGCACGCGCAGCGACCTCCAGGGTTTCGTCGGCCGCCACGACGTGGGCGAGATCATCATCGCGATGCCGTCGGTTCCAGGCAGCGTGGTGCGGGAGATCGTCAGGGCGTGCGAGGGGCCTGGAATCAGGGTGAAGACCCTTCCCGGCATGTACGAGCTGATAGACGGGAAGGTCGATGTGAGCCGCATCCGCGACGTCCAGATCGAGGACCTCCTCAGGCGCGAGGAGGTCAAGGTGGACCTCGAGAAGATCGGCGGCTACCTCTCCGGCCGCCGGGTGCTCGTGACCGGCGCAGGTGGGTCCATTGGGCAGGAGCTTTGCAGGCAGATTGCGAGGTTTCGACCGGAGAGCCTGGTGCTCCTCGGGCACGCCGAGAACGATATATACGATATAGACATCGAGCTCCGGGAGGCTCATCCCGAGCTTACGGTGATCCCCGTCATCGGCGACATCCGAAACGCCGCGCGTATGGACGACGTTTTCGGGCGCCACCGGCCCGGCGTGGTCTTTCACGCCGCAGCCCACAAGCACGTGCCATTGATGGAGATGCATCCCGAGGAGGCCATCAACAACAATGTCTTCGGCACCTGGAACGTGGCGTGTGCGGCCGACCGGCACGGCGCTTCGCGCTTTGTGCTCATTTCCACTGACAAGGCTGTAAACCCCGTGAGCATCATGGGGAGCACGAAACGGGCGGCGGAGCTCCTGGTCCAGGCGCTGGCGAGGCGAAGCAAGACCAGGTTCATGGCGGTCAGGTTCGGGAACGTGCTCGGGAGCCGGGGGAGCGTCATCCCCCTCTTCAAGCGGCAGATCGCCGCCGGCGGCCCGATCACCGTGACCCACCCCGACATGGTGCGGTACTTCATGACCATCCCTGAGGCCGTCCAGCTCGTGATACAGGCGGCGGCCATGGGTGAAGGCGGCGAGGTCTTCGTGCTCGACATGGGCGAGCCCGTCAGGATAATGGATCTTGCCCGCGACCTCGTGAGGCTCTCCGGCCTCGACCCGGACCGGGACATCGAGATCAGGTTCACCGGCGTGCGTCCCGGGGAGAAGCTCTTCGAGGAGCTTCTGACGGCGGAGGAGGGGACGGTCGCCACCTGCCACGAGCGCATATTCATAGCGAAGAGTTCCGCCGCCCTCGATGGCGGCATAGACGCGTTCCTCGAGACATGCCGCGAGCATGCGGCCTCTGGCGGGGATGGGGCAGCCGAGTTCGTGAGTTGGGTGCGTGAGTTGACAGCGTCCGGCCGCTCCCCAGAGTCTGCCACAGCCGATGGTGAGACCGCTGCGGTCCCCCTGGCAGCCAGCAGGAGTATGTAGTAGAATATCTACGGTCGGTTCAGAAACCGTGGCTGCGCGTCTGGCCTGGTCCTGGCCTGTCCACGCCAGTCAGGGGCAGAAGGGCAGGGCGGACAGGGCGGGGCAAGGCGGAGCGGGGCAGGGGGGCAGACGGGAGTCTATGTCGAGTCCTCTTGAAGTGTTGTTCGTCCTTACGGCCGCCGGGTACATCCTCGGCGGCATCAGCGTGAGAAACGTGCAGCTCGGGACATCCGGGGTGCTGCTCGCGGCGCTGTATTTCGGGCACCTCGGGTACGAGGTCCCGAGCATCGTGCGCGATCTCGGGCTCGCGCTCTTCGTCGGGTCCGTCGGCCTGACCGCGGGGCCGAGGTTCTTTCGAAACCTCCGGCGCAACGCCCTGTCCTACGGGGCCATAGCCCTTCTGATAGTGGGCTCGGGGGCTGCCGCCACCGTGGCGCTCGCCCGGGCGTTTGAGATCCCGCGGGCGCTCGCGGTGGGCATCTACACGGGGGCGCTGACCACCACACCCGGGCTTGCCGCGGCGCTCGAGGCCACCGGCGACAACGCGGCGTCCATCGGCTACGGCATAGCCTACCCGTTCGGCGTGGTGGGCGTGGTTCTGTTCGTCCAGGTGCTGCCGTATATCCTCCGAAAGAATCTCAAGAAGGAGGTGGCGGAGCTCTCCGAGGCACCCGACCTTGCCGGGCAGCCGACCCTCCTCGTGCGGGAGTTCGTTGTGGAGAGCCCGGAGGCGGACCGCAAGACCCTGGCGGAGCTAGGCATCCTCTCGCGCACAGGCGCGGTGCTGTCGCGGGTGCAGCGGGGGAGGCAGGTCTTCGCGGCGCTGGGGGACACGGTGCTCATGAGGGGCGACGGCATCCGGGCCGTGGGGACGGCGGAAGCCCTCGGGCGGCTCGAGGAGATCATCGGGCGGAGGGCGCAGCTTTCCATGGACGAGCCGGGCGTGGAGGTGCGCGACCTCGCAGTGGAGAGCCGCACGGTCGCGGGCAGGACCGTGCGCGAGATGAACCCTCATGAACGCTACGGGGTCATCCTGACCAGGGTCAGGCGGGCCGGGGTCGAGTTCACGCCCGGGGGCGACACGGTGCTCGAGCACAAGGACATGGTGCGCGCGGTGGGCTCCCCGGCGGCCCTGGACAGGTTCCAGGCGGTGCTGGGGCGCCAGAGGCGCCCGCTGGAGCGCACGGGCATGCTCGCGCTGACGCTCGTTATCGCGGCGGGCCTTCTCATAAGCCGCTTTCGCCTGCAAGTTCCCGGCGTCGGGGCGATCAGCCTGGGCGTCGCCGGGGGGCCGCTCATGGCGGGGCTTGTCGTGGGCCACTTCGGCGGCGTGGGGCAGTGGTCCCTGAGGCCGCCTGGGCACATGCTCGGGATCACGCGCGAGACGGGGCTCATGCTGTTCCTGGCGGGAGCGGGCGTGGCGGCGGGGCACGGGTTCGTCGAGACGGTAGCAAGATACGGGTGGCTCCTCTTTTTGAGCGGGGCGCTCGTTACCCTCATACCAATGGCGCTCGGGTTTGCGGTGGCGTCGTGGCTCTTCAGGCTCGGCCTGCCCGACAGCCTCGGCAGCATCTGCGGGGGCATGACCAGCACCCCGGCGCTGGGCACGCTCATCACGGCCGCAGGCACCGACGAGGTCGCGGCGCCTTATGCGGCGACGTACCCCTTCGCCCTGGTGCTCGTGGTGCTGGCCACCCAGGCCCTCGCGGTCCTCCTATAACATGCTACGGATGGCCAGAGTCCACAGCAGGACATTTCACATCAGGTCAGGCTATGCATTGTCGCTGCGCATCGGCGATTTCAAGGGGTCCATGCTGGCGGGATCTACTCGGGTGCCAAGGATCTGGGTAACCTCGAGTGCATGGTGCCCAAGAATCTGCCACCCTCGGCTGCGGCCGGAGCGAGATGCCAGGGATCTGGGCATGATCACCGCAGATGGTGGCAGGTAGCTTGGCGCCTTGGCGGGGGGTGGCTAGAATCTTGGCATCGTCCCGCTCAAGCTGCCAAGAAACTAGGCATCTCGCCTCTCCGCTCACCCGCCGGCGGGGCGCAGTGCCAACAAACTGGCCAGGCCGCGCGCGCGAGTGCCAACAAACTGGTCATCCTCGGACATAACGTGGCCAAAAACCTGCCACCCCACCTCTCCTTCGGCGTCAAAACCGGGCAGAGTGCCCAGTATTTAGGCAGTCCCGCCCGGCAGATGACCAGAAACTTGGCATCG
>DKEX01000091.1 GCA_002452295.1 Firmicutes bacterium UBA6811 | reverse complement strand
CGCTCCACCTTGATGTGATGGTGGATGTTCCCGTCGGCGTGCACCCTCGGCGATGACTCGAGCATCGCCTCCTCGGGGTCGTCCACCACCGGGAGCGGCTCGTATTCGACCTCTATCGCCTGCAGGGCCTCGCGGGCCCCCTCCTTCGTGGTGGCCGCCACCAGCGCGACGGCATCGCCCATGTAGCGCACCTTGTCGGCACACAGCACGGGCTGATCAGGAACAACGATGCCGAAGCCGTTGAGGCCCGGCACGTCCCTGTGGGTCAGCACGGCAACCACGCCGTCCATGGCCTCGGCCTTCGAAGTGTCTATCTTCTTGATCAAGGCATGCGGATACGCGCTCCGGAGCACAGCGCCCCAGAGCATGTCCGGGAACGAAAGGTCGGACATGAACTTGAGCCTGCCCGTGACCTTATCCTCCGCGTCTATGCGGGCGACCCGGGCGCCCACCCATCTGGATTCATCCATAAGCGATGCCTCCCCTCCGCGGACACGCGGCGCCTTGCTCACCCTCCTCCGACCGGGGTCAGGATGTGCACGTTCGCACCGTCAGTGAGCACCGTGTCCTCGTCCGCGCGCCGGCCGTTCACGAGGACGATGATGTACACCCTGTCGTCTATCGCGAGGCGGTCCAGGAGGTCGCCCAGCCTTGCCCCTTCGTCGAACTCCATCTGGAACTTGTCTTCCTTCGCGTACCTCCTCATGGTCCCGAAGAGGACGACGTTGACTTTCACCCTTCCTCACCCCCCCTTGCGCCAGCCGCAGGGCTTCCTGAAAGCAGGTCCAGCAAACCCTCGTACAGGAGGTTACACGCCATCTCCTGACGGTACGCCTGCGATCCCCTGATGTCGGTTATGGGCATCACGTCGCGGAACGCAAGACGCGATATCTGCCGCGCCATCACCGGGTCGAGCCTCTTGCCGCACAGCGCCTTTTCCACCGTGCGGGCCCTTACGACCGTGGGCGCGACGGCCCCGAAAGCAATACGCACGTCGTCGAAAGCATCGGGGCGCACCTTCCGCGCGGCGAACGCCACGCTCACGACGGAAATGGCAAGCGACCTTCTCTGGCCCAGTTTGCGGAAGAACGAGACATGGTTGGGCCCGAGCTCACGGAACCTCACCCCCAGGACCATCTCGCCCGGCGCGAGCGCCGACCTCTTGGGACCCACGAAGAACGACTCCACGTCGACGCTGCGCACGCCGCGCGGGCCTTCCACGTCCACCGACGCCTCCAGCGCCAAGAGCGGCGGTATGACGTCGCCCGCCGGAGAGGCGGTCGAGATGTTTCCGCCCACGGTGCCCCTTCCGCGTATCTGCGGTGAGCCCACGTGGGCGCACGCCTCGGCGAGAAGCGGCGCGGCCTTCCTCACAACGGGCGACGATGCCACCTCGGCGTGGGTGGCGAGCGCCCCCACCCATACCACGTCGCCCTCTCCTTCGCCCGTGCGCTTGCACTCGCGCCCGGTCTCAGCCCCAGCCTCGGCCTTGACTCCGCATTCAACCCTGATCTGGCGAAGCTCATCGAGCCGGCTTATGTCCACCAGGACCTTCGGGGAACGCCTGTCCTCCTTGATCTCAACAAGAAGGTCCGTCCCGCCCGCAATGACACGCGCCTCGGGCCCCCATTTCGCGAGGACCCGGACGGCTTCCTCCACGCTCTCGGGGACCGTGACGCAAAAAGGCCTCACACCGCTCCCACCTTTGGCCTGAGCTGAATGCAGTCGTAGACCGGACACACCGTGGCGCACATACCGCAGCCCTTGCACTTGTCCTCATCCACCTTCGGCAGGCGGTTTGAGTCGAGCTCGATGGCCTGGTGACCGCCGTCCCTGCACGCGATGTAACAGAGGTCGTCTTTGACGCACGTCTCGCGGTTGATAGCGGCGACGACCTTGTGCCGGCGCGAAAGGTGCGAGTGCTCGACGATGTAGGGCAGGGATCTACCCACAAGCTCCTTGACAGATCTCATACCCTTCTCCTCGAGGTAAACGTCGAGGCCGTCGATGAGGTCCTCGATGATCCTGAACCCGTGGTGCATCACCGCGGTGCAGAGCTGGACGTTCGTGGCGCCGACGAGAAGGAACTCCGCGGCGTCCCTCCACGTGCTGATGCCTCCCACTGCGGCTATGGGGATGTCGACTGCCTTCGCGATCTCCGCCACGCATCGGAGGGCCACAGGCTTGATGGCAGGGCCCGAATACCCCCCGAACGTGGAGTATCCGCCGACATTGGGATAGGGCACGAACGTATCGAGGTCAACGCCGATGAGGCTCTTCAGAGTGTTGATGGCGCACACGCCGTCAGCTCCCGACCTCTTGACTGCGCGGGCCGCCGCCGTGATGTCGGCTATCTGTGGGGTGAGCTTGATGACGACCGGTACGCGCTTTGCGGCCTCCTTGACCCACCGAGCGGTGCGCTCGGTAAGCTCCGGGTCCTGGCCGATTGTGGAGCCCATGCCCCGCTCGGGCATACCGTGCGGGCACGAGAAGCTGCATTCGATGAAGTCTACACCCGCCGCCTCCAGCCTGCGCACGAGCTCCTGCCAGTCCTCTTTCTTCGCCCCCATTATGCTGGCGCCGACCACCCTGTCAGGGTACTCCTTCTTGAGCGCCCTCACGTCCTTCTCGACCTCGCCGATGTGGCGCTCGGAGATGAGGTCGATGTTCTCGAGACCCATCAGCTTCTTCTCCTCGTAGTCGAGCCCCGCCATCATGGGGTACGCGAGCTCGACCACCTCGGTCTCGACTGAGGTGGTCTTGAGGATCGCCCCGCCCCAGCCGGCCTCGAAGGCCCTTGCCACCATCTCCGCGCTGTCGGTCGGCGGTGCCGCCGCGAGAGTGAACGGGTTGGGGAATCTCACGCCACAGAACTCGATAGATAGGTCAGCCATCTCCGGTCCCTCCTGTAAGTCGAAGTATGTGCATGTCGTGTGACGAAGAAGCGACACTCCCTTGCGTCTGCCAGGCGCGACCGGGCCGGATCCGGAGCGCCCCGTCGCGCAAGCGCCCGTCCCGGAATCGTCGCCAGGCTGGTGCGGATCAAGAAACCTGGGTCTACGGGCGTCCCCGATCCTCCGTATGCCCTGTGGACCCCGTGGACCCCGTGACGCCTGGCCCAATGCTTGCCCGGCAGTGCCTCCAGCTCCGGTTCGGAAGGTACGCGTCCGGATCAAGGACAATGCAGCTTACTGGGTGTTTCGTGCATATCACGAGAACCTGGTCGCGCCCGGTGAGGGTCACCTTCTCTTGCGTCTTCCACTCGTCGCCCGCAAGCAACACGTCTGCCTGGACGGGACCCACGGCGTCGGCCATGTTGACAAGCGAGAATTTCGTCACGAACCCGCCGCCCGGCTTCGGGGAGCAGCGGGCGTTACGGATCTCGTACGCGAAACTGGCGGTGGTGCCGAGCCACTGCCTGACGAGGCTATCGACCGGCTTGCCCGACACCCTCTCCGCGATCTCGACGAATTCCGAAAGCCCGGACGGCTTCGCCCGATACATCGACACGTGTCGCCTGAGCGTCTCGAGAAAGGCCTCGTTCCCGAGGGTGTAGTGAAGGAGCCTGAGGACCAGCGCCGCCCTGATGCACACGGGCCGCGGCGCGTCGAGCACGCGGCTTCTCGCCCACGATAGGACGCTCTCCTCGGCGCCGGACCCAATGGCAGAGTCGGCGGCGTACCTGTCGATCTCCTCGTGGATGAGGGTTGCCCTCGCATCGTCGCCCAGCACCCGCCCGACGGTCTCGTACGCCATGGCCCGCGCCAGCGCCTCGTGAAACCACGTGTCGCCGAACCCTACCGATATGGGGCTTCCCCACCAAATGTGGGCGGTCTCGTGAGCAAGGGCCGCCACGAGGCGCACGAGGTGCTCATCCCCAGGGTACCGGCGCCTCAGGACGGCCGTGAACCGCCTGGCCTCGGGCTGACCCAGCATCGAGGAGTAGCCGTCGATCACGCCGCAGAAGAGGTCCATGGCCTCCGAGGCCTGGTCCTTGAGAAGCGGCCCGAGGTAAAGCTCCAGCTCCACGCCTCTATGCTCTTTGCGCTCCACCGCGAACCTGCCCGACGTGAGGGCGAGGCCGGAGATGGGTTCGCGGGTTTCCCACACATAGACAGCTTGATCGTCGGTCTCGGACGACGACACGAGGTCGCCGTCTGTAACAGCAACCATGCCCGGAAAGGTCGCGCATGCGACCCTCGCCGTGAACGAGTCGAACCCCGCCCCCACCGGGTACCACGCGGCCCTGCGCGAAAGGCGCAGGCCGCTATCGTCTATGTGCGCCCACCTGCCGCCTGCCGGCCGCCCGGCGTACACAAACGTTAGCCTCGCCTCCTGCTCCACGGCAAGCGGCTGGAGCAGATGCACCCACACGGCCTTGAGGCCCGGCGCGTCGGCAAGCTCGAGCTCGCGCGTTTCCAGGCGCCCGCCGTCCATGGTCACGGCCCGCAGGGCAAGCCCGCTGTTTAGGATGAAGCAGTGCCTCGTCACGCCGGAGACGAGCGCCCTAAGCACCAGGACCGCTGTGGCCTCGAGCCTCCCCTGTTCCACGTCTGTGCGCACGGAGATGTCGTAGTGCGCGACCGTGGCCTCGTCGCCTGAGCGCGCGAGCGACGAGAACAGGTGTGTTCGCTTTTGCCTTGCCACCCAGCCTATGCCCATGGCCTGCATCTCACCTCCCTGCGTTCCAGGCCTGCAATCATCCGCTCGTGCCAATGGTCAAACCTGTTTCAGGTAGGCATCGATGGCCTTCGCGGCCTTCTTGCCCTCGGCGACCGCCTGCACCACTGTGGCGCCACCGCTCACCGCGTCGCCTCCGGCGAACACGCCCTCGACCGACGTCATCCGGCTTTCGCCGCACACGTCGAGCGCCCCCGCCTTCCCGGTTGCAAGGCCCCTGAAGAGGTCGACAAGCCCCGGCCAGGGCGCCTGGCCCGTCGCCACGATGGCGGTGCGTACCTCGATCATATGCTCGCTTCCCGGGATGATTTCCGGCCTTCTCCGGCCGCTCGAGTCAGGCTCGGCCAGTTGCGTTCGTACGCACTCGACGGCCACAAGGTGCCCGCTCTCATCGACGAACCTGCTCGGGGCGGTAAGGAACTCGAACTTCACCCCCTCGGCCGCGGCGAGCTCGTATTCCCGCTTCCAGGCGGGCATTTCATCGAGCGAGCGCCTGTAAAGCACCACGACCTCCGAGGCTCCGCAGCGTAAGGCGGAGCAGGCGGCGTCCATCGCCACGTTGCCACCGCCGATGACGGCCACCCTGCCTTGCAGGCGCACCTCCTCGCGCAGGGCGGCCTTTCGCAGGAACTCGCCCGCCTGAAGCACCGCTGAGAGGTGTTCTCCCGGTATCCCCACCGATGACTGATACCCGAGGCCCGGGGAGAGGAACACGGCGTCACACGAGGCGCGGACCTCGGCAGCAGATATATCCTGCCCGACCCGAACGCCCGTCTTGACCTCAACGCCGGACGCGAGCGCCGCCTCGATCTCGGCCTCTGCGACGGCGAGCGGCAGCCTGTACCTGGGTATCCCGCGGACGAGAAGCCCGCCCGGCCTCTCCTCGGCCTCATACACAGTCACACCGTGGCCCAGCCGCGCGAGCTCGTAGGCGCAGGCAAGCCCCGCCGGACCGGACCCGATGACCGCCACTTTTCTCCCTGTAGGCGCACCCGGACCCGGGAGCCGGATTCCGCGTCTTAGCTCCTCGTCGGCCACAAACCGCTGGAGCGCTGCGATGGCTATCGGCTCCGACAGGTTCGTGCTGGAGCACTTCTTCTCGCAAAGCTCCTCCGACGGACAGACCCTGGCGCACACGCCCGCGAAGATGTTGGCCTCCCGTATGAGCCGGGCGGCCCCAATGAAGTTCCTGGTCTTGAGCCTCCGGATGAACCCGACCACGTCCACCCCCGCCGGGCATCCCGCCACGCAGGGGGCGTCGTGACAGAAAAGGCACCTCGACGCCTCGGCGAGCGCCTGGTGTATCGCAAGCCCCCGTGCGACCTCGTCGAACCCCGCCTTCCGCACCTCCGGCGAAAGCTCCTGCATCCTGGCTCTTACACCCATGCCCACAACTGCCTCCTCTAAGTGGGGGTTCGTTGATTCCTCCGGGTTTTCCAGCGGCTGCTGGGTTGCCGGCTCATATCTTCCCGTTCTTGACCGCGATCATCTCCGCCACGATCGCCACGGCGATCTCCTGCGCCGTTTTCGCGCCGATGTCGAGGCCTATGGGCGCGTGCACGCACGCTACATCCTCCTGAGAGAGACCCTCGCCGAGGAGCGCGTCGAAGGTAGCGCGAACCTTCGACCGGCTCCCGATCATGCCGATGTAGGCCGGGCGGGGCCTGCGCCTCAGGCACTCGGCCAGCACCTCCCGGTCGAAAGCATGGCCGCGAGTGACGATGACCACGTATGTGCTGGAGTCCATGTGGACGCTCCGCGCCGCATCGGGGAGGTCCGAGACCATCACCTCGTCGGCCACCAGCATCTCCCTGTCGGCGAACTCCGGACGGTCGTCCACTACCACCGCCCTGAACCCGGCCACTGTCGCGATGTGAGCCACGGCCGCTCCCACGTGCCCTGCCCCGAAGACTACGACCCTGGACCTCGGCGCTATGGGCTCGATGTACACTCTCGCCACGCCTCCGCATATCATCCCGAGGTTGTCCTGGGTCCCGGGCGCAAGCTCCACCTCGACGAGCCTGGGCGCGTCCTCCGCAAGGGCATCCTGCGCTTCGCGGATGATCCGCGCCTCGAGCGCCCCGCCGCCGACCGTGCCGAGCGCGGTCCCGTCGGGGAAGACCAGCATCTTGAAGCCGGGAAGGCCCGGCGACGACGCCTGCGTCGCGATGACGGTGGCGAGCGCCGCTCGCCGCCCCTCGTCGATGATGCGGGCGATTTCCTTGTAGATGGCCACGGAGTCGGCAGGACCGGTGCCGGTCAGAAGTCCGCGCCCGGACCCGGGCTCTCGTACACGTTCACCCTCCACTGCAAGCCCCCTCCCTTCGTCCGATGCAGGCACCAGGTTGTTAGCTGACCATGGCTCCTCCCACCTGGCTAAGTGCAGGCTCGGAAATCACCACCGCTTTTCCAGGGGGTTGGCGGTGTTGCACTCCGGGGAGGGCACACTTGCGGCGTGCATCCCCGAAATCCGGCGTTCGATGCCGCCACCTCTCCATGTGAGCCACGGCCGCTGCTCATGATCGGGTCCTCTCTCCGTGCCGCGCCCGGTCCAGGTGCATGCTCTCAAGCGCTCGCGTGTACTCTTCGATCGTATCCAGATCCTCGACCACCGCCCGCTCGCCCATTTCCACCCGGGCAACCCGGCTCTCGTGTCTCTTCACGATGTCCCGAAGCCCCTGCCCGCTATACGGTAGCTCCAGAACCTCCTGTCTGAGGGCCCCGGCGAAAAGCGTCGGGTGCCCTCCCTTCCCGCCGAAGGTCGGGACGACGATGTCGACGGGCGGCTGGGCGCGCCTGTACGCCTCCACGACCAGGCTATAGTCCTCGGAGCGGATAGCGGGCTGGTCCGCCGGAGTCACGAGAAAGGCTTCAACCCTTGCCCCCAGCGCCTTCACCCCGGCCTTGACAGATGACAGCATCCCCAGCGGGTAGTCGGGGTTTATGGCGATGCGCATCCGCGGGCGCGTGCGCGACTCAAGCGCCGCCTCCACCGTCTCGGCCTCGTGCCCCAGCACCGCCACGACCACGTCCACCTCCGGCGCGCCGAGGGCCGCGTCGACCGCCGCCTCCACCACCGTCCGGTCGCCCCATGAAAGGACCTGCTTCAGCCGGCCCATCCTGCGCGATTCGCCTGCTGCGAGAATGACGGCGGTTATCATCCGGCGGCACCCGTCGTGCCGGTGCCGGCCGCCCCGGCCCTGCCATCCGAGCCTGCTACCTTGAGCCTCGCCGCCGCTGCCTCGATGGCCTTGATTATCTTCGCATAACCGGTGCATCTGCACAGGTTTCCCGATATCGCCCGCCGGATCTCGTCCCGCGTCGGGGACGGATTCACACCGAGCAGGGCCCGGGCGGACATGATCATCCCCGGCGTGCAGAACCCGCACTGCACCGCGCCCTCCGTCACGAACGCCTCCTGGATCGGGTGAAGTCTGCCGTCGCGTTCCAGACCCTCGATGGTCAGCACCTCTCGCCCGTCGGCCTGGTAAGCCAGCACCAGGCACGAGTTCACGGGCTTTCCGTCGAGGAGCACCGTGCACGCTCCGCACTCGCCCTTGCCGCAGCCTTCTTTCGTGCCGGTGAGGCCAAGGTCCTCACGGAGGAACTCGAGCAAGGTGCGCGTCGCAGGGACCTCGGCCCGCACGGTTCGGCCGTCCACCGACATGCTCACGCTAAACGTCGCTCTCGGCCCGGAGTCACCCGCCGCGCTCTCTCGCGCGCTCCCGGGACTACGGGATTCGCTCACTCGAAATCACCAACCCTTCTGCACCCCCCTTACGGCCGCCCGCCCATGCAGAGTGCCATGAGCGCTTTCTCCACGTGCAGCCTGTTCTCGGCCTCGTCGAACACCACCGAGTGCGGCCCGTCGATCACCTCGTCGGTGACCTCGCAGCCGCGGTCGGCAGGCAGGCAGTGCATGTAGATGGAGTCCAGCGCCGCCAGCTTCATGCGCCTCTCGTCGCATATCCAGTCCGCGTATTTCTTCGCAATGGCCATGGACTCGTCCTTGTCCTGCGTGGTCATGAGCGCGCCCCAGCTCTTCGGATACACCACGTGCGCCCCCTCGAAGGCGGCGTCCATGTCGTGGACCACCTCGAACCTGACCCCCGCCTGCCGGGCGTTCTCCTCGGCCTGTTTCAGTATCCCGGGCATCAGCTTGAACTCGGGCGGATGAGCCAGGGTCACGTCCATCCCGAACCTCGTCATGAGGAGAATGAGCGACTGCGGCACAGACATGGGCTTCATGTAGCTTGGGGCGTATGCCCAAGAGATTACGAACTTGCGCCCGCGAAGCTCGTTCGAGAACCTCTCCTTTATCGTCATGAGGTCGCCGAGCGCCTGGCACGGGTGGTAGATGTCGCACTGCATGTTGAACACGGGCACGCTCGACCATTTCGCGACCTCGCGTATGTACCTGTTGCCGATCCCGAAGAAGCAGTTCCTGATGGCGATGCCGTGCCCGTACCTGCTCAGCACCATCGCGGTGTCCTTGGCGGCCTCGCCGTGGCTTATCTGCAGTTTGTCCGGGGTGAGGTCGTGAGCGTGCCCGCCGAGCTGGGTCATGCCGGCCTCGAACGAGTTCCGCGTCCTTGTAGACTGCTCGAAGAACATCATGAAAAGGGTCCTGTCCTGCAGGTAGCGGTGCGCCACCCCCAGCGCGAAGAGCTTCTTGAGGTCCCACGCCACGTCGAGGGCCATGTCAAGCTCCTCCCGGGACCACTCCTGGGTCGTGATGAAGTGCTTGCCGCGCAGAAGCGAGTGCATCGTCTCTTCCTCCTCTTGCCCTCTCTACCTGGTTTCCTCACAGTATACCATCGGGAACAACGCGTAGAACATGGCGGATTTCGTAAGGTGCTCCACGCTCACCTGGTCGTCCACGGAGTGGGAGTGCCGCTCCTCGCCCGGGCCGAACCCGATGGTCGGGATGCCCAGCCTGCCCATGGTGGCCGTGCCGTCGGTCGAGAACACCCACTTGCTCGTCCGGGGCCTTCCGCCAAAGAGCCTCTCGCCGCACCTCACCCCGGCCTGCACCAGGGGGTGGTCTTCCTCCAGGACCCACGTGGGGAAATACTTCTCCCACTTCGGCCGATATCCTGTGTAGCTCGGCGAATCGTAAGTGAGAAGGCTCACCTCTGCGCCCTCGGCGCCGGGAAGCGACCGGATCTCCTCGATGGAAGACTCGGTGGTCTCGCCCACCGTCATCCGCCTGTCGACGTAGATGGTGCACTCATCGGGGACGACGTTGAGCGAGCCGGCCTTGCACTCGATGGACGTGACCGCGATGGTCCCGCGACCGAGGAACGGGTCGTCCTTGAGCCTGCCATTGAGCTCCTCAATACCCGCCACTATGGGCATCATTTTGCAGATGGCGTTCACCCCGCGCTCGGGGGCGCTTGCGTGGCAGGACACCCCCTTCGTGGTCACCCTGATCTCGCAGCGCCCGCGATGGCCCCTGTTTATCTGCAGGTTCGTGCACTCCCCCAGCACCACGCACTCGGGCCGCACGCCCTGGGTGGTGATCATCTCGTGGACAGCCCACCCGTCGCAGTCCTCCTCCTGCACTATCCCTGCGACGTAAAGGGTGGCGTCGTCGGGAAGCAGGCCGAGGTCACGCATGGCGCGGGCGCCCCACACCATGCACGCGATGGCGGCCTTGTTGTCGGATGCTCCGCGCCCGTATACGATCCCGTTCTCGAGCTTGCCCTGGAGCGGGTCCCACTTCCACGCGGCGCGGTCACCCACGCCCACGGTGTCGATGTGGGAGTCGTACAGGATCCTGCGGCGCCCCGTGCCAATGGTGCCGATGACGTTGCCGATGGCGTCTATCCTCACGTCATCAAACCCGACTTTCTGCATCTCGTCGCGGATTCGGCGGATGCAGTCTCCCTCACGCGTGCTCGTGCTCGGTATGGCAATGAGGTCGCGAAGGAAGGCGATGATGTTGTCAGTGTAACGCTCCACCCCTCGTGCGATATCCGCCACCTGTTCCCTGTCGAAGCTCAAGTCTCTCCCTCCCTCAATTGACCGCTATCAGAGTCTCGAGTCTCGTTCAGCCCGTCACCCGTTACCCGTCGCCCGCCGCCAGGCCCGGCGTGGACGCAACGAACCTCCCCCATCCTGGACCGCCCACGAACTGGTCACCCGCGAGCACGACCCTGCCTCGGACCATCACCGTCATCGGCCAACCCTGCACTTTCATCCCCCCGTACGGCGTGTACCCTGCGTTCGAGTGCAGGCTGGCTCCGGGGATCGTCCGCGAGCACCCCGGGTCGAAGATGACTATGTCAGCGTCAGCGCCTGGAGCGATGGTCCCTTTGCGGGGATAGAGCCCGAACAGCCTCGCCGGATTGTGCGAGAGCACCCTCACCATGTCCGGGAGTGCCATGCCCCGCCGCACCACTCCCTCTTGATGAACGAGCGGAAGCAGCGTCTCGACCCCAGGAATTCCTGGTAGGACGTCGAAGCACGTCTCACCGAGGGCCTTCTGCTCCCGCGTGAAGGCGCAGTGGTCGGTGGCGATGACATCGATCTCGCCTCCGAGCACGGCGTCCCACAACGCCGCTGCGTCCGCCGCCGTTCGGAGGGGCGGTGTCATGATGAATTCACGCGCCCTATCCCCTGAGTACTCGTCCTGAGTCAGCAGGAGATAATGGGGGCAGGTCTCCGCGTAGACCGTGCAGCCCATCCGCCTTGCCTCGCGGGCCGCATCAAGCCCTGCGCCGCTAGAGACGTGCACGAAGTAGACGGGGATGCCGAGCCTTCCGAGATGCGCCGCCACCTTTTTGATGGCGATAGCCTCAGCCTCGGACGGCCGCGACTCGGCGTGCTGCGACGGAGACGTCCTCCCATGCTCCCGGAGCGCGGCCTCGAACCGCTCCACCGTGTCGTTGTCCTCAGCGTGGACCGTGACGAGAAGCCCGGCGCCGTTCGCGGCCTCCGCCACAGCCAGGAAATCGTCGTCCTCGAGAAGGTAGCCCGCCGCCCTGTAGGTGGTGAAGAGCTTGACGGCCCCCACGCCCATCCTGCCGAGGGCTGCCATCTCGCCCGCAAGGTCCTCCGGCACCCTCGTGACCGTCATGTGCAGGGCGAAGTCCACCGAGGCGCCGGGTGCCGCCTCCTCGATGCGCGCCCGGGCTGACCGCGCCATGGACATCCCGGGAAGCTGATCCGCGAAGTCGATCACGGTCGTGACGCCGCCGCATGCCGCGGAGCGCGTGCCGGAGGCGAAACCGTCTGCGGTGACCGTCCCGCGGGAACGGAGGGCGAAATGGGTGTGCGCGTCTATGACGCCGGGGAGCACGTACTTGCCAGACGCATCGAGCACCACGGCCTCGGGCGTCCTGGGAAGGCCCCCGCCGACGGAGACGATCTTCTCCCCGTCCACGGCGACGTCCGCCCGGAACTCTCTGTCCTCTGTTACCACAAGTCCTCCTGTGATGAGGAAGTCCACGACTGCACCGCACCTCCCTGACCCCACGGCCTAACCTCGCGGCGGCGCCCCCCTGGCCCGTTCCGCCGCGTCGCTGCCGCGTCTCGTTCGTCCTCGTGCGCTACCTGGCAATCCTCGTGCCGCTCCGGCCGTCGAGAGCGTCCAGGCACCGCTCGAGGGATGCGATTATCGCAAGCCCGCCGGACGAGGCGAAGTTGATGGACGCCTGCACCTTCGGGCCCATGCTACCCGCCTTGAAATGCCCTTCGGCCATGTAGCGCCTGGCCTCCTCGATGGTCATGCTGTCGAGGAACACCTGCGACGACGTGCGGTAGTTGATGGCCACCTTCTCCACATCTGTCAGGATGAGCAACACGTCGGCACCGATGTCCGCCGCCAGCTTGGCGCTGGCGAGGTCCTTGTCGATGACCGCCTCGACCCCGCGCAGCATGTCACCATCCCTGATGACGGGGATGCCCCCGCCCCCGGCGGCGATGACGACCTCACCCTCATCGAGGAGGCTTTCGATGGCGCGCCTCTCGAAAATCTGCACCGGAAAGGGCGACGGCACCACCTTGCGCCAGCCACGGCCTGCATCCTCCCTCCAGACCTCGCCCCGCTCGACCATGAAGCGGCGCGCTTCCTCCTCGGTGTAAAACGGCCCTATGGGCTTCGTGGGGTTCGCGAAGGCCGGGCCGGATGCGTCCACGACCACCTGGGTGAGGACGGTGACCACGGAAGCGTGGAGGCCCTCGCGGGCGATCTCGTTGTGCATGGCCTGTTGGATCATGTAGCCGATGAGACCCTGGCTCTCCGCGCCGCAGATGTCGAGCGGCATCGCCGGGACTATGTCGCGCGCGCTGTGGTTCTGGATGAGGATGTTCCCTACCTGCGGCCCGTTGCCGTGGGTGATGACCACCCTGTACTCTCTCTTTATGAGCTGGACGATGCTCCTGCACGTGGACTCGACGTTGGCCATCTGCTGCGCGGCGGTGCCCTTTTCGCCGGGCTTCAGAATGGCGTTGCCCCCAAGAGCCACAACGATCGTGGTCTGCACCTTGCCCTCTCCTTCCCCGGATGCGTGGTCCCCGGCCTCCTCCCGTTCCGGTGGGTCAGGCCCGGGTTTCGCTGCTCGCCCCTTTGTCTTTCACTTCCGTCCAGGTTGAGCCCGTCAAAACGCCGGCGGCGTGATGGCGGAGATGAAAACGAGATCCTTCTCGCCGACGCTCGTGATCTTGTGTGGGATCGCGCAATAGTAGTAGATGCTGTCACCTTCCTCCAGGTGGTAGCACTCATCGCCGATCCGAATGTCCATCGCGCCCTGCAGCACCACGGTGCATTCCTCTCCGGGGTGCGCAAGCGGCTCCTCACATGTGGACGTGCCGGGCTCGAGCGTCGCCATCATGACCTCCATCTGCCTGCTGAGGTCGGGCGACAGGAGCTCGAACGCCAGGTGAGACCTGGGAAACTTCAGGGCCTTGCGGCTGTCCCTCCTCACAACGGGGCTGTAACCATCCGAGTTGAGAAGGAAATAGAATATGGGCACGTTGAGGGCTTCCGCGATCTTGCGCAGCGAGGTTATGGAGGGCTCGGCCATATCCCTCTCGACCTGGCTCAAGAAGCTCGCGGTAAGCCCCGTGAGGGCCGCAAGCTCGCTCAAGCTTTTCCCCCGCTCCCTCCGCTTCTCGCGTATCTTGCTGCCAAGCAACGTCATTCCCCCCGTGTAAGTAGGTCTTGTGCCTGGGCCTCGAGCCTCTCGCGAAGGTCCTCGATGCTCGGCCCAGCCTCTATGGGCGGTGGCGCGGCCCGCTCGGCGTTGGCGATGTCCTTGAGGCCGTTGCCCGTGGCGATGACGACCACCGTCTCGTCGCGGCCTATGATGCCGCTTTCGAGGGCGGCGGCGAGGCCCGC
>DKEX01000063.1 GCA_002452295.1 Firmicutes bacterium UBA6811 | reverse complement strand
CCGCGTGACGAGGTGGCGCGTATCGTGGCCGCGATGGAGGAGGACATGCATGCCGCTGCCGAGGCACTCGACTTCGAGACGGCTGCACGTCTGCGCGACCAGGTGGTCAAGCTGAAGGCCGACAGCGAGTCCACCACCACCGACGAGGTGCTATCGCGTCTGAAGAAGGGGGCTCGCCAGAGCCCGCTGCGTGCGAGAGAGCTCGCTCCACTTCATCGGAGCCTCCTACGGCAGGTACTGCTGCTCGATGGTCGTGATGGTCGCCTCCGAGACGGTGATCCAGTAGAAGCTCGACCTGAACGCGTCGGCGTTGGGGCCCGTGATGCGATCCACCCACTCGTCCAATGTGAGCGTGTGTCCAGCCGGATCCGAGGTCCCATCATCGTTGACGACCGTCACGACGCTGACGCCCTCCTGCACCGGGAACTCCCGGAGCGCGGGGTTGTCGTTGACGATGTAGTAATCGTTGGGCGGGGGGGATTCGTCGCCGTGGGCGGTCGCCGCATCGGCCGCTTCGTCACCGGTGAGGAACTGGATGTAGTCCACCTCAAGGCGCACCGTCGACCCGCTCGTGTCGACCGCGGTGATGATGGCCGGTACACGCTCGGCAGCAACGGGAACGTCAACGGGCTCCTCGTCCTCCTCGGCAGGCTCCTCCTCGGCAGGCGGTTCCACCGGCGCCGTGTCAGTCTCCGCTCGCGTCGCCGGTTCGTCCGTCGCGGACTCTTCTTCTGATGCCGCGATGCGGTCCTCCAGGTCTCGGACCTCTCCCGAGCGGGCGAACCACCCCGCCAGCGCTCCAACCGCCAGGGCGAGCACCACGGCCACTACCACCCAGAGCGTCGTCTTCGTGACGGGGTCCTTCGTCGTCAAGCGGATCACCTTCTTCAGCGCAGCGATTGTCTAGTATGTCCCCACAACCACGTCGCTCACTCGGTCGCGGAGCGTTAGGATGGTATGCGTCCCATCGCAGGCACGGAGTGCCGCGGTGTGCCGAGGGCCGCAAGGAGGCTGCTGCATGGACGTCATCAGCACGAGTGGGCTCACGAAGTACTACGGCAAGGCGCGGGGTGTCGAGGACCTCACGATGGCCGTCCCGCAGGGCGCGGTCTATGGATTCCTTGGGCCCAACGGCGCGGGCAAGACCACGACCATCAGGTGCCTGCTCGGTATGCTCAAGCCTACGGCGGGATCATCGTCCGTGCTGGGTGAGCGGGTGACCCTTGACGGCGCGGCTCTCAGGCGTCGGATCGGATATGTGGCGGGCGAGGTACGTTTGTACGAGAAGGAGACCGGTCGCTGGCATCTCGATTACGTAGCCGGATTCCGCGGGACCAAAGGCCCGCTCACCGCCGAGTTGCTTGAGCGGTTCGATCTGGACCCGTCGAGGCGGGTCAAGGAGCTGTCGAAGGGCAACAAGCAGAAGCTCGCCCTGATCCTCGGCATGGCACACGATCCCGAGCTGCTCATACTCGACGAGCCCACGAGCGGTCTCGACCCGCTCAACCAGGAGGCGGTGTACTCGGTCATCGAGGAGCGGGTGGCCGCGGGACGCACGGTGTTCCTCTCGAGCCACGTGTTGTCCGAGGTGGAGCGGGTGTGCGACAAGGTCGGCATCATCCGCTCGGGTCGTCTGGTGGCCGAGGAGGGCGTGAAGTCGCTGCTTGGCAAGCGGCTGCGCGAGGTCGAGGTGACGTTCGCCGACCCCGTGGAGGCCTCGCTGCTGGGGGAGCTGCCGGGCGTGGATAGCGTGGTGGCCGTCTCCGACCAGAGCCTGGCGGCGCGCGTGCGTGGCGACGCGATCGACGGCGTGCTCAAGCGCATCGCAAGCCGGAAGGTCAGCGACATCCGTATCCAGCATGCAAGCCTGGAGGACGTGTTCCTGGAGTTCTACCGCGGTGATGATGCAACGCATGCCAACGACGAGGGAGGGGAGGTCCGATGAGCTGGACGCTGTTGCGGGGCACGCTCCACCAGAACCGCGTGTCCATATTCTGGTTCTCGTTCGGCCTCGTCCTGTACTCCTGGATGATGACCTGGTTCTATCCCGAGATCGGCGGTAACGAGTACGCCGAGCTCGTGGAGACGATGCCGGCCGAGGTGCTGGCGATCTTCGGCGGCACGGAGGTGTCCTTCGCGTCGCTCGGGGGGTACTTCCAGACGGAGTATCTGGGACTCATGTGGATGGTGATCGTCGCGTCGGCGCTGATCATCTACTCCGCCAAGGCGTTCGCCGGTGAGATAGCCGAGGGCACGATGGAATTCGTGCTGTCGCAGCCTGTCTCGCGCGCACGGCTGGCCATTACCCGCATCGCAGTGATGGTGGGGTACTCGCTCGCGCTGGCCGCGGCGAGCTTCGTGCCCATCATGGTGTTCGGGCCCAAGTACGACATCGACCTGCCCTGGGACACGTTCTGGACGCTGTTCGCCTTCGGCCTGCTCTTCATGTTGGCCGTGGGTGGCTTCACGCTCATGTTGTCGGCGATCTTCAGGGGCGCCGGCAAACCCGGTGCCATCGCCGCCGGCGTGCTCGTGGTGTTGTGGATCGCCGACCTCGTATCGAACTTCTCGGAAGCCGCCGAGCTCTTCGACCCGACCAACATCGTGAGCTACTGGCAACCGGGCAAGATCATCAACGGCGACCCGGTGGACGCGGCGGCGTGGTGGCTGTACGGCGGCGTGGCGCTGGTATCCGCCGTGGCGGCAGTGGTCGTGTTCCGGCGCAGGGACGCTGCGTGAGGCGGTGGGCGTGCCGCACATGACGACACGCTCGTTCGACCTGACACGGCTGCTGCCGGGGCCGCGGTACTGCGCCGGGTGCGCCGGGCGGGTGTGCCGGGGGCTCGATGACGTGCCCGGCGTTCTCGAAACGCGCTGCGACCTCGAGGGCGGCACCCTCACCGTGACGTACGACCCTGAGTCCCTTGAGGAGAGGTCGCTCGAGGAGTTGGTGGAACGCCTGGCGCCGGACGAGGCAGGCGTCGTGGGGCACGCGGTCTACCGGCTCGAAGGGCTCGATTGACCTGACTGCGCGCGGACCGTGGCCGCGTCCGTACGGCAGATCCCCGGCGTCGTATCCGCCGACGTCAACTTCGCGAGCGGGTTGCTGCTCATGGAGTACGATCCCGAAACAGATCCGCGCGCCGCCGCGGTGGCCACGGTGGTCGGCGCCGGTCATGGCATCGAGGCGGTCGATTCCGAGGGAGGACCGCCGCTCCCGGCTGTCTCGTGGTGGGTGAAGAACCGGACCGAGATCCGCGTGGGCATCGCGTCGATCCTCCTCGCGCTCGGATGGCTCCTCGGGGGCCTGCCGTCGGAAGTACCCTCGGTGGCTGCGTTCGCGCTGGCGATCATCGTGGGCGGTTCGCTGGTGTGGCGACGCGCGGTGACGTCGCTCATGGCGCGTACGCTCGACATGAACGTGCTCATGACGCTCGCGGTGAGTGGCGCCGCCGCGCTGGGCGAGTGGGGCGAAGGGGCCACCGTGATCGTCCTGTTCGCGTTGGGCGGCATGCTGGAGTCGCGGTCGGTCGCGCGCACCAGGCGCTCGATCGGGGAGCTCATGTCGCTCGCGCCCGAGCGTGCGCGTCTGCGGATGGATGAGGGCGAGATCGAGGTCGCGCCTGCCGATGTGCCTGTGGGGGGCACGATCGTGGTGCGCCCTGGCGAGCGTGTACCGCTGGACGGCGTGGTGGCCGAGGGTGTGTCGGCCTTCGACGAGTCGCCCATCACGGGCGAGTCGCTGCCTGTGGACAAGCGTTCCGGCGACACCGTCTATGCGGGCACGCTCAACACCTCCGGCCTTGTGGCGATCGTGACAACGGCTCCGGCAGCCGAGACCACGATCGCTCGCATCGTCCACCTGGTCGAAGCGGCCCAGGCGAGCCGTGCGCCCGTGCAGCGGTTCGTGGACAGGTTCAGCCGCGTCTACACCCCCATCGTGATGGTCGCGGCGGCGGCGGTCGCCATCGGCGGGCCGTTCCTCGGGGGACTCAGCCCGGGGTGGGTGGGGATCGAGGGGTGGCGCGAATGGGTCTACCGCGCGCTCACGCTCTTGGTGATCTCGTGTCCGTGCGCGCTGGTGGTCTCCACGCCCGTGGCCATCGTCTCGGCGATCGCGCGGGCCACCAGGGACGGCGTGCTGGTGAAGGGGGGCGCCTTCCTCGAACGCGCCGCTCACGTCGGGGTGGTGGCGTTCGACAAGACGGGCACTCTTACCGAGGGGCGCCCGGTGGTGATCGAGACGATCGCGCTGGGCCACGAACCGGTCGAACGGGTGGCATCCCTGGCGGCCGCCGTGGAGGCGCACTCCAATCATCCGCTGGCGGCTGCCGTGACGGCCGCCGCGGCGCCTGCTTCGGAAGCGGTGAGCGGGGTCGTCGAGACGCCCGGGCAGGGCGTGTCCGCGCAGGTGGACGGCGTGCGTGTCTCGGTCGGCAGCGCCGCGTATGCCGGGGAGCTCGGCGTGATGTCGGGCGAGACGGAGGCGGCCGTACGCGCGCTGGAGGAGCGTGGCCTCACCGTGCTCGTCGTGGCGACCGGTGACGGCTCCGACACACGTGCGACCGGCTTGCTGGGCGTTGCCGATGCGGTGCGCTCCGACGCATCGCGTGCGGTCACCGACCTTCGCCTGGGCGGGGTGGCGCACGTGGTCATGCTCACGGGCGACAACCCCGCCGCGGCAGCTCGCGTAGCGGAGATGACGGGCATCTCCGAGTACCGCGCACGTCTTCTTCCCGAAGGGAAGACCGATGCCGTGGGCGAGCTGCGCGAGGCGTACGGACCGGTCGCGGTGGTGGGCGACGGCATCAACGACGCCCCGGCCCTGGCCGCCGCGGACCTGGGCGTGGCCATGGGCACGGGCATCGACGTGGCCATCGAGAGCGGCGACGTGGTGCTCACCGGCGGCAAGCTGCCCGGGGTGCTCACAGCACTCAGGCTGTCTCGGGCCACGGTGCGCAACATCAAGCAAAACCTGTTCTGGGCCTTCGCCTACAACGTGCTGCTCATCCCCCTGGCCGCGGGCGTGCTCCACATCTGGGGCGGCCCCACCCTGAACCCCATGATCGCCGGCGGCGCCATGGCCGCCTCCAGCGTGTCGGTGGTGAGCAACGCGCTCCGGTTGCGCTGGTTCAAGGGATGAGGCAAGACCGTTCCGGCGGCCCTTTCCCGCCTCCAACCTCCATGAACGGAGACCCCATGCTCACCCTCGCGGACAGCGCCAAGCAATTGATGGACAGCTACTTCAGCACGAACGAGAAACAGCCCATGCGGGTGATCCTGGCCTCGTCGTGCAGCGGGGAGCGGCTGGTGGTGACCCTGAAGCCGGCGGAGCCCGGGGACGAGGTGTTCGAGATCGCGGGCTACACCATCGCCATGGACAAGGACCTGCTGGCCCAGGCCCAGCCCGTGACCATCCACGCCGGGCCCATGGGGTTCATCATCCAATCGAACCTGAAACTCGCCGCGGGCGACTGCGGCAGTTGCAAGAGCTGCGGCTAGGCCGGCTCTGCAAGGGAAAGACCATGGAGCAGCGCGTGAGCCTGGTGACCCTCGGCGTGGCAAACCTGGACCGCAGCCGGGCGTTCTACGAACGGCTGGGCTGGCGGCGGTCCCTGGCCAGCGCCCAGGGCGTCGTGTTCTTCCAGACGGGCGGCATGGCCCTCTCCCTGTTCCCGCGGGACGAGCTTGCCAAGGATGCGGGCGTTTCGCCCCAGGGCCATGGCTTCAGCGGCATGACCCTCGCCCACAACACCCGCTCCCGGGAAGAGGTGGACGCCGTGCTCGCCGCGGCCGTGGCCGCCGGCGCAAAGCTGGTCAAGCCTGCCCAGGAGGCCTTCTGGGGCGGGTATTTGGGGTACTTCTCCGACCCGGACGGATTTCTGTGGGAGGTGGCCTGGAACCCGTCCTTCCAGATGGCGGAGGACGGGGCGATCCGAATCCCCGACTGAGCCGCGGCCCTTGGGCCGGGGCTACTCCGGGAGCAGGCCGTCCAGGGCCATGACCAGGCCCTCGGCCCGGGTGGAGCGGCCCTTGGGGTTGCGATACAGGACGCCGGCGAGGAGCACCCGGCGCACCTCGCCCCCGGGCGGCCGCATCCGGACCGCGGCGCGGAAGGGCTCCTCCACCGGCCCCGGCCGGGTCGGGTCCGGCACCCTGCCCTGGTCCTCGGGCAGGATCATGGCGCGGGCCCGGTCCATGGGCATGTCCCCTGCCCCAGGGTCCAGGCCCAGGATGCGGCAGGCTTCGGGGTCGTGGCGCACGACGCCCCTGTCCCACACCCAGGTCCCCATGCCCGCGCAGGACATAAGCTCCCGGAGCCGCTCGTCCTCGGCCCGGATGGACGCACAGGCGGCCTTGTGCTCGGTCACGTCCAGGAAGGTGCCGTGGTACACCGCGCGGCCCGGCCGGGAGCCGGCCGTGGGGCGGCCGATGCTGTAGCCGAAGCCCGGGCTGCCGTCCTTGCGGATGACCCGGTAGGAGCCCCGGTACTCCCGCTGCTCCTCGACCGCAGCCATGAACTCCCTCCGCACCGCGTCGCGGTCGTCGGGATGGACGTGGGAGAGGAAGAAATCCAGGGTGACGGGCCGGGACTGGGGCTCGTGCCCGAAGGCCTCATAGAGTTCGTCCGACCACCAGCCCGTGCCCTCGTGGACCTGGAATTCCCAGTGTCCCAGCCGGACCAGGGCGTGCGCCCGCTGCAGGCGCTGCACCGCCAGGGCGTGGTCCTCCTCGGCCTGCTTGATATCCGTGATGTCCTGGAGCAGGCCGTCGCACACCTGCTCTCCCGACTCGCCGGTCCGGCACGCGGCCTGGATGCGCGCCCAGGCCTGGGCGCCCCCGTGCCGCAGGAAGCGCACCTCCACGCAGAGGCTCCGGTTGTGCCGGAAACACGCATCCAATTCCCGGGAGAACCGCTCCCGGTCGTCGGGACTCATGGCCGCCAGCAACTGGTCCAGGTCCGGGGCCGCAGCGTCCTTGCCGCCTCCCACCAGGGCGGCCAGGCCGGCGCTGGCAAAGGCCAGCCGCAGCGAGCCCTCCGCCCCCTGCACCACCAGGAACACCGCGCCCCCGGCCAGGTTGTCCCCCATGCAGCGCAGCCGGTTCTCGCCCTCCCTGGCCTGGGCCTCGGCCCGGGTGCGGCGCTCCACCTCCTCCTCCAGGCGCTGCACCGTCTCCACCAGGCCGCGGGTGCGCTCCCGGACCCGCTCCTCCAGATTGGCGTGCATGGTGCGCAGGGAGTCCTGGAGCAGGCGCTGCTCGGTCACGTCCAGGACCACCCCGTGCAGGCGCAGGAGTCGCCCCGCGGCGTCCCGCTCCGCGGTGCGATGGGTGAGCACGAACCGCTCCCGGCCGTCCTTGCGCACCACCCGGAAATTCTGCATGGGCAGGTCGCGGCCGGCCTTGAGCTCGGCCGTGATCTGCATGGCCCGGGCGCGGTCCTCGGGATGCACCTGCCTGATGAAGGACTCCGGCCCGGCCTCCACCTCCCCGGGCTCCACGCCCAGGAGCTGGTACAGGGAGTCGGACCAGTAGGTTATGCCGGTGTGGGCCACGTATTCGTAGCTGCCCACCGCTGCGATGTAGCTCGTCCATTCAAAACCCGGGATGTTTCCGCCCGGGCTGTCGTTGCTGTCGCGGGCGAAGAGGAAGAGGTTGGCCGGCTCGGTGCCCAGGGCCTCGGCCAACCGAATGACCATGGAATAGGAGGGGGCCGAGGCCCCGCGCTCCATGTTGGAGAGATGCTCGACCGTTATCCCCAGCCGCCCGGCCAGGTCGCTTTGCGTCAGGCTCTCCAGGGTGCGGAGGAAGCGCAGCCGGCGGCCGAAGAGCGCCTGCCGACCCGTGGATCGAGATTTCGCATGCATGGTTCTGCCACAATAACATTAAATCACAGTTCAAGTCATCTCATTTCCATATTCCTCCTGTTGATAGGAATTCGCTGACATATGCCTGAAATGACGCCTTGGAGAGCGCCGCGAGAACAACGCAGGAAGGGAGAGGGATCAACCCTCGCCGAGCTGGCGCTTGGCGGTGTGCACATCCTCGACGCTGACCTGGTCGAGGAGCACGAGGATTTCTTCGACGCTGTATGGGCTGCGGGTCTTTTTCTTGTAGTCGGTGGCCTTCTGCAGGCCCTCCGGGGTGATGGTGCCGGAGTTCAGGAGCACTTCCACCACGTTGCGCGGCTTGCTGGAGCCGGTGCGGGCGGTGAGGGAGACCAAATTGTCACGCTCGGAGATGAGGCGGTTGATCTGGTCTTGCAGGTCCCGCTCCCGGTTGCGCACGGTGCGCACCTCGTCCTCCAGTTCGTTGACCTTGATCTGGAGCTTGACCCGGGCGGCCTCCGCCGCGTGCAGCCGCTCCTTGAAGGCCTGCGAACGGCGGGATATGATCATGCCGCCGATGATGAAGGTCAGGACTATGGTGCTGACAACGATGAACACGCAACAACTCCCGGGTTAGGTTGAAGGGATAAGCCTTTCGGGGTGTTAGTGCAAGCATGCAGACTATACCGGCGGCCCTCTCCCCTCCGGCCGCGGCTCTCTGGGCCCGGCCGGCGTGCTCCAGCAGGGCCCTCCCGGGTTTTGTGACAATTTTGCCATTTCGCCCTTCCCCGGTGTTCGACATTTTACAAAAATAGAAAAAGCTCTGCGGGCCCAACCCCCTGAAATACAGTATATCCATTTAAAATATTTCTCCTTTATTGCCCGTGGCACGCCGCTTGTTATCTGCTCCGCCCATGGCCGCTCCGACAGTGCGCGGCCCAGGCCCGGAGCTCCGGGAAAACCCACACCTCGCTTCAAGGAGTACGGCATGAGCGGATACCAGACCCGGCAGAACGCCATCGCAGCTGTTACCAATTACAAACCCTCGGCCCCGGCCCTGAACTACGCCGAGACCAGCCCCACCGACGTGTTCGGCAGCAACGTGTTCAGCGACAAGGTCATGCAGGCCATGCTGTCGAAGCCCGTATACAAGTCGCTCAAGCGCACCATCGAGCTGGGCGAGAAGATGGATCCCGCCATCGCCGGCCCGGTGGCCTCGGCCATGAAGGCCTGGGCCATCGCCAAGGGCGCCACCCACTACACCCACGTGTTCTATCCGCTCACCGGCCTGACCGCCGAGAAACACGACAGCTTCCTGGCCCCCGACGGCAAGGGCGGCGCCATCGCCGAGTTCGAGGGCGGCCAGCTCATCCAGGGCGAGCCCGACGCCTCCTCCTTCCCCTCCGGCGGCATCCGCTCCACCTTCGAGGCGCGCGGCTACACCGCCTGGGACGTGACCTCCCCGGCCTACATCCTGGAGAACCCCAACGGCACCTTCCTGTGCATCCCCACCGCCTTCGTATCCTGGACCGGCGAGGCCCTGGACAAGAAGACCCCGCTCCTGCGCTCCAAGAAGGCCCTCAACGTCCAGGCCCAGCGCGTGCTCGCGCTCTTCGGCCACTGCGGCTGCGAGCCGGTGCAGTCCTACGCCGGCCCCGAGCAGGAATACTTCCTCATCGACCGCAACTTCTACTACGCCCGTCCCGACCTGGTCCTGGCCGGCCGGACCCTGTTCGGCACCAAGTCGCCCAAGGGCCAGGAGTTCGAGGACCAGTACTTCGGCGCCATTCCCCGCCGCGTGCTGTCCTTCATGATGGAGGTCGAGAACGAGCTGTTCAAGCTGGGCGTGCCGGTGAAGACCCGCCACAACGAGGTGGCCCCGGCCCAGTACGAGATCGCCCCCATCTACGAAGAGTCCAACATGGCCACTGACCACAACCAGATGGTCATGACCGTGATGAAGAGCGTGGCCCGCCGCTACGGCATGGTCTGCCTGCTGCACGAGAAGCCCTTTGCCGGCATCAACGGCTCGGGCAAGCACCTGAACTACTCCATCGGCAACAAGACCCTGGGCTCCCTGTTCGATCCCGGCGCGAACCCGCACGAGAACGCCCAGTTCATGGTGTTCTGCGCCGCGGCCATCCGCGCCCTGCACAAGTTCGGCGGCCTGCTCCGCGCCACCGTGGCCACCGCCAGCAACGACCACCGGCTGGGCGCCAACGAGGCTCCCCCGGCCATCGTGTCCATGTACCTGGGCGAGCAGCTCACCGACGTGTTCGAGCAGATCAAGAAGGGCGGCGCCAAGACCTCCAAGTCCAAGGGCTTCCTGAACGTGGGCGTGGACACCCTGCCCCCGCTGCCCATGGACGCCGGCGACCGCAACCGCACCAGCCCCTTCGCCTTCACCGGCAACCGGTTCGAGTTCCGCGCCGTGGGTTCGGGCGCTTCCATCGCCGGCCCGCAGGTGGCCCTGAACACCATGATGGCCGATTCCCTGGACTACATCGCCACCCAGCTGGAGAAGGCCACCAAGGGCAAGCCCGAGAAGCTGAACCAGGCCGTGCAGAAGATCATCCAGGACATCGTGAAGAAGCACGAGGCCATCATCTTCAACGGCGACGGCTATTCCGAGGCCTGGCACAAGGAGGCCAAGAAGCGCGGCCTGCCCAACTACAAGACCACGCCCGACGCCCTACCGGTCCTCACCTCCCCCGAGGTGGTCGCCCTGTTCGAGAAGTACCAGGTTCTGTCCAAGCGCGAACTGCAGAGCCGGCAGGAAATCTACATGGAGCAGTACTGCCGCACGGTGAATACCGAGGCCGCCCTGGTCATCAAGATGGCCAAGACCGTGATCTTCCCGTCCGCGGTGCGCTACCAGAACGAGCTGGCCGCCACCTGCGCCAACCTGAAGGCCATCGGCCACGACTTCACCATGCTCACCCTGGACGACGTGACCGCCAAGCTGCGCAGCCTGCAGAAGTCGGTGACCGACCTGGAGAAGGCCCTGGCCCACGAGTCCGGCGACTGCCACGGCCACGCCTGCCACATGTGCGAGAAGGTGCTGCCCGCCATGCTCAAGGTCCGCAACTTCGCCGACCAGTTGGAGTCCGTGGTGGCCGACGACCTGTGGCCCCTGCCCTCCTACCAGGAGATGCTCTTCATCAAGTAAGGGCGTCCCCGGACGAGATAATGAAAAAGGCCCGCCGCAAGGCGGGCCTTTTTTTGCGTCCGGAAGTCATCCTGATTGAAGCCAGGAAACGGAATTCCTTGAATTGACAGAACCGGAGGGATTGGAGATGGGTTGACGAATACCGATTGTCCCTCATCGACTGCCCGGAGCCCCCCATGAAAGCACGCACCCTCTGCCTCCTGCTCCTGCTGCTCTGTTCACCCACCCTGATGGGGATGGCACCCATGGAACTCGGCGCCCTCGAACTGGGACGTTACGGAGTCAGCAGATTATGCGTGACTCCTGACGGGAAGCATGTTGCCTTGATACAAGGCGGAGAGATATTGCTTATCGACACCGAATCTGTAGACAAGCCCTACATCGCTGGACGCATTCCCCTGAAGGACAGCAGAGTGCATATGGCGCTTTCACCGGACGGAAAGCTACTCTTGTTGTGCACAACTGTAAGCATTACTAACAATTTAAAAGTCACGGCATATGACGTATCTGCTCCGGATCATCCAGATCTGCTGTGGGAAAATGATTATATTTCAAGATATATAGCAGTTGCCCCAGACGCTAGCGCATATGCTGTCCACAATGAAAATAAAAATGAAAAGTATTGGCATAATAAATTTTCAATCACTGTATTTTGGACTGATGAAAAACGCGCTCCAATCTCTGTGCCATCAAGTTATATAGCATTTGGAAGTATTTTAGTTTCTAATGGTTGTTCGTTCTTGGCGTTGCAGGAAAATGATACGCTTGAGATGGTAGATTTGCGGAGAGAGATCGTAACATATGGCATTAAAAATGGATTAGTATGGAGACCTGCTCCCGGACATCCCCTACTACTCATGGAGAGCGGGGAATTGCTCGTATCAGACAAAGTGGCACCGCGAATCCTCATCTATGGCAATGAGTTGGACATTCCCCGCATCGGCACCCTTGGGCTTGAGGATACCGGCTGGCAAGGTTGGCCCGGACCACATCTATTAAAGGCTTCCCGTGGTAGTACGGTGGTCATAGCCGACAGCGCCCGAAGGCTGTACCGCTACGACCTGACCAAACCGGCCAATCCACAGGAAACGGGAATGTGGCAACTGCCAGGTGATTCATGGTCCTGTGACCTTGATGAAAGCGGCCGAATCTTTGTCAGCAGGGGCGGAAGAGGACACAATGCCAGCCTGAGTATTTATGATCTCAATGCGAAGGCACAGAATGCGATTGACTGGAAAGCGCTAGAACTCGCGCACAGCGAAGCTCTTGAGATATTGCGAAATTCCACTAAGGCAGGAGGTGGTAGGCACTATGACGCCATCAATCGCTTTGAACTTGCATTACCAATGGAACACCTAAAGTCTGAGCCGACAGGGATATCTCAAAAAGATGCTGCATCCCTCCTATATGACTACGCATTCATTCTTGAAAATGTTTTCAGCAAGCGGAGAGATGATCAAATTGTTGTACTGCGTCGAGCACTGCTTCTTGATCCGAATTACAGAGATGCGCATTTGAGATTAGCTAACCTCCTACGCGAATCTCTAGGCTCCCGCGTCGATTGGGAGAAGAAGCAGAAGGCCATACGTGAAGCAGCAGAGCACTATCAGGCATACCTGTCGCTTGGCGGGGAGAACACGAAGGAGATAAAAGCGTTCCTCAAGGGCGAGGCCGGAGGCAATGGCTCAATGGACATTTGCCAGGCCATCGCCACATATACGAATACTGGCAGGCTTGAGGAACTGATGACAGATTCCGCAGCCAATGTACCTTTTGGCGACAAGAAGTACGATTTTTACGTTGAGCACGGAGGCACTTCGCACACCCCCGGACTGAGAGCTATTGAAACTCGCAGCGGAGGCCCCTTCCCGTATGCCCTAACCAGAGAGCTTAATGAGTACTTATGGGGAGGCGATCACCTCGGCCTTGCCAGTTATCGCGGAGAGATTCATCTGTTGTACTATCGCGATTTTCAGCATCCCATAAATAGCATTTCCATTAATGGTGATGGCCGGTGTTCATTCAATGCGACTACATCAATAAAGATTGGCCCCTATGCCGCTGAACCTGAGCTGTGCCGACTGGTGCTGGACAGGAAAAGACCTGGCGCAATCGCGTTCAATGGTGCGGTCAAGAGCCGGGAAGGGGCATTCCGCAAAGAGTACCGGGAGACAGACGCCGTAGGGACCGCAGTGTTGGATGTTGCGAACAATGGGAATCCACTGGAAGTTACCCTGCTCGAAATGTGCAGTGGCGCGGGAGCTGGGTGTGATATGGAATTCTATGAACTTCTCGACGATGAGGGGAAGTTGTTCAGCACTTCACCACTACGGCAACTCCTGTTAAATATGCAACATAGTACCTGTGGGAATGAGGCTTTCTTCTTCGAATACAACGGAACGATATACTATGAAGGGAGGCAGAAAAACGGATATTTCGACAAGCATTCACAGTACCACTCCGTCACAAAAATTGAAGATGGACAGATCGTTGATGTCTGCGACTTCCAGTTTGAGACGCAGGTGACTGTCAAACAGTAGAACACTGCGGTCGCTTCACTTACTGCCACCCGACAAAAGCGAACGGGCGGTCCGGTTGCAACCGGACCGCNNGAGAGGGAGGGATTTGAACCCTCGATAGAGGTTTTGCCCCTATACCCGCTTAGCAGGCGAGCTCCTTCGGCCGACTCGGACACCTCTCCGCACCCCCCGGCTGGGGAGAAAGGTTTCATAGGGGCTTGGGCACCGGCTGTCAACCCTGGGTTAAAGACCCAAAAGCGCGTCCAGGTGCGACACGAAGG
>DKEX01000115.1 GCA_002452295.1 Firmicutes bacterium UBA6811 | reverse complement strand
TGGTGCTATATATCAAAAGCCGAGCTGCGCACAGATTGAACGCGATGATAGACCTCGCGCGAAGCGAACCGGGGATTCCCGTTGTCCCAGAGGAGCTCGACCGCCACCCGTGGCTTCTGAACTGCTTGAACGGGACGGTGGACCTGCGCACCGGAAAGCTGAGGCCGCATCGCCGCGAGGACATGATTACCAAGATTGTGCCCGTCGTCTTCGAGCCTGACGCCGAGGCGCCGCTGTGGGACGCCTTCTTGGACCGAATAATGGGCGGCAACGAACGACTCATCGGCTTTTTGCAGCGCGCGGCGGGATACAGCCTAACAGGCGACGTGAGCGAGCACGTAGCTTTCCTGTGCTACGGGACCGGACAGAACGGAAAGAGCGTTTTCTTGAACACTCTCCTTGCTGCGACCGGCGATTACGGGAAAGCGATTGACCCGGAGCTTCTGCTTGCGCGAACCGGGGAGATACACCCCACCATCCGGGCTGACCTCGCGGGCGTCCGTTTTGCGGTCGCCATCGAGACCCAAGAGGGGCGGCGGCTGAATGAGGCGCTGTTCAAGTGGCTGACCGGCGGCGACAGGCTGAAGGCGCGGCGCATGAGAGAAGACTTCTGGGAATTCGAGCCGACGCACAAGTTTTTCATCGCGACGAACCATAAGCCCGAGGTTCGCGATACCTCCTGGAGCTTGTGGCGACGCATCAGGCTGATTCCGTTCACGGTCACGATTCCTGAGAATGAGCAGGACAAGCACCTGGCCGAGAAGCTAAAACATGAGCTGCCCGGCATCCTCGCGTGGATGGTGCGCGGGTGCGTCGCCTGGCAGGAGCACGGCCTGGCGGCGCCCGAGGAAGTCAAAGCGGCGACGGAGCAATACCGCATGGAACAGGACGTGCTCGTGGCGTTTATCGACGAGTGCTGCATTCAAGCGCCGTATGCAGAAGCGACGGCGGGGGATTTGTATCGCGCGTATATGCGCTGGTGTGAGACATCGGGAGAAAAGCCGCTGTGTCAGCGTGACTTCGGAGCGCGATTGGGTGAGAAGGGGTTTAAGCAGGACAGGAGCACCGGCGGCGTGCGCTTCTGGCGCGGCATCGGACTTGTCCTGGAGGAGGGAACGCAGCAGTGACGCATCGCCCCAGAGCAAACTGCCGTTTAGCAGGGACGCCGCAAAAAGTGACGCATAGTGACGCATGTTTCCCGGTTAACTCTACGCGAGTACCGTACAAGGCGTTTAACCGGAAAAGTGCGTCACTATACGTCACTCACGTCACTTGCCCAGCTAGAGGCGTTTTGATACGTCACTATGCGTCACTCGGACGGAGGCGCATTGACCATGCGGCGGCAACTTGCGGACGCCTGCCCGCGCTGCCTCGCGGTGAACTATCCCTACGCCGTGCGCGAGGACCGGGGGAGCGTCCTCGCCCTGTATCGCTGCCCGGCCTGCTGCTGGCGCTGGCGGTGCTGGTGGAATCCCGCGTGTCTGGAGGTGAGGGCTGGTGGTGGAGATTCGGCTGCCGAAGTGTTTGCTTGTCCTCACGGAGGCCGAACTGCTTTGCCTCCTCGCCCATGACCGGGACCTCTGGGCACGAGGGCTTGAGCGCGGCAAGGCCGTACTCCGGGCGAGGGCGCGAGGGGCCCGGCAGGTGGCGCGAGACGCGCAGAAAGGCCCCTAGAAGCCGCGAGAAGCGGGCGGGACAGGGAATGATACCTGAGCGGGTGCGAAAGCCCCCTTGTAGAGCATTTTTGTGAAGGCGTCCACAACCAAAAAAAACAAGGAGGAATCTTGCATGGATAGGGCGATGAGCCATGAGACGATTCAGACGCTATCGGGACGAACAAGGACGCCGCTTTCGCCTCGGCGACCTGGTGCGCATTAGTCTGTCCTCTCATACGGCGATTGACAAGTACTCCGTCCAGGACGGCGAGGAAGGATGGATTACCCACGTCCAGGCCCGGGCGCAGTGGCCCTTCCGGGTGGTCGCCGAGGCGAACCCTCGGAGGTACGACTGGTACGCGGCCCAGGACCTGGTCCTGCTTCGCCCGGCGGGAGAACACCTGGACAGAAAGGAGAGGAGCCACGGTGACTTTGATTGAGGACGCGGAGAGGAAGTGGCGAGCGGCCCAGAAGGCCGCAAGCGAGGCCCGGGAAACCCTGGCGGCGAAGACGAGCGAGCTTGCCACGGCGCGGCAGCAGATAGCGGCTGCGATGGAGGCCATGCGCCGCGACGGAGCGGACCCCGCCCTGGCCGGGGAGCTTGCCGAGCTTCGCAAGGTGGAAGAGTATCTCGCCCTGGCGAAGGAGGGCGCCGAGAAACGCTTGAAGGAAGCCGACGAGCGAGAGCAGGAGGCGGCGCGGGAGCTTAAGCGGCTCCAGGACGAAGCCCGCCACCTACGCGAGGCGGCGATACCCGCTCAGACGCTGACGCTGCAACAGCGCCAGTACTACCGCGACGAGGCCGAGAAGGCCCTTGCGCGGCACGAGGAAGCCGTAAAGGAGGCCGAGGGGCATCTTGCCCGCCTGCGGGAGCGGCTTGTTGCCCTGACGGGCGCCGAGGACGGCGGGCGAAGCGACCCGGGGTAATTTCGAGCTTTGAGCGGGGCGGGTTGCTTCGCCCGCTCCCCACCACCCTGGCGGCGAGGCGTAAAGCCGTCCTCCCTCCGGCTCCCCGCCCCGCTCAAATGAAACGCTTGAAACGGAACGCAACATTACGCCACAAAAAAATGAAACGGTTGAAACGCCTGTAACGCCCGCGACGCCGCCACAGGGCAGGGGGCAGCCGGATTCTGCAATGTGGGGGTGGTTGATAAATGTTGATTGATACTGAGAAATCGTAGGGCTGCAACCGCAACTTAACGCCTGGTTGTTAGGAAATGTTAGGGCTGTGGCCGGGAAGGGTAACAAAGGAAACAGCGAGGCCGGGAAGGGTAACAGGGGAAACACCTCTGGCGGCAAAGGAAACGCCCCTGGCCGTCGGAGGCCCCGGCGGGGGCTATCGGCCCCGAGGTTTTGTGATACTGTCCCAGAACCCCGGCGTCCTTCGCCGGTGGGGGGTCTCCGGGGATTTTCCACGAACTTCGGGGAAATCCCCCTTTTCCGGGCGGTGGGGAGAAGGCCCCATTTTCGACCCCGTTTTGACCCTCCAAGTGGGGAACGAGACCCGGTTTTCTCCCCACTTTCTCACCACCTGCTCCCCACTTTTCCGGCGGTTATGCGCCTCGGAGAACGTGCCTTCTAGCAGGCATGGAGCGAGGCCGCTTTCGGGCATAGTTTACATAAGGTCTATTATGCGAACCAAACACATATGCGGTCTATTCCACGTCGTTACTTGACAGTGTACACCGTTCGCTTAGAATAGCCTTGGAGGTGATAGCATGGATGAGCGGTCCGAAGCGCTGAAAGTCGAGGAGGTTGCCCGGCTGTTGCAAGTGTCCACCAGAACAGTATACGTGCTCCTGAAGTATGGGAAATTGCGCGGCGTGAGGATAGGGCGCGCGTGGCGAGTCCCCAGGGATGAGGTGGACAGGTTCTTGCATCCGGACAAGGCCGAGGAGTGATGGAGGCCCGGTGCCGGCAATTGACACGCGGCGAGAACGTTAACATTTGCTAACAAGGTCGGGTTGCAGTAATAAGTTGTATGACCGAGCTTCCGAGTATGCTTTCGTTGCTTTCAGCAGCTTTCATTCCTGCGCCCTACTCGCGGGCATGAAGAGGCCCCGGAGCACCCCGCCCCGGGGCTTTCGATTTCCAGGTACTTAGCCTGTACGTTTGCCTGTACAGCGCACCTGCCCGCTAGCCCAAACCCCTAAATAGCTGGCGCGCCTGG
>DKEX01000034.1:759-5170 GCA_002452295.1 Firmicutes bacterium UBA6811 | reverse complement strand
CGGTTGCAGGGCCTCCGGGTTGTCTTGGGCGCTACCGGTAGGACGAGGGGGAAGCGCCACGTCCGGTCCGGGTCGACGCCGGGAGCAAACGTTCGGAGCATCACCTCTGAAAGCCTGGTGCATCCTGTAAGGCAAGCACGGGGTTCCAGCGCATCGGGTCGTGCCGGCGCGCCGCCGTCTGCCTGCCGTGTATTGCCGGGACAAGACCCCGGGCCTCAAGATCCACATCATGGGGATAGAGGATTCCACGTGTGCACGCCGAAACATGCTCTTTTGGGGGACAGGCGCGACGTCTCGTGACACCCGCTAGTGGCAAGATCGCGCAAGAGCCCGGGGAGGCTAATGCGCTGGTATTACACGCCATACGCCTTACCGTTTATTGTTAGCGGTATCATATCACTTCCGGTAGCGCTCGTTGCGTGGAGACGCCGCGGCGTGCCCGGGGCTACGCCGCTGGCTCTCTTCATGTTCGCCATGGTTGAGTGGTCCATTGGCAACGCCCTGGAGATGTGCAGCGTCGACCTTGCCGGGAAGACTTTCTGGACAAACGTCGAGTATGTCGGCATCGTCGCCTTCCCTGTGACATGGATCGCTGTGGCGATCGAGTTTTCCGGGCGAGGGGAATGGCTCACACGGCGCAATGTGGGGCTGCTCCTGGTCATCCCTGCGGTGACAGTACTTATGATCTGGACGAACAGCTTCCACGGCCTCATGCGCTACAACATCAAGCTGGATACGAGCGGCCCCTTCTCGGTTATCACCAAGACGTATGGTCCATGGTTTTGGGTCCATACGGTCTATTCATACGCCCTTCTCTTCATCGGCACGATCATGATCGCCCGTTCCTTGCTGGGACGCGCGCATCTTTACAAGGGACAGGCTGCCGTTTTTGTGGTGGGCGTCCTGGCTCCATGGATCTCGAACGTTCTGTACATTTCCGGTTCGAGCCCGGTTCCCCGCCTGGACATCACTCCCATCGCATTCACCATCTCTGGCCTGGCGACGACGTGGGGCCTTCTCCGCTATCGTTTGCTCGACATTGTGCCCGTGGCATGGGCCACGGTCGTCGAGGGAATGGGCAGCGGCGTCATCGTGGTGGATTCACAGGACCGCGTTGTGGACATGAACCCGGCAGCTCAGAGGATGACCGGCTGGCGAGTGAGCCAGGCCATCGGACGCCAGGTGGCGGAGGTGCTGAGCCGGTGGGCCAGCATGGTCGAAGGCTCGCGTGACGTGGCAGGGCGGGGTGGCGAGCTTGTGTTGGACGCGAACGGTGAGGACCAATCGTACGAATTCCATTTCTCGCCCCTGCTCAGCTCGCGGCGGGGCCTCCTCGGTAGACTCGTGGTCATCCACGATATCACCGAGCGCAAGCGCACGCAAGCTCGACTCGTCCAGCAGCAGCGGGTGCTCGCCACGATGGAGGAGCGTGAGCGCCTGGCCCGGGAGCTGCACGACAACATCGGCCAGGCGCTGGGCTACCTGAACGTGCAGGCCCAGGCCGTCCGCGAGCAGCTTGCGAGGGGTCAGACGGCGGTGGCGGATAGCTATCTCCAGGGCCTGGTCGCCGTGGCCCAGGACGCGTACGGCGAGGTCCGCGAGTATATCAGGGCTATGAGAGGGGTGACATCGCCCGGGCGGGAGTTCGTGCCCGCCCTCGAGCAGTTTCTGCGGCGCTTTGAGCGAAACTGCGGGATCCACACGGAGCTTGACGTCCCCGGCGAGATCAGGGACGGCGTGCTCGACCAGCCTGCGGAAATGCAGCTCATGCGCATCATCCAGGAGGCCACGGCCAATGTCAGAAAGCACGCCGAGGCTCGCCAGGTGCGGGTACGCTTTGCCATGCTTCCGGGGGAGGTTGAGGTTACGGTGGAAGATGACGGCCGGGGCTTTGACCCCGTCCGACCCGTCGGCGTCGACGTCGGTGTCGGCGCCGCCGCGCAGGAGGGGGAAGGGTTCGGCCTCGGTATCATGCGCGAGCGAGCCGAAGCGGTGGGAGGCAGCCTGGAGATACATTCGGCTCCAGGGCAGGGGACGAGAGTGAGGGTCCGGATCCCGCTGATCCCGCCACGCAAGGACGGTGATGCGAATGAGGGTTCTATTGGCTGACGATCACTCCCTGTTCGCTGAGGGGCTCAAGAACCTCCTTGTCTCTCACGGCATCGACGTCGTGGGAATTGCGAGGGATGGGCTGGAGGCGCTCGACAAGGCCCGGGAGTTGCGGCCGGACGTGGTCCTGATGGATATCACGATGCCCCGCTGCAACGGGCTCGCGGCCACGCGCCTCATCAAGGCCGAGCTTCCCGACATAAAGATCGTCATGTTGACCATGTCCGAGGCCGACGCGGACCTGTTCGAGTCAGTCAAGAGTGGGGCGTCGGGCTACCTCCTCAAGAACCTCAACGCCGAGGAACTCGTGGGAATGCTCTCGGACCTCGCCCGGGGCGAGGCGCCTCTTTCGCCCGGACTTGCCACGAAGCTCCTGGAGGAGTTCACGCACCTCGCGGGCAGGCCGTCCGAAGCGGAAGAGGGTGGCAAGGAGGCTGCGAAGCAGGGGCTGACCCCTCGTCAGATGGAAGTCCTCACCCTCGTCGCACGAGGGCTGACGTATAAGGAAGTGGGGGCGGCTCTCTACATCAGTGAGCGCACGGTCAAGTATCACATGAAACAGATCCTTGAACAGTTGCACCTCGAGAACCGAGCCCAGGTCATCGCCTACGCGGCACGAATGAACCTGAATGCGAAACCCGCGGATTGAGGACGAAACTTCGCCCTCGACCTGGCGCTTGAACTCGAGTGGAGCCGGACTGATGCGGAGGCTCCGGCTGTGCCCACTGTCCGAAAGTACAGTCCCCGGGACTGTACTTTTCGCGTCGTGTGCGGCTTTCCGACTGTCCCTGGGACTGTCCCATTACCCAGTGTTGCGCCGGAGCGGTTCCTGATATAGTGAAACTGTCGGGAAGTCCGGACGCGTTTCTGACACCTCCTCGTTGAAGCGGGGTGACCTTGCACTTGTCGGCTCGTACAGCCACCGCGGGGTTTCCGGTGATTCTGGTGAGTTGAGTAGTAGTGGCACGTGCCTATTGATCAAGGAGGGATCATCATGAAAGCACTCAAGATGGCGGTCTGTTTGGCGGTCTGCATGGCGATGGCGACAGCCCTGCCGGTGCTTGCCAGCACCCCGGAACAGGAACTGGCGGGGATCTTGGAGCGTGCCATCAAGGTTATGGATGCAATGATCAAGAACGGCTATACCATAGAGCACGTCGAACTCGACTCGGTGAAACTGGGTGAGGTGTACTCCGTCCCGTATAAGCTATACTCTGGGAATCAATACAAGATCGTCGGCATCGGTGGAACCGGCATCGGGGACCTGGACATACACGTCTTCGACAGCAGTAATAGCCTTGTGGCGGCCGATACCTTGAACGATGACGTGCCCGAACTGGATATCACGGCCAACGCGGACGGGACTATTCGCATCGACACCAGCTTCGAGTCCCTGGAGGCAGGCTATAGTTCAGGCGAGTATTACTACTTCTGCTACATCGTAGGCTTCAAACGCTAAGTAGATCGCCATAAGTAATCGCCGGTTCCAGAGAGCGCACGCGCCGTGTAGGGTTGCCGGTGTTGCACTCGTTATCCGAGCCACCGGCAACCCGACACCATCATGGAGCCGGCGAAGACTGGGCAGCGAATACTGATGATTTCACGCCTGGTTGATGGCGGGGTCCCTGGACCGCACCGCGTAGGTCGCGGCGGCGAGAGGACGGGACGTTTTCGCTGCGTCAAGCGCTGTGCCTGCTGCCGCGACGCAAGTTCGAGGATCACCCCCGGGTCCAGGCCGGCGAACCCCGGGATCACGTGATCCGCCTGGCGCAGCACGTCCGGGCTGCCCGCCCCCACTGCATACATGCCCGCCCTATGGGCAGCCTCCACCCCGGCCTCGGCGTCCTCGAACACGATGCAGCGGCGCGGGTCTGCGCCGAGCCGGGCTGCGGCCACCAGTTCCAGTGGAAGTAGTCAAGGTGAGGAGGAGTGCTGACTGATTATCCTCCACTCCCGCGCCGGACCTGACCGAAAACCAGCCATCCTTTCTTGATCACATCTTCCGCTGTGGACGCGCTGCCGACCGCATGATTATCACTTCATCTGTGCCTCGGCCTCCTTGGCCTTGAGCTTCCCCAAATGGTCCGCGATCTTCACGATGAAGTCCACGACGTCGCCGAACCCTTCTGGCTCATAGTCTTCGACCCGACCCTCATCGCACAGCTCGGAAAGCCTCGGGTCGAGTGGCAGCGTGGCGAGAAGCGGTATGTCGGTCGCGTCTGCCACGGCCCGGCCTTTGCTCGCGCCAAAAACCTCATGCTTGCCGCCGCAATGGGGGCATATCACGTAGCTCATGTTCTCC
>DKEX01000034.1:245-568 GCA_002452295.1 Firmicutes bacterium UBA6811 | reverse complement strand
TCATCCTCGTTCGGAAGGAGCAGGTTTATCGACATTACAGGCATCTTGAAGGTTTCGCTTCTCACTGGAAGCAGACCAAACTCCAATCCATCTGCCCGCTGCTTAATCCCGAACATCCTTGGGATGCTGGGCCCGGTTATGTCGGCATCGAGTATCCCGACGCTGTAGCCCTCCCTGGCGAAAGATGCGGCGAGAAGAGCGGTGACAGACGACTTTCCGACGCCACCCTTCCCGCTCATTACCGCTACAACATGCCGGATGTTGCTAAACTGGCCCTGGGGCAGTTTCTCAATGGCAGACTTCGTCTCGTCTGAATGTGGGTT
>DKEX01000034.1:0-181 GCA_002452295.1 Firmicutes bacterium UBA6811 | reverse complement strand
GCCTTGCGGTCTTCCTTGGTTCGCTGGTTGGTTCTGGCATCGCTCATCGGTGGCTCTCCCGTCCCTTCTAAAAAGCGCTTCTTCATCTACGTAAAGGCATACACTTCACGAATCCTTCTTGAATTTGGTGCAAGACTTGCACCTTGCCCGGAGTCGTCCCTATTTCTGTGGGCCTGTGGCT
>DKEX01000017.1 GCA_002452295.1 Firmicutes bacterium UBA6811 | reverse complement strand
ACTCGCCGGCGCCCGCGCCTCCCTCGCCTCTCTCCGGCTTCATGGCCACTGCCTCGCGGATGAGCGCCGCGATCTCGTCGTCGTCCGCGCCGGCGCGAAGCGGACCGCGCAGGTCAACCGCAAGGTCGGAGAGGAGGCACGGCAGCAGCTTGCCGTCCGCCGTGAGGCGCACCCTGTTACACCTCACGCAGAAGCCATCTCCCTCCCTGGATATGAATCCCACTCGCCCCATGGCGCCGGGAAACTGCACGTAGCTCGCAGGACCGACCCCGACCGCGCTCGCATCTTCGGCGGCCTCGCGCCCGTCGGGGTCCGTCGTCCGCACCGGCGCCAAACAGCCTGCCAGGTGCTGCGTTGGATGCGCCAGCGAATCCTTCGCCGGATGCGCCGCAGGACGAGCCGCCGGGTGCGCTGCCGAACACACCGCCCCGTCCGCCGCCACCCGAGCGCCGAGGGCAGCCACCCTCTCCCTGATCTCCTCGATGGGAACCACGTGGGACGGCCCGAGCCTGCCGCCGTTGTCCCAGAACGGCATGAACTCGATGAACCTCACGTCCCAGGCGTGTTCCAGCGTGAGCCTGGCAAGGTCCTCGATCTCGCCGTCGTTGACGCCCCGCACGACCACCGCGTTCAGTTTGACCGGGTGGAGCCCCGCCGACTCAACGGCCTCTAGCCCCTCCAGCGCTGACCGGATGTCGCCGCACCGCGTGATCCGCGCGTAAACCTCCGGCCGCAGGCTGTCGAGGCTGATGTTCACCCGCCGGAGGCCCGCCAGAGCAAGGTCGTGCGCGTGGCGCGCGAGGAGCGTGGCGTTGGTGGTGATGGAGAGGTCCCGCACCCCGGGGATTGAGGCTATCATCCTCACGAGATCGACGATCCCCTTTCTCACCAGGGGCTCGCCGCCTGTGAGCCTGACCCTGTCGATCCCGAGGCCCGCCGCCACCCGCACGATGCGCCAGATCTCCTCGAGGCGCAGTATCTCCTCGTGCGACCGCGGCGTCACGCCCTCCTCGGGCATGCAGTAAACGCACCGCAGGTTGCATTTATCCGTCACGGACACCCGCAGGTATGTGATCCTCCGCCCGAACCTGTCGCAAAGCCCGGTCATCCCTGCCACACGACCTTTCCGGTGTCCGAGACGTCGTATCCGCCGAGCGCCAGCACGGCCCTCTTGAAGCCATCGCCCCTTATCACAGAGAGCAGTTTATCCATCATCGGGGACTCCATGAACTCCCGCGTCGTGAGGAGGTCGTAACGCTCTTTCGCCACCGGGACGAAGTCGAGGCCGAGGGCCACCGCGGCGCTTCTTATGCCAAGGCCCGCGTCGGCTGCACCGTTCGCGACAGACGCCGCGACCCCCATGTGCGTATACTCTTCGCGCTCGTAGCCTGCGATCCTGCCCGCGTCGATGCCGAGCCTCACAAGCTCCATGTCCAGCAGGATCCTGGTCCCCGCGCCCCTCTGCCTGTTCACGAACGCCACGCCGGGCCTCGCAAGATCGCCGAACCCGGCGATCCCCCTGGGGTTCCCCTTCGCAACGATGAGCCCCTGCTCACGATGGACGAGGTTCACGAGGATGAATCCATCCGGGCCGAGGAGGCGCTTCACGTAGGGGACGTTGTACTCCCCCGTCTCCTCGTCGATGAGATGGACCCCCGCAAGGTGCCCCTCGCCCCTCCGGATCGCCATGATCCCGCCCATGCTTCCCACGTGGGCCGAGGAGAGGTTCACACCGGGAAAGTCGCGCGCCAGGTGGCTCGCGAGGACGTCCAGGATGAGGTCGTGGCTTCCTATCACCACTATCGTGTTCGCTATCTCATCGGGGTCCCGGAGAAGCTCCACTTCAACGGCGGACGCCTCCTCCACTCCCTGGGCCACGGGCGGTATGCGCACGATGCCATCGGCCCTCACGAGGGACATGATGGCCCCTGCGCCCCGGGCAAGCGGCGTCACCACGCGTTTTCCGCCCACCTCGCCCACCTTTACCCTGACGAACTCATCCACGCCGGGCGTCGAGACGATGCGCCGGGTGGCCGTGGCAGGCAGCCTGGGCGACTTCTGGATCGGGCGCCCCAGCATCCTCGCCATGAGGGGCTTCAGGAAGAGATCGCATGCAAGGGACGCGGACACCGGGTACCCCGGGATCCCGAGGAACGGCCGCCCGCACGCGATGCCCAGGATGGTGGGCTTGCCAGGCTTGATGGCGACCCCGTGCACGACAAGCTCGCCCAGGGCCCTCAGGACGTGGCTCGTGTAGTCCTCGCTCCCCGCCGAGGAGCCGGCGTTCACGATGACGATGTCGGCCTCGGCCGCCGCGTCGCGCACGGCCTGTACGATGGCCTCGTATTCGTCCCTCACGATGTCGCGGAAGAGAGGCTCCCCTCCCCACTCGCACACAAGCCCGCCGATGATCCTCGAGTTGAACTCCACGATGTCGCCGGGCCGAAGCTCGCGCCCGGGTGGCACCAGTTCGTCCCCAGTGGGGATCACGGCCACCTTCGGCTGCCTGCGCACGCTCACCCTGGTGACGCCTGCGGCGAGCATGGCGCCGAGATCCGCCGGGCGGATAGCGTGGTTCTCCGGGAGGATCAGCTCGGTGGCCACGATGTCCTCGCCCACCGTGCGCACGTGCTGCCAGGGCTTCGCCGGGGCGATCACCGTGACAGCGTCGTCCCCCACCTCAACCAGGTCCTCGACCATGATGACGGCGTCGAGCCCCGGGGGTAGTGGGTCGCCGGTATCGACAAACACCGCGTCCTCCCCCAGGCGCAGGATGACGGGGTTTCTCTCGCTTGCGCCGAAGGTCGCCTGCGCGTGCGTGGCGATGCCGTCCATGGCGCACGAGTGATAGTGGGGCGACGAGGTGCGCGCGAACACCGGCATGGCTGTGACCCGCCCGAGGGCCGGGATGTCAGCCGGGACGGTCTCGCCGTCCGTGGGTCCGGCCATCCCCCGCGCGTCGAGGGCCGAGAAAAACCTCTTCCTCGCGTCATCCAGAGGGATGTCTTCCAGGTATACGTTGCGCTTCGTTGCGTTCACCCTCCCACTCACACCGGAAGCTAGAAGAGGGCAACCGTGACGGGCGCGCCCTTCTCGAGGCCTTCCACCTCCGCCGGGATCTTTGCGACCCCGTCGGCGGCCACGAGCCCCGATATCAGGGCGGACCTGGTGAAAACCGGGTCGGCCCACCTCGCCCCGTCCCGCGCGGCGATCCTCACTCCGATGTAGTCCTCCCTGCCCGCCACCGACGCCACGTTCGCGCCCAGGTGGGCGTCGACCTCCCGCCTTGCCGGAGCGGTGCCCATCCACCTTGCTATGGCAGGCTCCGCGAAAAGCCTGAAGATGGTCAGACACGACACGGGGTGGCCCGGCAGGCCGAACACGGGCTTGCCGCCGGCCACCGCGAGGATGGTGGGCTTACCCGGCCGCACCGCAACGCCGTGCACGAGCACACCGGGCTTCCCAAGGGAGTCGATGGCATCCCGCGCGAAATCCCGCGTGCCGATAGAGCTTCCGCCCGACACCACGAGCATGTCCGCCCGCGAGAGCGCCTCGCGCATGGCTGAGGCGACGGCCTCGCAATCGTCCTTTACGATCCCGGCGGCGATGGGCCTCGCCCCGGCGGCCAGCGCGGCCGCGTAGAGCGAGAATGAGTTCGTGTCGCGAACCTTCCCGGGGGCGGGCGAGTCGGACACCTCCACCAGCTCATCCCCGGTGGACATCACCGCCACCCTGGGGCCGAGGGCGACCCTGACGCGGAAGATGCCCGCGGCCGCCAGCGCCCCGATGTCCTGGGGGCGCAGCCTCGCGCCCCTTCGCACCAGCACGTCGCCGCCCGCCACGTCCTCCGCTCTGCCGACCACGTTCTCGCCGGGGGCCACAGGCCTCGCCACGGCGATGAGGCCGCCGCCCAGGTGCTCGGTGGTTTCCACCATGACCACGGCGTCGGCTCCCGGGGGCAGCATCGCACCGGTCGCGATGCGGGCGCACTCCCCGGTGCCGAGCCCGAAACCAGGCTCCTCGCCCATGCGCACCTCGCCGGCAAGTGCAAGAAGCGCGGGCAGGGCATCGGTGGCGCCAAACGTGTCCACGGCGCGCACGGCGAAGCCGTCCACCGTGGACCTCTCGAAGCCCGGCAGGTCCGCCGGGGAGATGGCATCCTCGGCGAGCACCCGCCCACACGCCTCGAGAAGGCCGACCGTCTCGGCCTCGCGCGGACCTTCCACCAGGTGTGCCTCGAGCATCCGCCATGCCTCAGCGGGAGGCGTGAGCGACAGAAAAAGCGGCAACGCCATCACCATCCTTGAGATAGAATCCAGCGAGCGGACCCGGCAAGATCCCGGAGTGCGCGTCGCATGTCGGCGCCGAGAACCTCCCTCACCGGCCCGTCGGCCGTGACACGCCCGCCCAACATGACGAGCGTCCTTTCGGCGAGGAACGGGATCTCGATGACATCGTGGGTCACGAACACCGTGGCCACGCCCGTCCTCTGCACCACCTCGCCGAGCTCGGCCAGGAGGCCCGTCCTGGTGGGCACGTCCAGCGAGCTCGTGGGCTCGTCCAGGAACAGCACCTCCGGCTCGAGCACGAAGGCCCGGGCGAGGCTCACCCTCTGGCTTTCGCCGCCCGAGAGCGTCCGCGCAGGCCGCGCCGAAAGGTGTTCGATGCCGAATGTGCAAAGCGCCCTCTCCACCCTCCGCCGGGCCTCGTCGCGCCGCACGCCCCGCATGCGAAGGCCCACGGCCACGTTGTCCAGCACCGTGCCGTCCAGGAGGTACGAGCGCTGGAGCACCATGGCCATGCGGCGCCGGAGCCTCACGAGGCTTGTTGTCCGCCTCACCGCCTCGCCAAACACGAGGACCTCGCCAGAGCTCGGTCGCAGGAGGCACGCCATCACCTGCAGGAGCGTGCTCTTCCCCGCCCCGTTCGGCCCCACCACCGCCAGGGTCTCCCCCCGTCTCACGGCGAGGTGGGGGACGTCCAGCGCGAGCCTGGTCCCCCGGTTCACTTTGACCCCCTTGAGCTCGAGTATCGTGTCGGCCAAGTGTGCGTCCCTTCCTTTCTTTCCACCCGGAAGAGAGGACTTCTGACACCGCCTCGCGCGTCCCGCTCCAGCGCCGATTCCACTTCCCTGTGCCCGGAGGGCGGGCCGCAGCCGGTTAAGGCCACGCCCTCCCGGGGGAGGCGGTGTCGCCCGAAACCCAGGCGGGTCCGCCGACGGCCGCGTGCTCTCACGTGTGCCTGCCCCTCTGCTGCATGTGCGTGAGCCCGAACGTGATGCCGTACGAGATGGCCAGCAGAATTACGCTGAGCGCTATGGCCACGTCGAAGTGGCCGCGCGATACCTCCATGGCGGTGGCGGTGGTGAGGATGCGCGTCTGGCCCATCACGTTCCCGCCCACCATCATGGATGCGCCGATCTCCGATATCACGCCGCCGAACCCCGCTATCACCGCGGCGACCACCGAGAGCCTCGCCTCGCGCAGCAGGATCCAGAGGAGTTGCCACGACGACGCCCCGAGCGACAGCACCTGCAGCCGCACCCCCGGGTCGAGCTGGCCTATCCCGGCCATGGTGAACCCGGTCACGATGGGCGTGGCGATGACGGCCTGGGCTATGACCATTGCGGCAGGGGTGTACATAAGGTGGAGAAACCCGAGCGGCCCGTACCGCCACAGCAGGATGCTCACCCAGAGCCCCACCACCACGGGCGGGAGGCCCATGCCGGTATTCACCAGGCTCGCCGCGGCCTGCCGCCCGCGAAACGTGGAAAGGGCAAGCACCGTGCCGAGGGGCACGCCGATGACCACGGCTATCAGGGTGGCAAGCCCCGACACCCGCAAAGTGAGCAGGGTGATCCGCACCACCTCGCGGTCGGCCCTCACAAGGAGCCAGAACGCCCTGACGATGCCCTCGACTACGAGGTCCAACCGTGCCTCACCCCCCAAGCTCCTCCTCGCTCTTGCCCGCGTCGGGGACGAACAGCGGCTCGCCGTATTCCTTCACGCCGAACGAGGCTATGGCCTTCTGGGTGCTGTCGGCCACCATGAACTCCACAAAAGCAAGGCCCCCCGGGCCGTTCACCTTGCCGAACTTCTGGGGGTTGACCTGCATGACGTGGTAGATGTTGAGCAGCACCCCGTCGCCCTGCACCAGGATGTCGAGGCCGAGGCGTTTCCTGAGCGCGAGGTACGTGGCGCGGTCGGTGAGCGTGTAGCCCTCTTTCTCCGACGCGATGTTCAGGGTTTGCCCCATGCCGGAGCCAGACTCCTGGTACCAGCGACCCGAGGGCTTCACACCCGCCTTCGCCCAGATCTCCTTCTCCTTCTTGTGGGTGCCGGAGTCGTCGCCGCGCGAGACGAAAACCGCCTCCGCCCTGGCGATCTTCGCAAACGCCTCTGACGCGGACCTAAGGCCCCGCATGCCCGCCGGGTCGCTCGCCGGCCCCACGATTATGAAGTCATTGTGCATGACGAGCCTGCGGTTCACCACGTCCCCGCTCTCCACCAGCTTCATCTCGGCTGCAGGAGCGTGGCACAGCAGCACGTCGGCCTCGCCGCGCGACCCAAGCGCGAGGGCCTGGCCTGTGCCCACGGCGATGGTTTTCACTATGTACCCGGTCTCCCTTTCAAACATGGGGATGAGCACGTC
>DKEX01000054.1 GCA_002452295.1 Firmicutes bacterium UBA6811 | reverse complement strand
CTCATGGCCGGGTCGTTCCTCGTCACCGTGGGCGCCATGGCTATCGCGATACCCGTGGGTGTGGCCTCAGCTATCACCATTTCGCAGATTTTGCCAGGACGCGTCCGCGGGATAGTCAAGCCTGTAGTCGAGCTCCTGGCTGGGGTACCGTCCGTAGTGTACGGGCTTTTCGGAATGCAGATAATGGCGCCTCTGATGATGAATGTCTTCAATCTTCCAACGGGCCTCACGGCGCTTACGGCTTCCATCATCCTGGGGATCATGGCCCTCCCGACCGTCGTCAGCATCGCGGAAGACGCACTCTCGGCGGTCCCCGGGACCTACCGGGAGGCTTCGTACGCGCTTGGGGCCACCAGGTGGGAGACCATAAGCCGGGTCCTGGTCCCGGCAGCGTCGTCCGGTATTGTCACCGCAGCCCTCCTCGGGATGGGCAGGGCCATCGGCGAGACCATGACCGTGCTCATGGTCGCGGGCGGGGCGGCCGTGGTGCCGACATCGTTCCTTCAACCGGTCCGGCCCATGACCGCCACTATTGCGGCGGAGATGGGCGAGGCGCCTGTCGGGGGCAGCCACTATCACGCCCTCTTTGCCATCGCGATCGTGCTTTTCGTGGTGACTCTCGCGTTCAACATGGTGGCCGACAGCTTCACGAGGCGATTCCAGAGGAAGGTGGCTGGAGGATGATAAGAGGTGCGCAGGACCCGGCGATGACGGAAGGGGCGATTTCGGGCAGGGCCGCAGGGGTCGCGGCAGCGCCAGCGGCAGCAGCGGCGGCAGGGGCACCAGCGGCGAGGACCGCCGAGGCGGCGGGGGCGGCTGGGGCGGCCGGGGCGACGCAGGTGGCGAAGGCGACTCAGGCGTCGAAGACGCTGCCCGCTGAGGCCGACGGAAGGGTGCGCAGGCAGAAGCGCCAGCGTCGCCAGGCGGCGATGTTCGGGATCATGATCGCGGCGCTCGTTATCGCCCTGGGCTTTCTCGCTCTCCTGGTGGGATTCGTGGCGGTGCGCGGCATAGGCGTCATAAGCTGGGAGTTCATCACCCAGATGCCGCGGAACGCCATGACGGAGGGCGGCATACTCCCCGCGATCCTGGGGACATTCTATCTCGTCATCGGCGCCATGGTGATGGCGACGCCGCTCGGCGTCGGCTCGGCCATCTACCTCACCGAGTATGCGAGGCAGGGTCCGGTGGTGCGGGCGATCAGGATCGGCGTGAACAACCTGGCCGGGGTCCCGTCGGTGGTGTTCGGCCTGTTCGGCCTCGCCGTGTTCGTGAAGATGTTCGGGTTCAGGGTGTCCGTCCTTTCGGGCGCCCTCACCCTGGGCATCGTCGTGCTGCCGACCATCATCCGCGCCTCTGAGGAGGCGATCCTGGCGGTGCCGGTGTCATACCGCGAGGCGTCTCTCGCCCTCGGAGCCACGAGGTGGCAGACGGTGCGCTACGCAGTGCTGCCGTCGGCCATGCCCGGTATCCTGACAGGGTGCATCCTCGGGGTCGGAAGGGTGGCCGGCGAGACAGCCCCAATCATGTTCACGGCGGCGACGTTTTTCACGGCGCGGCTGCCCCGGTCCATATTCGAGGAAGTCCAGGCGCTGCCGTATCACATTTACGCCCTGGTCACCGAGGGAACGCACCCGGAGGCCCAGGTGCCGATAGCCTTTGGGACGGCGCTTGTGCTCCTGGCGCTCGTCCTCGGCGTGGACCTCGCCGCGATAATCCTGCGATCGCGGTACGAGAAGGCGCGCTAGGCGGGAGCACTGGCCGCTCGACGACCCGGCCAGGGCGCAAGGTTCGCCCGACCATGTGCTCGGCGTCTTCAGGCGCGTCCGCGACGAGATCCGCCGCCGTGTGGAGACCCTGCTCGGTCGAGATTGAGGCGAGTTCACCACATCACCCCGCCGTGCGCATATTGTAGCAGGATATGGTTACTCTATGGTTAGCATCAAGCCAATCTCAGCGCAGGGGGTGAAAGCAAGTGGGCGACTGGCTGCGCCACATCGTGAGGTTTGTCGTATCGGCTCTGGTGCTCATGTTCATCGGGCTCATAGTGCCGGGTTTCAGCACCCTGAGCTTCGTAAATGCCCTGATCGCAGCCGCGGTCATAACAGGTCTCGGGTACATCATCGAGGCCGCCGTAGGGAGAAACGTTTCTCCGTTCGGTAGAGGGGTAGTCGGGTTCCTGGTGTCCGCCGCGGTCATCTACGTCTCTCAGTACGTTGTCCCGGCGATGCGCGTGACGGTCCTCGGCGCCCTGATAGCCGCGTTTATCATCGGGCTCGTGGACACGTTCATCCCGACCACCTTGAGATAAACCTGTTCGGAGCCGCCACGTTGCGCATTGAACGCACTTGAAGCCGGCAGCTTCGGCGCAACATCCCCGCCCGCTCAGGACGGGGATTTTCGTTTGCCCGGCCCGATTCTTCGCCGCGGTCCCTCCGGGCGATCATCCCTTTCCGGACCTTGATGGCACGCCTCGCGTTCGCCGTCCCGCGCTCCGGACGGGGCAACGGGCTCGCAGGTGTGCCGCTTGCGGAAGGATATCGGGACGTCGCCGGCGAAGAACCATACCTGGAGACGCCAAGGGGGGAGAGCCGTGCAAGGGGTGATCGAGACTATTAGCGGGACGTTCTCGGGCGAGGTCCCCGTGAGCAAGCTCGTTGACCTGGCGCTGGGCGCGGGGGGCACCATCCTGCGCATCCTCATAACGCTTGTTGTTGCCTTCATCCTCGTCAAGGCCAGCAACGCGCTGATCGACCGCCTCATAACGCAGCGCACCTCTGAAGACAGAAGGTTCATGGACGACCGCAAGGCGAGGACCCTTCGCTCGCTTCTGAAGAGCCTGATGCGATACGTCATATACGTCTTCGCAGGCATCTCCATCCTCAGCGAGCTGGGGGTGGACACCACCAGCTTCCTGGCTGGGGCGGGGCTTGCGGGCATTGCGATCGGCTTCGGCGCCCAGAACCTCGTTCGTGACGTCATCAACGGGTTCTTCATCCTCTTCGAGGACCAGTTTGCCGTGGGAGACTACGTCACGCTCCGTGACGTCTCGGGAATCGTCGAATCGATAGGCCTGCGCACCACCAGCGTCAGGGGATTCGGAGGAGAGCTCTACATCGTCCCCAACGGGCAGATATCGCAGGTCACGAACCATATGGGCAGCGCGATGCGGGTCATGTTCAGCGTGACGGTGGACTACAGCACCGACATCGACGGGGCCATCGAGGTGCTCGCCCGCGACTTCGAGAAGGCGAGACAGGAGATTGCGGACATCGTGGAAGGGCCGACTGTGCTTGGGGTGAGTGCGCTGGGCGAGTCAGGGGTGGACCTTCTCATCATTGCCAAAGCCAGGCCGATGGAGCAGTGGCACGTCGAGCGCGACCTCAGGAAACGGGTGAAGGAGGTCTTCGACCGCGAGGGCATAGTCATCCCCTACCCGCACATGGAGGTCCTTCTGGGGAAGGGCGCGCCGCCCGATTCGGGTCGGCAGGCGGCGCCTGGCGACGGGGAGAAGAGCGAGACGCCTCGCGGCGGCGACTCCGGTCCGCTGTCCGGCGGAGGCCCGGCCATAATGTAGGTGCCTTCGTGGGAGCGGGCGGGAACGGAGGGAGCGCAGCCCTTGAAGTTCTATCTTGGAGACGTGGTCCGGCTCAAGAAGCAGCATCCCTGTGGCTCCTACGATTGGGAGGTCATGCGGGTAGGCGCTGACTTTCGCATCAAGTGCCTTGGGTGCGGGCGCGTGGTGATGCTGAGCCGGTCCAGGTTCGAGAAGAGCGTCAAGCAGATAATGGCACGGCCGGGGGGCGAGGAGTGATGGTTCGTATCGGCATCGTGGGCCTTCCCAACGCAGGTAAGTCCACGCTCTTCAACGCGCTCACATGCGGGGCGGCGCAGGTGGCCAGCTACCCGTTCACCACGATAGACCCCAACGTCGGCGTGGTGCCGGTGCCCGACGACAGGCTCGACGCCATAGCCAGAATCACCAGGCCCGAGAAGCTCACCCCCACAGCGGTGGAATTCGTCGATATCGCCGGCCTCGTGAAGGGAGCGAGCCGGGGCGAAGGTCTTGGCAACCGCTTCCTCGGGCACATTCGAGAGGTGGACGCCATCGCTCACGTGGTGAGGTGCTTCGAGGACCCCGACGTGCCGCACGTATCGGGCGAGCTCGATCCCGTGCGCGATGCGGAGACCGTGGAGCTTGAGCTGATCCTGGCGGACCTCGAGACCGTGGAGAAGCGCAGGGAGAAAACGGCCAGGATGCAGAAGGGCGGCAACAGGCAGTACGAGGAAGAGACCGCTCTCATGGACAGGTTGAAGGACGAGCTCGGGCGGGGAAGGCCCGTGCGGCTCGCGCTTACATCCGAGGAGGAGCGGGCGCACGTTGCGGACCTCTTCTTGCTCACGATGAAGCCTGTCATCTATGTTGCCAACACGGGCGAGGACGACCCATGCGATGCGGCCGGTAGAGTAAGCGCGCTCTCCCGGTGGGCGGCAGACCGGGCAGGGTGCACGGACGACCGGGCAGGCTCTGCGGATCCCGCGGGATGCGTGCCGGTCATCCCCGTGTCGGCCAGGATCGAGTCGGAGCTTCTCGGCCTCGACCGCAGCGAGGCCGCGGAGTACCTGCGCGAGCTGGGGATGGAGTCATCCGGCCTTGGCAGGGTCGTCCTTGCAGCGTATCGCGTGCTCGACCTCATAACCTTCTACACCACGAAAGGGCCAGAGACCAGGGCATGGACGGTCCGCCGGGGCGCCACGGCGTACGAGGCGGCGGGGAAGATCCACCGAGACATCCAGCGCGGCTTCATCAAGGCCGAGGTGGTCCGCCACGATGACCTGGCGGCGGCGGGATCCTTCGCCGAGGCCAGGGAGAAGGGCCTTCTCAGGCTGGAGGGCCGCGACTACGTTGTGGAGGACGGAGACATCATCCTCTTCCGGTTCAGCGAGCCCTCGCGGTAGCGGCAACCCATCTCCGCCGGGGCTACCGCGAGAATCACTCCTTTGTATGATTGCTCTCAAGGGTTGCCGATGCTATAATGGGGACGGCGATTGTCCGAAGAGCGCCGAAGCGTCATCCCTGCTCCACGCGAAGCGTGGGGCCATCAGTCCAGAGGGAGGTGAACGAGATGCGCGATTACGAGGCCATGTTCATTATCAAGCCCGACCTGGAGGAGGAGGCCGTAAGCGCCACGGTCACGAAGTTCGAGAATCTTGTGACAGCGAGTGGCGGCTCGGTAAACAACGTGGACAGGTGGGGCAAGCGTCGGCTCGCGTATGAAATCGCAGGGTACACTGAGGGTGTGTACGCGATCATGGATTTCTCTGCCGAGTCCGCCGTCGCTCGAGAACTTGAACGGGTTTTTCGTATCACCGACGAGGTGATAAGGCACCTCGTTGTAAGAAAGGGCGACTGAGAGAATGGCCCGGGCGCTACCCCGGAAGGTGGTGTTCGTAGTCAACCACCCCGGACTGAAGTCCGAGGCTTGGGGTGAAAGGTAAACTCGAGCCTCACGGTTGACCAGCCTTGAGCACCGGAGCCAAAGGACAAGGCACTGAAGGTGCTACGTTATCCAGGTTACGACACCCTGGGGTGCTTCTCCAGCTTCAGGCCCTGTCGTTCAGCATTAAACAGCAAGCTGGGGTGTTGCGAGCAGTGTGCTGGACATGACAAGTCTGGATAACATTGGCGAGGAGAGATGCCGCGAAGAGTCCGTCCCGGCACGTTACAAGCCCCTTACGGGGAGCGGGGTGCGGAAGATTATCCTTCCGCACCCAACAAAGAAGGGAGGCAAGGCGCATTCCTCCTCCCAATGAATAGGGAGGCTTCCTGCGCCGATTTCGGTGAACAAGGTCCTTCTAGTGGGGAGGCTAGCACAGCAACCCGAGCTCCGATACACGCAGAACGGAGTTGCCGTTGCCAGGTTCACGGTGGCGGTGAGCCGCCCGTTCACCAACCAGCAAGGGGAGCGCGAGGCCGATTTCATAGACATCGTGGTCTGGCGCGCCCAGGCGGAGAACTGCGCCAATTACCTTGCCAAGGGCAGGCTGGTCGGCGTGGAAGGGCGCCTTCAGATCCGGTCTTACGAGACCGCCGAAGGCCAGAAACGCCGGGTGGCCGAGGTCGTGGCCGACAGGGTCGAGTTTCTGGACCGCAGTAAAGACAGCGCCCAGGGTGGTACACAGGGTGGCACAGAGGCGCCGGGGCAGGGCTTTGAGGGTGACGCGGCCGGCTCGGGCGATGACCTGCCGTTCTGACAGTGCTGCCGGGTGCCAAAAGGGATTTAGGAGGAGCTACCATGAGACGCGAAAAGGGGCGTAGGTCGAGGAAGCGCGTTTGCAGCTTCTGCGTTGACAAGATAGACGCCGTGGATTACAAGGATGTGGCAAGGCTTCGGAGGTTTATCACGGAGAGAGGCAAGATCATTCCTCGCCGTATCTCGGGCAACTGTGCGAGGCATCAGCGGCAGGTTACAACGGCGATCAAGAGGGCCCGCCTGGTGGCGCTCCTGCCGTTTACTACGGAGTAGCAACCGGTCGAGGTCCTGCAAGGGGAGGCTTGCGGGCCAGAGCGGCCAGGGTCCTTAGGCTCGTACTTAGCGGGAGGGGGGGCACCCCCTCCCGCTTTTGGGACGACCATCGCGGCGAGCCTGCCAGTCATGGCAGCAATTGTTTGGGTGGCTGGTGAAGGAGAACCGCGCGAAACTAGAGAATAGATGACACGAACGCCATCACCCGACCGGGCAGAGGGGGGCACGAGATCGTATGGCTTTTGTGGAAGGCGCTGGAGCCAGAGAACGGGAGACCATCTCTCGAGCGGATATCGCCCGTAACCTCAAGACCATCGAGTGGCTCAAGACGGAGCTCGTGGCGAGCATCTCATCGCTCTTCAAAGGCATGCTGAAGACCAGCGACGAGACTTGCGCTGACTCCCTTGCAAACATCGTCGTGGGGTGTTACCTTCTCGGTAAGCGCCTTGGCCTCCCTTATGCGACACTTGACGCGAAGGTCAAGGAGAAGATCAAGGCCAACATCGACCAGAACCACGAAATCGAGATGTGGTACGGCGATTTCTCCGCGCTCAAGAGGCACCTTTCTGAGAGGAAGATGTGAAGTAATGCCCCGTTCCATGGCCACCAGAACCCTGGTGGAAAGCGCTCTTCTCATCGCAATCGCTACGGTGTTTTGCGTCCTCGATGCATACGTGCCCGTGTTCGCCCTGGTCTACCCGCTACCGATTGTGGTGCTCGTGGTGAGGCGGGGCGTGAAGGCTGGGGCGTGGGCTACCCTGGTGACCATCGCGGCCACGAGCATGATCGTGGGGCCCCTTCAAGGGTTGACGGTTCTCACAAAGGTGGGTATCATCGGCATCACGCTGGCGTGGTGCATCCGCAGGCGGTTTCCGCCCCTGCGTACGCTTGTCATCACCGGCGTCGCGGTGGCGGTGTCCATGGCGTTTATACTTGGGCTTGGCGCCTGGATTGGTGGGTTCAACCTCGCAGAAATGGAGGAGACGCTGCGGAACAGCATGAACTCCGCTGTGCAATTGTACCGGAGCCTCGGCGTGCCTGAGACGCAGCTCCAGCAGGCGGAGGCATCCATGTCGCAGCTCATCGAGACCGCCAAGATCCTGCTACCGGCGTCGCTGTTCATGGCCGTCGTAGGCGTGGCCGGCACCAACTACCTCCTTGCCCGGCTGGTTCTCGGCAGGCTCGGGTACAAGATGGAGGAGATACCGCCGTTCGCAGGGTGGAGGGTATCATGGCCGTTTGGCTGGGGGTATATCGCGGGGCTCGTCCTCTCCGTGGTCGGCGAGGCCCGTGGTATGCCGCTGGTATGGAAGGCTGGCGCCAACGTGATGTCGCTGTTTGGGGCGATATTTCTGGTGCAGGGCATAGCGCTGTGCTGGTTCTTCATGAACCGGTATAGGCTTAGCGTAGCGGTAAGGGTGCTCCTGGGCGTGTTTGCCCTCCTGAACCCGATCGTGCTCCAGATACTGTCGTGGGTCGGTCTTTTCGACGCGTGGTTCGACTTTCGTAAGCTTTCCTTAGAGAGCGGGGGGAAGGGCACATGAAGGTGATCCTGAAACAGGATGTCAAGGGGCTTGGGTGCGAAGGCGATACTGTCAAGGTGGCCGATGGCTACGCTCGAAACTACCTCATGCCCAGGGGGCTTGCGATCGAGGCATCCGACCGGAACCTCAAGGCTCTCAAGGCGGAGAAGCTGACCATCGAGAAACGGGCCGACAAGGAACTTGCACTTGCCCGCAAGGTCGCAGGGGAGCTTGCGTCGGGTGGTATCACCATCCGCCGGAAGAGCGGCGAGGGGGGCCGCCTGTTCGGTTCGGTTACGGCCAGGGACGTTGGGGACGCCATTAAAGAGGTGCTGGGCGTCGAGATCGATAAAAGGAAGATCGAGCTTTCTGATCCCATCAAGGCGGTGGGTTCGTACACAATCCCGATAAGGCTCCACCCGCAGGTAACCGGCAAAGTCGTGATCGACGTGGAGCCGCAGTCGGAAGGGGACCTGGGCGGATGAATGGCATCATAACAAGGATCTTCAAGGGTTTCGGGGCGCACCCGACGGTATCGGGTGACGCAGATGACGAGATCGAGCGGCAGGTCGCGGCGCTGATGGGCATCCTCGCCCACATCTACGGCGCCGACAAGCTCGTGCTGAAGGCTGGCAAGCTCGAAGCGCTGGAGCTGATGAAGTCCGAGTCCTTGCGCGACCGGGTGATCGCCCTCGAGCGGCTCGTGTTCGACGATCCGACCATCGAGGGCGTTCCTCCGGGCAAGGACATACGCGACGTGATGAACGAGGTGGAGGACGAGGTCGCGGATATCCTGGCCAGGCGCGAGGTGGAGGGAAGGCTCGAAAAGCGTATCGCCGAGCGGATGCGTAAGAAACAGGAGGAATACGTCCGCGAGGTGAAAATGCAGATCCTCAAAGAGGACGGCCCCGCCGACAACGCGCACACGCTAAAGAAATACGCGGAGCTCGAGAAGTTGGAGGCGAGAAAGCTCGCAAGGTCGGCGATGGAGCTGCTCCGGCCGCGGCGCCTGTCCGACGTCGTCGGCCAGGAGCGCGCGGTGCAGGCCCTCCTCTCGAGGATCGCGTCGCCGTTCCCGCAGCACGCGATACTTTATGGGCCTCCTGGAGTCGGCAAGACCACCGTCGCCAGGCTAGTCCTCGAAGAGGCCAAGAAGCTCAAGTTCACGCCATTTGCGAGAGGCGCGAAGTTCGTGGAGGTGGACGGGGCGACCCTTCGCTGGGACCCGCGCGAGGTTACCAACCCCCTGCTGGGCTCGGTTCATGACCCCATCTACCAGGGGGCAAGGCGGGATCTCGCCGAGAGCGGCGTGCCCGAGCCGAAGCTGGGCCTTGTCACGGAGGCCCACGGGGGCGTGCTGTTCATCGACGAGATAGGGGAGACGGACCCCATCCTCCTTAACAAGCTCCTGAAGGTGCTCGAGGACAAGCGCGTGCGCTTCGACTCGTCGTACTACGACCCGGCAGACCCGCACGTGCCGAAGTACATCAAGAAGCTCTTCGAGGAGGGCGCGCCGGCCGATTTCGTGCTCATCGGTGCCACGACACGCGATCCATCGACGATAAGCCCGGCCATCAGGTCCAGGACGGCCGAGGTTTTCTTCGAGCCGCTCACGTGCGCCCATATCAGACAGATCGTGGAGGACGCCGCGCGGCGGATGAAGGTCAAGCTGGGCACCGGGGTGCCCGGGGTAATCAGCGACTACACCATCGAGGGCCGCAAGGCCACCGCCATCCTGGCCGATGCGATGGGCCTCGCGATCTACCGTGCCGGCGAGAGGCCGCGCAGGCTCACGGTTACAGAGGAGGATGTGCTCGAGGTCATCCGAAGCGCGCGCATGTCCCCTTATATCCTGGTGAAGGCGCAGGATCGGTCCGAAGTGGGGCATGTGTTCGGCCTCGGCGTGAGCGACTTCGTGGGAACCGTCATCGAGATGGAGGCCATAGCCTTTCCTGCCCGGGAGAGCGGCAAGGGCGCCATCAGGTTCAACGACACGGCGGGCAGCATGGCGAAGGACTCGGTGTTCAACGCGGCATCGGTGTTCAGGAAGATCACCGGGAAGGACCTGGCGGACTACGACGTTCACGTGAACGTGGTGGGCGGTGGGCTGATAGATGGACCGTCCGCTGGAAGCGCCATCCTCGTTGCGATCCTGAGCGCGGTCACGGGGACCCCCGCGAGGCAGGACGTGGCGATCACAGGGGAGATATCCATCCAGGGCAAGGTGAAGGGCGTCGGAGGCGTGTTCGAGAAGATCTACGGCGCAAAGCAGGCGGGAATGAAGAAGGTCATCGTTCCTTCGGAGAATGCCAAAGACGTGCCTCCTGATCTCCGGGGGATCGAGGTCGTGCCGGTGGAGCGCATCGAGGATGTGTTCGCACACGTCTTTGAAGGCGGGACCTTCAGGGGCGTTGCCTGCTCCGATAGTGAGGACCGGGCGTCGCCGGACGCACATGACGGGGACGCACTCGATCCCGTCGCTCCTGGCGAGGACGCCACGCGTTCCGGGCATGCGAGGCATGCCGGGCATGCAGGGCGCCCCGTGGCGCCTGCGGTGTAGATCTGGCCCGGTCGTCACGCGACTATATAGTGGCCACAATTGTGGGAATAATACCACCTGGGAAGCTCCGGGCGCGTTGCCGCCCGTGCCCTGAGCTGGGCCGGCCGACCCAGCGTAACAGCGGTATCCGGGTGGCTCTGCGTCGCAGGTAGAAATGGAGGGGAAGCGAATGGAGGCAGCAGTTGGGCTGGACAGGGTCCCGCCTCAGAACACCGAGGCGGAGCAGGCAACTATTGGCTCCATGCTTCTCGACAAGGACGCCATCGTAAAGGCCCTCGACATGGTAGGAGCGGAGGACTTCTACAAGGACGCCCACAGGGTCATCTTCGAGACCATCCTCAGCATGTACGACAGGGGAGAGCCCATCGACCTGGTGACGGTCACCGAGCAACTGCGCAGGCGTGGAAGCCTCGAACAGGTGGGAGGCATCCCCTACATAACCACGCTGGCGGGGGTGGTCCCGACAGCGGCAAATGTGGAATACTACGCCCGGATCGTAAAGGAGAAGGCCCTCTACCGGGCGCTGGTCAGGGCGGGGACGGCAATAGCCTCCCTCGGCTACGAGGGCACCGAGGACGTGGAGCTCGCCCTGGACCAGGCCGAGCAGATGATATTCTCCCTCTCACAGCAACGCGGCAAGCAGGGGGTCACTGACATCAAGGCCGTCCTGGTTGACACCTTCGAGCGCATCGAGAAGCTGTACGAGAGCAAGGGGCGAGTCACGGGAGTGCCGACCGGGTTCACGGACTTTGACACGATGCTCACAGGCCTGCAGCCTTCCGACCTGATCATCATTGCGGCAAGGCCGTCCATGGGCAAGACCAGCCTTGCCCTCAACATCGCGGCGCACGCCGCAATGAACGAGAAGATACCGGCGATCATCTTCAGCCTCGAGATGTCCAGGGAGCAACTAGCCATGCGCCTTCTCTCCTCCGAGGCGAAGGTGGACGGCCAGAGGCTGCGTAGGGGACAGCTCGTGGACGAGGACTGGAAGCGGCTGTCATACGGCCTCGGGCGGCTCAGCGAGGCTCCCATCTTCATCGACGACAGCCCCTCCATAACGGCGCTGGACATCAGGGCGAAATCCCGGAGGCTCAAGGCTGAACACGGCCTCGGGCTCGTAGTTATAGACTACCTGCAGCTCGTCCAGGGGCGCGGGCGCACCGAAAGCAGGCAGCAGGAGATCGCGGAGATCACGCGGTCTCTGAAGTCCCTCGCACGCGAACTGAAGGTGCCGGTGGTCGCCCTGGCCCAGCTCAGCCGCGCGGTGGAGGCAGCGGCCGAGCGGCGGCCACTGCTCAGCCATCTCAAGGAGAGCGGCGAGATCGAGACCTCTGCGGACGTGGTAGCGTTCATCTTCCGGGAAGACTACTACAACAAGAGCAGCCAGAAGAAGAACATCGCCGAGATCATCGTGGCCAAGCAGCGAAACGGCCCTACCGGGTCCGTCGAGCTCATGTGGCACAAGGAGTACACCCGCTTCGAGAACCTCGAGCGCTTCCGGAAGGCGCAATAGCGCCGCAGGCCGGGCCGGGTGGCGCGGGCCTCAGAGGTCAGCCTGCATTGCGGGCGCCCGCCCCATGCCGCGCTCGCGAGACCCCGGAGGACGTCGGACAGGACGTGCGACGATAGCAGACGTCCAACAACGCAGGAGTCCGGCGACCAAGATGTCCGACGGCTTCTTGACACATCGCCTCCGCTCTGATATCATGCCCGGCGTGCGCAAGGGAAAAACTAACAGGACAGGCAAACCTCTGGTCCGGGTGCGGTTCCTCGGCCCGGAGGTGTGTCTCCCGGTGGAAGGCGGGAGCCTTCCTGTGTGGAGGCATGGCGTCGCGGCCCTGCGGGGCCGGGGCGACGGATAGACAAATGGCCCTGCTACAGAGCTTCTGAAGCGTGCCTATTGAGGGAGGTGGGCTTCGTGCCCGCAGTAGCCATCGTGGGAGCCCAGTGGGGTGACGAGGGGAAAGGAAAGATCACCGACTTGCTTGCCGGTCGCGCGCACGTGGTGGCGCGCTATTCCGGAGGCAACAATGCCGGCCACACGGTCAGGATCGGTGACGAGGTTTTCAAACTCAAGCTGATACCATCGGGCATCTTCTACAGGGGCAAGATCAACGTTATCGGCAACGGGGTCGTCGTCGACCCTGCCTACCTTGTGGAGGAGATGGACTACCTGGAGGGAAAAGGCGTCAGCCTCGACGGCCTCCGCATCAGCGAGAAGGCGCATGTCATCATGCCGTATCACATCCTCATCGAGAAGCTCGAGGAGGAGGAGAAGGGCGCTGCGCGCATCGGCGCGACCGGCAGGGGCATTGGGCCTACCTACACTGACAAAGTCGCGAGGCTCGGCATAAGGATCGTGGATCTCGTTGACCGTGACGCCCTGTCCGCCAGGCTCGACGTGGTGCTTCCCATCAAGAACAGGGTCATCGAGCGGGTCTACGGGGCGAAGGGGTCTGCCAAGGACGAGCTTATGGACTGGGCCATGAAGTATGCCGGGCGCATCAGGTCCCACGTCACCGATGCCGCAGCATTGCTGAACGACGCCATCGACAGGGGGCGGAACGTGCTGTTCGAGGGCGCCCAGGGCACGATGCTTGACGTGGACCACGGCACATACCCGTTTGTGACGTCGTCGTCACCCACTGCTGGCGGCATCGCCCCCGGCACGGGGGTCGGGCCGAGGAAGATCACGAAGGTCATCGGGGTTACGAAGGCGTATACCAGCCGTGTCGGCGCGGGGCCTATGCCCACGGAGCTCAGGGACGAGACCGGCGACAGGATCCGCGAGCGAGGGCACGAGTATGGCACGGTTACCGGCAGGCCGAGGCGGTGTGGGTGGTTCGACGCCGTTATCGTGCGGCACGCCGTGCGCGTGAACGGCCTCGACGGAATAGCCGTGACGCACCTGGACACCCTTTCAGGTTTTCCGACTGTGCAGGTGTGCACGGCGTACAGGTACAGGGGCCGGGTCGTGCCAGACTTTCCTGCCAACCAGGCGGTGTTCGCAGAATGCGAGCCGGTGTATGAGGAGCTTCCGGGGTGGCCCGAGGGCTCGTGCGCGGTCGGAGCATACGAGGATCTCCCGGCGAATGCCAAGGCGTACTTGACACGCATGGCCGAGCTTGTGGGCGCTCCGGTGCTTGTTGTCTCGACCGGCCAGGAGAGGTCCCAGACCATCGTGCTGGGAGAGGTGTTCTAAATGTGAGATAGGTGATCCCTGCCGCCCTGGTCGGGTTGCCGATCAAGCTGAGGATCCTGAAGAAGATGACCCAGACGAGGCAGGAGGACGCGAACGCGGAGGAGTGAGCGGGCAAGGGGCACCGGTGCGACAGCCGGTGCCCTTTGAGTTTGCCCGCCTCCGTAGCAGCGCACAAGCAGGAAAAACGGATGCCTGCGCAGAAAACACAGAGCTATCGGCGCGTAGGGAGGGTGTTCAGTGAGACGCAGTAAGGTGGAGCGGTCTGGCGGCGCGGCGCTCGCGAGGTTCGCGCGGGGCGCGAGGCTCGCCGTCCCGATCGTCGTGGGTTACGTGCCCATCGGCCTTGCCTACGGGGTGATAGCACGCCACGCGGGGCTTTCCGTGTCCGAGGCGACGCTCATGTCGGTGCTGGTGTTCGCCGGGTCTGCCCAGTTCATCGCGTGCGGTATGGTGTCGTCCGGCGCGACCGCGGTTGCGGTGGTGAGCACCACGCTCCTCGTGAACCTCCGCCACGTGCTTTTCAGCATGTCCCTCCTGCCGAGGCTAGGGCATCTCTCCCGACCCCTCCTGGCGCTCATCTCATTCGGGGTAACGGATGAGACATACGGGGTTGCGGTGGGCAGGTTCGCGGCAGATGAGCCCGCGGACTGGCGCGAGGTGGCGGGGCTCAACTTCGTATCGTACATCGCGTGGGTGGCAGGCTCGTTCACAGGGGCGGCGCTCGGGGCGGCGGTTCATGATGGGTCGAGATTCGGGATCGACTTCGCGCTGCCTTCGATGTTCATCTGTCTCCTGTTGATGCAGGTGAATAGTCGTACGTCGGTGGTGGTGGCCGTTGTGGCAGGCGCCCTGGCCGTTGCTGTCGCTGCGTCCCCGCTCGGTGCATGGAGCACGGTGACCGCCACGGTCGTTGGGGCCGCCGCCGGGGCTATCCTCGACCGACGCCGTGCCGCGCCGCCCGGGCGTCAGTTTTGCTGATGGGCAAGAAGGCTGGTGTATTTGCAGTGGATGTAAGGCCGGGCATGATCGTGATGATGGTGGGCATGCTTGCCGTGACATACCTGTCGCGCGCGGCGCCTCTCCTGGCCCTGTCGCGCAAGCAGATGCCGCCGTGGCTGAGGAGGTGGCTTTCATATGTGGCGGTGGCTGTGCTCGCATCGCTCGCTGCCCCGAGCGTGCTCGTCGCCGACGGCAGGCTGGCGCTGCATGGCGGGAACGTCTACCTCATGGCTTCGGTACCCACTCTTATCGTGGCAGCGCGGACCAGAAGCCTGCTCCTATCCGTGGTGGTCGGCATGGGCTCGGTGATGGTCCTGCGAGCTTTCGGCATCGGCGCGGGCGCCGGATGATGGGGCCAGGGCGTGGCCCCTTGTCTACGACTCTACGACGGCGACTCGACGTACAAGGCTGCCAGTCGAGTCGGCCCAGATGACCGGATTTCAGCCACCTCTGGCGCAGGACCTGGCCAGTTTTCGGCCACCTCGCGGCGGGTGCGGCCGGAGGTGGTCGATTTTCAGCCAGGTGGCGCGCCGGGTTGGCCACAGAATGGCCACCTCGGGCCGCTCACCTGGCTACTTCGAGGCCACCTTTCGTCCCCTACGGGTCGAGGTGGCCATTTTTCGGTCAAGTTCGGCGCGGAGTGACGACCGGGACAACGTGCGGGGTGATGGGTGAGACGGCGGCGGGGACAGTTTGTGACCGGCAATGCCCTCAAAGACCCAATGAAACGCCACGGAAACGAGCAACAAACGAGCGCGCTCGTTTCGGAAGCGATCGCGCTCGTTTGTTGCGCCTTATGCAGTCACAGCCGCCGGATCGGCACCGCCCGCGCGGGCTTGATTCCGACCAGACTTATCATGCGGCGGGACAATTCTATCGGGCGAACCGATGGAGGCCGGCTTCTCGGGCGAGCCGTACCGCCTCCTCGTGCTCGCGCCTGGTTATCGGGCGGTCGAGGGGCGGATGCTCCCGGGCGCGGTACTCGGGCCAGTACTGGGCCATGATGTTGATGTATGTGTCGGGCGAGATCTCCTCGGCGATGAACCGGACGATCTCGGCCGTCCCGGCGAGCCCTCCGGGCAGCACCAGGTGCCGGACGAGAAGACCGCGCCATGCGATGCCGTCCTCGTCGATCTGGAGGTCCCCCACCTGGCGGTGCATCTCCTTCAGCGCCGCTTTCACGACCCTGGGGTAGTCCTTCGCGTGCGAGTAGCGCAGGCCTGTGTCAGGATCGGCGTATTTCACGTCGGGCATGTAGATGTCGATGACCCCGTCGAGCAGCTTGAGCGCGGCGAGCGACTCGTAACCACCGCAGTTGTAAGCGAGCGGCAGTTCCAGACCGCGCTCGCAGGCGATGACGAGGGCGTCCAGGATGTGGGGCATGTAGTGGGTGGGGGTCACGAAGTTGATGTTGTGGCAGCGCATGTCCTGGAGCTCGACCATTATGTCCGCAAGCTCTGAGACGGAAACGGTGTGCCCCACCCGCATCTGGCTTATGTCCCAGTTCTGGCAGAAGACGCAGCGGAGATTGCAGCCGGTGAAGAAGATCGTGCCCGAGCCATGGGTGCCCACCAGCGGGTCCTCCTCGCCGAAGTGTGGGCCGTAGCTGGATATCTGCACCGTGTCGTCGGCCCTGCAGACGCCGCGCTCTCCGGCGAGCCTGTCAACGCCGCACTCGTGGGCGCAGAGGTCGCAAACCTGAAGCCTCCTCCAGGCCTGGTCCTTGCGGGCGGCGAGTTCGCTCTCTTCCCAGAGAGCCCTGTACATGCCTGTGTGTCTCACCACGAACCCCTCTGACTGAACATGTTCACCCGGGGCCACCAACTGAGAGGGGCATCATACA
>DKEX01000097.1 GCA_002452295.1 Firmicutes bacterium UBA6811 | reverse complement strand
CCGATCTCGTCCAGGAAGATGGTCCCTCCCGAAGCGAGCTCGAACTTGCCAGGCTTGCCGCCCTTCGCGGCCCCGGTGAAGGCCCCATCGTCGTAGCCAAAAAGCTCAGACTCCATCAGGCTGTCGGGAATGGCCGCGCAGTTCACGCTCACAAACGGCGCGCGCCGGCGCGAGCTTGCGGCGTGGATGGCCCGCGCGAACACTTCTTTGCCGACGCCGCTCTCGCCCAGCAGCAGCACGGTGGACCCTGTCCTCGCGGCCCGTTCGGCGAGGTCCTTCGCGGCGAGGATCTGCCTGCTGGAGCCGTATATGTCGTCGAAGGACGACGACTTCACCGACACGAGCTCGACCTTCATGTGCTCGACCTTGTCCCTGAGCCGGTCCACGAGGTACCTGACGCACATGTCGGACCGCGCCATGTTCTGGTATACGGCGATAGCGTATTCCTTGCACGTCGGATAACCGCACATGCCGCAGTCGAGGTGATCCTCGGGCGCCAGCTTCCCCGAAAACGCCAGGATCTCCGCTATCTCGGACTCGCTCGGGATGGGCAGCCTCACGCCGCCCGGCTTGAAGGCTCGCTCGAGAAGCGCGAGGTCCGGTGTCGGGGCGCCGTCACCGTTGCCCGCTCCCACGGCCGCCACGGCTGCCGCGGCTCCCATGGCTTCCCCGGTTCCCACGGCTCCAGTGGTTCCCACAGTTCCTACGGTCCCGCCGGCGGCGCCAGCTTCGCCCGTGCCGCCCGCACCGACGCGACCACCGGCACCGCTCGCAGCCTCGAAGCCGACCCGGCCCAGATCGCCGTCATCGCCACCCGCCGCAATGTCCGCGGCAGGTGCCCCGCCCCCTGACGCGAAGACCCGGGATATGCGCTTGCGCACGGAGATGGACGACCGCCTGCGGAGCGACGGCGCATCCAGGCAGCCCCGGCACATGGACGCATCAACAAACGTGGGCGTAAGGGCGCCCCGCGCGAGGTCGTCCATGACCTCGAGGCACCTCGACCTGCCAGCCGCGATCACGAGGTTCTCGTCGGAGAGGCCCTTCGAGATTCCCATCAGCCACGAAAGGCCGCCCGCAAACACCATGTACCGTTCCCTGGGCGCGACGGTGCCGTCCAGGAGCCTGGGGGTGAGGTCCCGGGCGACGATGTCCCTGGACTCAAACATGGCTGCAAGCTCATCGAACGTGAGGACGGCGTCGATTCCTGACGCGCCGCCGAGATCGGCCACCTCGGCCTTCCATGCGATACATGGACCCACGAAGACGATCCTGGCTTCAGCGCGCCCCCGCTGTTCGGAGGCCGCCGCGCTGCGAGGGGTCCCGCGTATCGCGCGGGCCGCCACCACGGGAGGCGAGGCCACCGGAACGAGGTTGCCAACGAAATCAGGGTAGTGCCTCTCCACCAGTCGCACCACGGCAGGACATGTTGAGCTGATGATCGGGCGGGTAACGGAAAACACATCAGCTCCATCGCGGTCCTTGCGCCCAGTGCCGCCGCCTCGGCCATCCGACGCGGCGAGCGCAGCCTGGTATGCTTCAAGGACCCACCTCGCGGCAAGCGAGGTGTCGTGGACCTCCAGGAACCCCAGCGCCGAGACCCCCGCCGCCACCTGGCCCGGTGTAACATCGGGAAACGCCGCCGGAAAAGACGGGTCGAGGACGGCGATGGCGTTCCCGTCGGCCAGGGCCGATTCCACCAGCGGCACGGCGTCCTCACTGTGCCTCGCCCCGACGGCGCACACCTCGAGGCACTCCCCGCACGCGACGCAGATATCGTCAATCACACGCGTGCGGCCGTCCTCGACCTTGGTGGCTTTCGCCGGGCATTCTCTTATGCAGGCATAGCATTTCCTGCACTTGTTTTCGTCTATGCTTATGATGCTCATAAAACCATCGCCGATTTTTATGTATTTATGCAACTAACGTGCCGAATGTCCACGCCAAGCTCCAACCCGTCCGCCGGGGCGCACAAACAGGCGCTTGCAAGGCATTTAGGGTGCGGTCCTCATGTGCCTCCACCTGGTGACACCTGTGCGGCCTGCTGTACACTCTTCCGTCACCAGTACACGAAACTAAAGCTCCACACCCAGATTCGGTATATGTCCGCAGCATCGCACATGTCCCGGTGGCCGGACACCGCATGACCTCGACACCCAGAAGATGCGACATCGCGGTCGTCCGATGCGGAATGCAAGTGCCAGACGCAGTACCGGTATCAGTACCAAAACCCGTGGCACATCCCTGGAATGTGTCCGCAGATCGATACGCGTTGTCGCCGCAGAACACAACACCACTCCGCCGCCAGGCTGACCCGTGGCGTGCCATCGGAACCGGGTCCTGCCTGCACCCCCATCCCCTGGGACCTGCAAGCCTATTCTAGATCGCGTCACTTAATGCATACTTAATGACGGTTTGGCTCGGCGATTCTCGATCTTGCGCGCTGAGGGTGTCCTACTGTGGTAGTGGTTCAGGCTCGATGCAACCACTCCCTTTCGAGGGGCGCCACGGCGGCGGCGAGAACGCGCACCTCGGCGGCCCCTGCCCGAAGGATCGCGCGGGCGCACTCGTTTGCCGTGGCGCCCGTGGTGATGACGTCGTCCACGAGGAGAATGCTCTTCCCCGCCGCCTCCAGCGGGCGCGGCACCGTGAACGCCCCGCGGAGGTTCTCGTGGCGGTCGCGCCCCCCGAGCTTGTTTTGCTCGCCGGTGTGGATGCTCCTTGCAAGCACCGGCCTCACTGGCACGCCCAGGCATGAGCCCACCATGCGTGCGAGAAGCTCAGCCTGGTTGTAGCCTCGCTCCACCAGGCGCTTCGGATGGAGCGGCACAGGGGCTATGAGCTGAAAGCCCCTAATGGCCTTGTCGCGCGTGGCGACCCGCGCCATCAGAACCCCGATACCCTCCGCAAGCTCCCGGCGGCCGCGGAATTTCAGGGCGTAGATGAAGTCTTTGAGCGCGCCGTCGTACACGCCCACGGCCCGAGCTACCTTGAAGAACCTGCCCCCGGAGGCGCAGTCTTTGCAGACCGGGCCACCGCGCAAGCCCCCCTCCGCGACCGCGCCCCTCATGGGGCGCCCGCACACCCGGCAGTATGGCGGCTGTACAAAGGGTATCCGCCCCAGACAGCCCCTGCAGATCGGAGCATAGAAGACCTCCTCCATGCCCCCGAGGCCCACCCGCCCGCAGAGCACACAGCCCTCCTCCTCGGGCAGCAGGACATCCATCGCCTCCTTGAGGAAGCCGGCAAGCGCCGTGCGGATCTCAGGCCATATGCCTGGAGAGGCGGCGCCAGCGCCCGAAACCCGCGCTCCAGCGTGTTTTCGGCCGAATCGTGCTATCATCGCATCACCCCCCGGCATCGGACTGCCCCTCTCGGGGTCTGCCCACCGCTGACCCGGCGGTCGAGGCGGCCGGCCGTTTCACCATCCGGCGCTCGGGCCAGCCCGAGCCCCCTGGCTCCGCCCGGCACGTGCCCGACCTCCCGGCATCATGCTAACCCTGGATGAGAAGCGTCGCAATCGCCAAAAGGTGTGATCTTCCTGCGACAGGGCCACCTCTGACCCAAACGGATGGTTTTCGGGGTGATGTGCCATTTTCTGGCAGGAGGTGGGCAGGAGGCCGCGAAGATCCGGTCAGAGCCACCTGACTTCAAGGGAGCGTCTACGCCCCGGCGGAAGGAGGCCGATCCCATGATCGGTGCCCTTTACTTCGTGTATGTCGCTCGCACACCGCGAGCCGGTGACCCCCCACTGGTCGGTGTCTCCCATTACCCTCTCCTGGACCTCGCGGTCCTCGCGGAGACGGGTTTCGAGCACCTCACGGTGGTGAGAGGCCCGCTGCCCGTCGCGCTTGCCGAGCGCGAGGCCGCGCGCCTCGAAGCGCGGCTCGGGGCCATCCGCACACCCTCCTGCCGCCCTCGTCAACGGGCTGGACCAGGAGGGCCGCCCGGTCCGCCGGGGGAGTCGAGGGCGCTGGCGATGCCGGGTCCGCAGCGGGCATCGGGGGTGCTCGCTGCGCCGGCCGCCTCGGGCGGGCCGAACGGGCTGCCGCCTTCGACCAATGAATCCGCTCAAGGGCCCAGCAGGCTCCACTGGTGGCTCTCCTGGAGGGATGTGGCTGCGCTGTTGCGATCTCGGTCCACTTCCTTCAAGAAGGCCGACAGCGTCACAGTGCGGGACTGTGCCGGCGTGGACATGCCTTCAGACGAGGACGTCGGCGCCATTCTGGACGTCCTCGAAGGGCGCATCCTCTTCGACCACGAGATCCGGCGCGCCCTCGAGGAGCGCGGCCATCCGGTCGCCGGACCGCTCGAGGACGCGCTCCAGGTGCTCATCTTGCGGGGCCTGGTCGGCCGGGAGCCGTCCGTCGCCACCGGCCGCTTCGGGATCGCACACTGCGTGAGATGCGGCGGCCGCGACATCGTCGAGGCGTCCTGCAGCTCGTGCGGAAGCGAGGAGTGCCTGCGCTGCGTGGAATGCATATCCATGGGAGAGGCAAGGTCGTGCCGGCCGCTGTACTACGCTCCCCGGCGCGCCCGGGCACCCGGCGCAGGGCATGCCGGGGCGGCTGCGATGGGGGCCAGCGCGCCGGGCGTATCAAGTGGAGCGGTGCCCCGGATGGCGACCCAGGCATCTGGCGGGGAGCCAACCCAGGCAGCAGGCGGCACGGTAGCTCGTGTGGCAACCGGAGCCCCACCTGAAATGGCAACCGCGGCATCTCCCGGAGCACCAGCAGACTCGCCGGACCTTCGAAGCGACTCGGCCGCCGCCCGCGAGATCACCCTGCCCTTTGAGCTCACGAAGGCGCAGCAGGACGCATCGCGCTTCGTTGTATCGTTCGTGGCCGAGGACGAGCGCAGCGAATGCCTGGTGCACGCTGTCTGCGGCGCAGGCAAGACCGAGGTTTGTTTTGGTGCCATTGCCCTCGCCCTCAGACGTGGCGGCCGCGTGCTTTTCGCCGTCCCCAGGAGCGACGTGGTGGCCGAGGTCGCGCCCCGCATATCCGCTGCCCTGGCGGGTGCGCGCGTCGTCGCGCTTCGCAGCGGCGCCCGCGAGCGCTACCGGGACGCCGACCTCGTGGTCGCCACCACTCACCAGGTGCTCAGGTTCTACCAGGCCTTCGACCTCGTGGTCCTCGACGAGGCAGACGCGTTTCCGTTCCGCGGCAGCAGGATGCTGCGCCACGCCCTGCGGCGTGCGACGGGCCCCGGCGGCAAGACCGTGTACATGACGGCCACGCCCGACCAGCCGCTCGTTGCCGCCGCCGAGCGAGGGAGGGTCGCTCTCGTGAGGATCTCCGCCCGCCACCACGGGCACCCTCTCCCTGTCCCCGTCGTGATCAAGGTAAGCTTGCCGCCGGTCGAGGACCACGCCGCGGTCTCGAGGCTGTCCCGCCACCCGGCGGAAGGGGTCCTTCCGCCCGGGGTGGTCGGGGCCATCAACGCCTCGGTCCGCGACGGGCACGGCGTCTTCGTGTTCGTCCCCACGGTGGAGCTTGCGAGCCGGGTGTGTGCCATGCTCGAAGCCTCTCTCGCGAGGGGGTGCAGCACGTCGTGCGATGTCCCACCGCGCGTCGCCTTCGTGCACTCCGGCCACCCCGAGCGCGACCGGCTGCGCGAGGCATTCAAGGATGGGCAGATCGACGTGCTCGTCACCACCACGATCATGGAGCGCGGGATAACCGTCCCCATGGCCGACGTCGTCGTGCTTTACGCCGACTTCGAGCGGGTGTTCGACGCGGCCGCGCTTGTCCAGATGGCCGGGCGCGCCGGGAGGTCGCACGAATACCCCTGCGCCAGCGTCTACTTCGTCGCGGAGCGCACGTCCCCGGCGATGCGCGCAGCCATCGAGTGCATCCAGGCGATGAACAGGCGCGCGGCCAGGTCGGGGTACCTCGTGGCGACCGCCTCGGAAGGCGCGGACGGGATCCTACTTGGCGCCGGCGACGTTGGGCGCGACGATAGGTCGGGAGCCGGGGTCGGTATTCCCCGATGCGGGGCAATATCGCGTACATGTGATAATCCCGCCGACGGGAAACTGCAAAGCACTGCGGTGCCCTAAGTCCTTCGGGATCGAGGCCCGCCGCAGCCCGGCTGAGGGCTTCGCAGACCGATGTTCCAGCTCAAGCCCGGGTTTCCGCCCGCCGCCGGTCGTGGTATCTGATATGTACGATAATCCGGTCCGGCGGAGGCTCCAAAGCAGCGTACCGCTCTGACTTTCCGGAAACTAGGACCTGTTGCAGCTCGGTTGAGGGCGTCCTTGACCGATGCTGCAGCTAGAACCGGGGTTGACGTGTCCCTGAGTGTGGCGGTATCGCAGATACGCGATAGCTGCCCCGAGAGGAGGATATACTGTGGCCCACCGCATTAAGCTCCCCGAAACCCGGATCAGGTTCTTCGAGACGCGGTCGCACCGCAGCCCGGTCGAGGACTACATTCTGCGTCAACCCAAAAGGGACCAGGCCGTGCTGACCCGCACCCTCGACCTTCTGGTCCGACTCGGGTTCCACATCCATCGGCTGAGCGACGTCCGCCTTGTCAGGCTGACTCCATGGCTTTTCGAGCTGCGGGTGAAAGGCGACGCGTTCCACCGGATAATGCTCCTACGCGAAAGGGAAAGCGAGTTCGTCCTCGTTCACGCATATGCAGGAAAACCCTGGGCGGGCGCAGAAGAGGAGGCACGGACCGCGCAACGACGGATAGCATCGTGGGTCGCGCGCCACAGCGAAACCGCTGACCGAGAAAGGAGGGTAGGCTCGCATGGACTGGAAAGAGGTCCGAAGAAGACTGCTCCGTGACCCTGAAGTCCGTACGTACTATCATCAACTGGCACCGCACTACAATGTCGTCCATGAACTCGTCACGCGCCGAAAGGCGCTAAACATGACCCAGGCACGCCTGGCCGCACTCGCGGGAACCACGCAATCGATGGTCGCCAGGGTGGAAGCAGGCGAAAGCAACATCACACTCCGCACCCTGGAACGGATGGCCCAGGCGCTCGGCTGCACGCTTGTGATCGGCCTTGAGCCGAAGTCTGTAGACGGGCCAGAGCAGGGCAGATGGGGCGCGCCCGGTTCATGGACCCGACATATAGATGATCTTGAGTAGGACGCGGATCCTCGATAACTGCCGTTCGGCATGCAACCTTCGGTACGTGGCATGACTGCTTGCCTCCTGGCTATCCAGAAGATTGCGAGGGACTGAAGGCAACTTCCTATGTAGACTGCCGAGCTCCTACGGCATCGGCATTTGAGGCCCGGGACATCTTACCTGCTGAATCCGGGCGATAAGGTAGATGTCCAGCAACGGGCGGCCTATAGTTGTATCGCACAGCCGGCGCGGCCTCGCCAGCAGCAAGGCTCCGGCATAATCGCGCCCTTCTGGTTTTGACACGACTAATCTAAATCAAAGAAGGATTCTGCCGACATGCGTGGAATAATCCCTTTGTAATCAGAGGAATACGCCTGTCGTGGGAGCGATGACCCGCAGTCGGCGGCTGGACACTGAGGCTGCGGCAAGCTGGAGTGTAGCCGACCACGGCGCCACGAGCATCTCTGGGGCTGCCTGGAAGGCACGCCTCGGGAACATGCCTGTGCCAGCCAGATTAGTCGGTTTTCATTTTCTCGACTCATGATGTGGCAGAGAACGCCCGCACCACTGACGGTGCGACGGACTGGGCGGGCCAAGGGTGTGCGGCGCGCCCACCCGGTCGCGAGGTACGCACGCGTCGAAGCTCCGGGCACCGGCTCGAGCCCTACCTGCGCGCGTAACTGGCGCATAACAGGCATGTAATAGCATAGAAGTAGGAATACCCGGTGGCACGATCGCACGATAGATCGTGCCGCCGGGTATTCCGGCTTTACGGAGGAATTCGACATGAACCCCGTCGCCTCGCCCCGTGCCCGTAAGGCCCATGGCCCTTTGAGAAAACCCGAATCCGCCCGCGACTCTTCGATGAGCCTTGCAGGTCGAAGTGTCGAAACCGTTCATAGGTTATCGGCCCGTTGCATACTGTGTTAGTGTTGCCCTGACGCCTGTGCAAGCCCCACAGGGAGCGATCCGCCGTCCCGGCCGGCGGATCGCCGGTACGCCGTTGAAAATGCCGGCCGGGCGATCCGGTTCCGTCGCATGCCGCAGGTCCGCTGCATCTCACAGGTCGCGCAACGCGAGGGTGGGGTGCCTTCGAGACATATCTGGAAGCCGAGAGAGGTGCTCAGGATATGCTGCCAGCGACCTATGTTGAGAAGCGCCCGGAGAAGAGCCACGACCCCTTCGCGGTGATCATCGGCTCGAGCCCCGGCGTCGTCGCCGCGCGCAACCTCGCCAGGCGGGCGGCGCGCGGAGACTCAAACGTGCTCCTGCTCGGAGAGACCGGGGTGGGCAAGGAGGTGTTCGCCCGGTCGATACACGAGGCAGACCACCGGGCACACGAGCCGTTCGTCGTCGTGAACTGCGCCGCCATCCCGGACAACCTGATGGAGTCTGAGCTCTTCGGGTACGAGGACGGCGCGTTCACCGGGGCGGTCAGAAAAGGTAAGCCCGGCAAGTTCGAGCAGGCCTCGGGCGGCACCATGTTCCTGGACGAGATCGGCGACATGCCCCTCATGCTCCAGGCAAAAGTGCTACGCGCGATACAGGAGCGCACCATCGAGCGGCTGGGCGGGGCCAGGGAGATCCCGGTGGACGCGAGGCTCATCGCGGCCACCAACAAGAACCTCCGCGAGATGGTGGCGACGGGGGAGTTCCGGGAGGACCTCTACTACCGCCTGGACGTGATCACGATAACCATCCCGCCGCTCCGTGAGCGGAAGCAGGACATGCCCGAGATTGTGGACTGCTTCTTGAAGAAGCTCAACAAGGTGTGCCACACGTCCGTGAAGGGTATCCATCCAGCGGTGATGGACGCATTCCTGAGGTATACCTGGCCGGGCAACCTCCGCGAACTGGAGAACGTCCTGGAGCGGGCCCTCAACCTTACGGACGGCGACGAGATCCACCCTGAGGACATCCCGGTCTGCTTCTGGGACACCCCCGCCTCCCGCCTGGACGTCTCCGCGGGGTTCAGGGGACCGGGGCTCGACGACTCCCTCGCCGCCCACGAACGTGCCATTCTCATGGCAGCGCTCCGCGCCGCGGGCAACAACAGGGCGAGGGCTGCCAGGATGCTCAACATATCCCGATCGGGGCTATATAAGAAGCTCAGGAGATACGGCGTTCCATCCAAAGGCTAACGGTCCCAGCTAAAGGCTAATGGTTCCGGCCGAGAGCTGACGGTCCCAGCCAAGGGAATCAACAGTCGCTTCGCCAACCGCTTGCTGATTATCCCGGGAACAATTCGCCAGCAATTGGCTGATTGTCCAGCGGCCAATTCGCCGATAATCGGCTGATTGCGCAGCGCACAATTCGCAAGCCATTTGCTGTTTCTCCAGCGGCAGTAGGAAGGGTTGCCGGTGACTCAAAGAGAGAGTGCAACACCGGCAACCCACCAGATGTTGGCAAACTGGGAGGAACTAACGAACCTTCACTCGGCGGCGACGGCACTGCCCGCGGCACCGTCCCATCATGACCTCCTCATATTGGCTCGCCAGCCCAAAGCGACCCGAGAACCCACACTCTCGCTCCGCGTAATCCCGAGAAGTCGCCCGCGAATCAGAACCGTCTCGTCAGCGTTATGCACTGCCTCTTAACCTGCTCCTCGGCTGTGAGCAGCGCGTAGGACATCTCGAAATCGCCGAACCGAAGGCCTATCCCGCCTGTGTAGGCTCTGGCCTCCCGGTCCACGCCGTCCCCCACGATGATCCCGCCCCGAAGCGCAATGTGCCCCGAAAGCCAGCCCTCAAAGCCGCCCGTGTAGATTTCGTGCCCACCGTCGCCTCCATCGGGCGAAACGCGGTGTGCATCGACGGCGAACACCGCGCGCGCCGTCGGCCGCAGGCTCAAGCCAGCGGAATAGCTCGGCGCGACGGTCAAGGTCATGCCGTCCTCGAACGCAAGACGTGTCACGGTGACGTCGCGGGCTATGACGCCGAGCGAAATAGCGCTATGCTTCAGCAATAGCCCGGCGTCCGTGGCAAGCCCACGCCAGCGGAGCTCGTCTTCGGGAACCCCCGCTACGCTCACGCCGCCGCCGTCACCGCTGCCGCCACCGCCAACGCCAACGCTGCCGCCACGGCTGCCGCCGCTACTTCCGCTGCCGCACAGGTAACGCAGGCCCATCCCGAGAGCGCCCCAGTCGGCGAAGCGCTTGCCCACAGCGTAGTTGAACGTGTTGCCCGAGAGGAGCGCGTCCCCCTCGTGCCACTTATACTGGCCCCACGCGAACCCGCCCGCCCCGGCGCCGCGGTCCACGTCGGAGACCGCCACAAACTTGAAGCTGTCCGCAGCGGGGCTATCGCCCCAGCCCGCCCCGAACGTGAGGACAAGCCGCTCCCTCGATAGCCCGAACGAGGCGGGGTTCGAGTAGAGCGGGTTAGGTGCGTCCCACACCGCCACGTGCGAGTAGCCCATGCCCATGAGCCGTGCGTCCGCGAACCCGAATGGGTCCACGAAACTGAAGTCCTCGGCGCCGGCCGGGCAGGCTCCCCCCGCGCCCGCAACCGCCGCCGTCGCCATCAGGGTGACCATCATGGCCTTGCAAAGCGCCCATCGCAGGCGCCTCATTCTCGCATCCACCTGGCCACACTCCTTCCTTCCCTGGTTAGGCCCACACTCCTGATACCACCTGCACCTCCCGCGTGCTGTCCGCTGCCTGCTGCCCGCACCGTGAGCCACTTGCGCCGCACGGCCGACCCCACCTGGTCCAGCCCGCCACGGCTCTACCCGGCCGGGGCGGCTCGCGTGGTCCGGCCCGGTCCGGATCAGCGTCAGTGCTGCGGCATGATCCTGGGCGTTATGAATATGACGACCTCGGTCTCGGTGGACGCCTTACGGGTGCTGCTGAAGAGCAGGCCCAAGATCGGCAGGTCGCCGAGGAGCGGCACCTTGGACTTCGTCTCATACTCGGACTTCAGCTTCAGTCCGCCGATGACTATGGTCTCTCCGTCCTTCACCCTGATGGACGTCGAGGCCTTGCGCCTGTTCACGAGGGGCAGCCCGTCGGCGGTCTCCACCGCGTCGCTCACCTCGGGCTCTATCTTCACCAGGATCTCGCCGGTCTCCGACACGCGCGGCGTGAACTTGAGGGAGATGCCCGTCCGTATGGACTCGAGCCGCGTCGACGTGTCGCTGTTGCTGCCCGTCGTCACGGTGAAGTAGCGGTCCTTGCCCAGGAATATCTCGGCAGGCTCGCCGTCAACCGTGGCGATGCTGGGCGTCGCGTGGATCTGCGCCTTGCCAGAGTCGAGGAGGGCCTTCATGGACGCGATGATGTGCTCGAGGCCGCCAGCGACGTTGTACTTGGCCCCCCAGATGCCCGACACGAAATCAACGAAGCCCGACGCAGGCACCGTCGGGTCGACCTCGCCGCCGCTACCCTCGTATCGCCAGTCCGCCCCGAACGACTTGCCGCTGTCGGACGATATCTCCATCACGAGCGCCTCCAGCATGACCTGGGGCGCCGCGCGGTCGACCTGGGCGATGTCCGCCATGATGCGCTGGACCATGCTGGCCGAGCCCGTGACAACCAGCACGTTGTCGGCGGCACCTACCTTGACATATGGGGCGAAGAAGTCCGAGAGCAGCTTGGCGGCGTTCTCGGCCTTCACGTACTTGAGCTTGACCACCTCAGTGCGGGTGAGGAGCGGGAACGTCGGGTTCTTGGCGTCCGCCGACCCGACGACGTAGTAGTCGCCCACCTTGACGAAGGTGTAGCCGAGCGGCGCAACGATCATCTCGAGCGCCTTCTCCAGGGGAACGTCGCGCAGCTCGACCGTGACCCACCCCTGCACCGTCGCGTCGGCCATGATGTTGACTCCCGTCTGCGCGGAGATGTCGCGAAGGGCGCTTATGATGTCGGCGCCGTCGAACACGTTGGTCACCAGGATATCTTCAGCCAGCGATACCTGCGGCAGGGCTAGCATGACAGCCGCCAGCACGAACGCCAGCACGAGCCCAAGCCCCAACCTTCTTGCCGGGTTCCTCCCGCCCGGTGCGAAACCTCTCGATTCAAACATCCGTGACTCCTCCTCCAAATCAGCCTAGACTCGGCCGGAGCTCAAGCCCCGCCCCGCAAGCTCAGCCTGACCTCGACCGGCCTGGCACAGCTCGGCTTGGCCTGGCTTGGCTCGGCTCGGCTCGAAACAGCAAATGGCCGTCCCCGCCGGTGGGTTGCGCGCGGCTGTCAGGGCTGCTTCACGCTAAACTCCTTTGACGCATAGAGCGGCACTTTCCCGCCGTACTTCACGGTGACCTCGACCATGTAGTCGCCCGGCTCGAGCGGGCGCGAGTACCCTGCCTGCAGCAGCCTCGTGCCGCCGGGAAGGACTATGTTATCAAGCTCGCCGAGGTCTATCGAGTCGAGTTCCTTCCACGATCCCGGGCCGACATACTCGACCCCGGGGACGCTCTCGGGCATGACGTGCTTCTTGATGGTGAACACAACCTGCGGCTTGACGTGAGTCGTGCCGGCGTTCTTGAAGGTGGTGGTGAAAACCCATCCCACAGAGGGGCCGCCATTCTCCGCCTTGATCTCCGCAAGCTCGGCCTGCTTCTCCACCTTTTTGCCCACGGTGAGGAAGACCACAGTGCCGGCCTCGCCAGTCCACGCAGGGACCGCCGCCGTGCTGCCCACACCGGAAGCGCCTGCCTGGCCTGCCGCACCCCCTGTGCCCGCCCCTGCGGAACCAGCGGCACCGGCTGCGCCCGACTCGCCAGTCGCTCCGCTGGCCGGCGTCGCTGTGAACACGAGGTTCGCATACCTGCCGCCTGCCTGGTCCTTTGGAATGCTGATCATGAGCCGGACAACCTGCCTGCCCCCGGGGCGGATGTCCATGCTGGCAGGCCGCAGCTCCACCCAGCCCGCACAGCTCCAATCGGCGGGCGCAGCGTTCAACGCGGACTCGTCCTGGACAAGCTCGCCCTCCTCGTCGTACACAAGCGGCAAGGCCTTGCCCTCCACGTGGATGGGCGTGTCGGACTTGTTCTCCACCACAATAGAGCGGGCCGCCACCGCGCCCGGCGGATAAGTGATGTCCATGTCCGAAGGCTCCACGCCAAACGGCGCCAATTTCGCTTCGCCCTCGACTCCCTTTGCCCTCGCATCCCTCGCGCCGACCGCAAAAGGCACCTTGGCCAGGGCCGGCCTCATGCCGCCATACTTGACCGCGATATCCGCGATGTAGTTGCCGGGGGCAAGCCCAGCTGGCAGCACCGAGACCAGGTTCACGCTTGTTTCGGGCAGCACCAGCCCGCGGCCGCCCCCGAGGGGAATCTGGCGCAGGCGCTTGCCGGAGCCGTCCCTAAGGGTCAGAAAGCCGCGCGTGAAGACGTGCGTATTGCCTTCGTTCTTGACCTCGGCCACGAGGATCAAGGCGTCCTTGCCCAATGCGTTGGCGTAGCGCGGGTTATCGCGCGCCTCCTTGACGGTGAAGCCGGAGATGCTCACGATCTTGCGCACCCTCGGCGCAGGGATCGATACCTCCACCACGGTCACGAACCTCTGCACAAACTCCGTGGACGCGAAGGCGTCCTCCCTGCGTTTCTCCGGGGCAAGTTCGAAGACTACCGCCGCATACCTGCCGCCATACACGCCCCTGGGCACCGTGAGCTTTCCTGCTACCAAAAGGCCTTCCCCTGGTCCAAGGGTGGCTTCATCCACAGAAAGCTTTATCCACTTGGCACAAGAGTACTTGCCGCCGGCCGGTTCAACGACACAGTAGTCGCCGTTGGGTTTCTCGGCCACGTCAGTGGTGAACACGCGAAAATGCCCGCTTGCCACTTTGCTCTCATTGACCAGCAGCACATCGAACGTCTTCGTCTCTCCTGGGGCGGCTGTGAGATCCACAAGAAGCGGCGTCAGGCTGATGGATATCTGTGCCTCGGCCACACCCCATACGAGACACGCTAGCAGGGCTGATGCAGCGAGCGCCCGCCGTATGCGTCTTCGGATCCGGCCCGTGTCCGGACCGGACCGGGCGATGCTAGATGATAAAACTGGCCAGGGGAACATCCTCGTAAATCTCCTCTCCGGTTCGATCAGGGGTGGCTGCCTGGCCACCCCTGATCCTCTCGTGTATGGCTCACCTTACTCGGTGATACAGGGCCGCCGGGAAGGGCTTGTAATGGCGTCTGCCAGGCGACCGGGCCGCGGGCTGTGCATTACTGGCCCCGCTCAGCCTGGGGCGCGATCCATTTGACCGGGCTCACCGCCTGGGTGTCCACTGTCTAGGGTGTCGGCGGCTGCGACCCAATCTGGTCTGCCTTGAAGTTGCCAGTGTCCGGATCGATCCAGTGCTTCAGGTTTGTCAGGGAGATGGTTATCGTGCTCTGGTCCTCGTACTCGCAGGACGAGTTGCAGTTCTCCACCACGATCTTGTTCCAGAGCTTCGTGCTCAACCCGTCGTGCAACGCCTGGCTGTCGTCGATGACGTCGTGCTCCTCGTTGAGCGCAGACGCCCCCACCCAGCCGTTAGCCTCTGCCTCTGCCAGAGTCGCGCCGAAGGAGTAGTATGTGTCGATGGTCTGCTTCACGCCCTCGCCCGCTTCGAGGTAAGCTAGGTCCGCGAAACCATCGTAGTCTATGGCAACATCGTTGTTGCTCTTGAGCGTGGCGGTTATGCAGTCGGCCGCGTACGTCCCGGGCTTCCTGATCCGCCAGTCCCAGCGGGACCCGCTGAGGGTCCACTCTATCCATTGGGCCACTGAGGCATGGTGGGTGAACGTGACGACCCAGCTTGCCTTATTGCAGGAACCCAAGACCGGGTTGCTGGACCAGCAGCGGGCCAGCGCCTCGATGTTGCCCGTTTCCTGGGAGACCCACTGGCCCTCAACGAGCTTCCAGGTCTCGACCTCGATCGCATTTGCCGGCAGAGGGACACCGGGGCTTGCCGCAAGGGCGGCCACCGGCACCAGCATAACCGCCATCAACGCGAGTAGCAAAATGGTTCTCTTCATGTTAGGCATTCAGCCTCCTTTTCTCTTTGCTGAGGTCTCATCGACCTCGGCACATCCTGGATCTCACATTGGTTTTCGCGGCGGGTTCGGAGTACCCGTCCCGAGACCCTGGTCCTGGCATGCCCCGTAGCCCTTCCCGGAGCCCAAGGCTGTACTCATTTGGCCACCTGTCTCGATGGGCTGGGCCTACCCAGACCGCCGCTTCACCTGTCCCCCGACACGGGTTGCACAGGTCTGCCCTGCCACATCACGCCTTATCAGGGCCCGCCGTTGCTCACGATGAAGGTGATCACCCCCACATCCTCGTACTCGCAGGACGAGTCTTCCTCGCCCACGGCTATCTTCGACCACATCCGGAGCGTGGTCGGGGTTGTCGGATCGAGCGCTATCGGGCCGCGTGAATTACTGTCCAGGTTGAGGTCGTCGGCTACAATCCAGCCTGAGGATTCCACCGCGCCGAGGTCCTGGCCGAAACCATACCAGGTCGCGATGATCGCTGCTCCGCCATCCTGGCGCGCCAGGTCTGCGAAATCATCGAACTGGACCGAGAGGTTCCCGGTGCCTGCGAAGGTCATCTCGGTAGCTATGGACGCGTATGTGCCGGGCTTGCGCACGCGCCAGTCGAGCCGGGTGGCGCTGAGCGCGATGTCCGCGTGCGCCTCGCTCTCGGACCGTATGTATATCGCATCAAGCCTGATGGTAGCGGGAATGCCATTATAAGGCAGGAAGTGGAGCATCATGAAATGGCTGAAGATGTAGTCAAGCTCACTCGGCGCATATCCGGTAGGCGAGGTGGTATAGACCTTCAGCTTCACCACGGCGCGGGTGCCTTGAATGAAGCACAGGAAGTCGCCCGACCATCCCCATCTGACGTCTACCTTCGCGGTCGTCGGGTCACGAATGATGTCGAGCGGGTCACCGGTACCCGGGTCAAAGGGCCACCACGGGAATGGAGGGACTATGTCCCTTGTTCCTGGGACCTCCTCCACCGACAGCTCAGCTCCGAAAGTGATCGCCATGGTCCACTCAGACCAGCCTAACTCAGCCAAGTTCGTGATGGCGATACTGACCTCCCATTCCGCATATTCACCCGGAGGAACCACAAATCTCTGATCAATGCCGGTGCCGACTTCGGTGACATTTGGGGTCGCTGCCACGGCCGCGAGATCGAACCGCCCGCCCTGCCGTGAGATGCCACGGGCGCCGATTCCCCCCTCCTCGTTCACTCGCCTCATGACCACTCCTACCTGTGGTCCTTTGCTGACTATGGGTGACACGGATGGGACCGCAGGCCCTGATCCGGGTCCCGGGCTACCCTCACCTGCAATGGGGCTGGCCGGGACATCAAACGGTGCCCCGTCGCCGCGCAGGGCGTCGGCGTCCTTGCGAGCGATGACGCTCCCGGGGGGTGCGTTTCGTATCTGGGACTGTCCTGCAAGGACGTATGTCAGCCGGGCGCCCGTGTCGATGGAGTAGATCCCCTCGCGCGTGAAGTGCTGGCTTCCGTGGCCGTCCCGGCCGGTGACCACAGTCACCTCGGCCCTGGCTGCCTCGCTGGGCGCAAGGTCCCCGATGTCCCAGACGAGGGTCGGGTTCAGGAGCAGGCGGCCCCTGGGGTCGTCACCCTCGATGCGCGCGTCCCCCTGCGGCCTTCCCGCCAGGGTGGCGCGGAACGCCGGGCCGAACTCATCGCGCACTTTCACCTGTCTCATGGCGATGTCGTTGGGGTTCCTCACCGTTATCGCGACCCGCCACTCGAGGCGCCTGCCCAGCGGCGCGATGAAGAGCCTGGCGTCGTTGGGGCGGATGTCCCTGGACACCGGGATGAAGTCCACGGTGATCTCGGCCCTGCGCATATCCGGCTCGAAGGTGGCCGTCGCCCTGACCGGCAGGGACACGGTCCCGGCGCATCCCCATCCCTGCAAGGGGTTCCCCCTCACCGCCGTGGCGTATGGGTTAACCGGCGGGAGTTCAACCCATTCGCTGGATGGCTCCAATCTATAGACAGTGAGGGAGCCCCCAAAAGCTGGTGCCGCGCACCCAAGCACAAGGAATCCGATGAATATCGCAAGGACCATCCGCCGGTGCAGCATCACTAGCCCTCCTCGCGTGTTAACAAATCCGTGCTCATGGCGGTCTTTGTACATGCGACCAACCGCCGTCGGAGGGACACGTATCGCAAGAGCCGTGCCTGTCACGAACGGGTCGTCCGGAGCAACGAGAAAGCCCGCTCAGGCTGGGGCCCTGAGGCGGCGCGTCGCGAGCGGCATCATGATGGGAACGCCTGTGCGAGGACGACCGTAGACACCAGGGGAAGCCCATTGAGGCTATCATCGTGAGGGTAGGCTGGGAGGGGAGCCACCCGGCGCAACTGTCAGGGCAGCCGAACGTGCGTATCAACGTCTACAGTGGCAGCCGCGCCCGCTGCCCCTTGCGAAGGGAAAGTCGGGATCACTTATGCGCGCGTCAGCATATCGTCGTAAGGCATGTGCCGAAGGGATTCCATTCCCGTGTCGCGCTGCCGCGCCACCTGATGGACTTGCCCTTCGAGATGCTATGGAGTGATGAGGCTACACTGAGATTCCGAGTGGAGGAGGTGAAGCCCTTGGAGCGGAAGGAAGTCATAGATGCAGGCACGAGCCTGGATTGGGATGACCCGCTTTCCGGCGGGGATCCTCCCCGGGGTGAGTTGGAGCGTGTTGGGTTTGTCAGGTTCGTAGACGGGCCCAAGTGCTCACGGCGTAGGCTTCTTGACCTTCAAGGCAAGCGCGGGTTACATTCCGGAATCCTCTACCGGTATCTCCCTGGTCTATCGGGCATCTCTGAAGAAGATCTCGAAGATTGGCTGTGGGACATCGAGAAGCAGGCCGCCGCGGAAGATCAGCCCGACATCTCCTCTTTGAGGTCTGTCAGAGAGGTGGGTGTACGCGAGAATGGGCGCGTCGCTCTGCAAGCCTCTGAATCCTGGCGACCTGGGTGATGAGGAAGCGGGTGTCGGCGGAGGTAGTATCAGGTCCGCTTTCGATGGGGTTCAAGCCTCTCCTCGTGGCGCTCGAGTCTCTCTTCGTGCAACTGGAACGCATCGAACAGAATGCGGATCTTGTCGATGACTTCGTTTTCGAGGCGGGTTTCGAGTCTTAGCTGGCCGGTCTTCAGCTCGCCGATCTCGGACTCGACTCGTCCAAGGTGCAGCCCGAGTCTCGCCTGGCCCTCCTCAACCCCGT
>DKEX01000020.1:20102-39843 GCA_002452295.1 Firmicutes bacterium UBA6811 | reverse complement strand
CTGGAGGCGCTGAAGGCGATGTATGATCTCAGGGTAGTAGTTGACGAGATTCGGGGATTCTGTGATCTCCCGATGCATGTCGGGGACTACTTCGAGGTGAGCGGCGGGCGCATCACGATCCCTGACGGAAAGTACATGTGCTTGTGGGCGCTCCAGAGCATTCTTCCGATGCTCCCGGCAAAGGAGCGGAACATCGTCGAAGACAACGGCTGGCTCTCGGACACCGTCCGGGTCGCGTGCCCTGATCCAAACGGTATGGTCATATTCCGCATCGAGAGGGTCGGCGGATCGGCGGGTGGGGGAAGGACGGGGCACGGCCCGCGCGGCCTGCGTCCCAGGATGCTCGTGAACGAAAAGCTCTGCGCGGGCTGCCGGGCGTGCGAGCTTATCTGCAGCTTCACGCACGAGCGGAAGTTCTCTGACCGGCTGTCGCGGATACACGTGGACAAGATCGACGAAGAGGGCATCGACCGTCCCCTCGTTTGCAGGCAGTGCGGAAACGCGAGGTGCGTGGAGGCATGCCCCGACGAGGCCCTCTCGCGGGACCCTGAAACCAGGTGCGTCGTTGTGGACGAGGCCCTGTGTGGCGGGTGTGGCGCGTGCGCGGACGCGTGTCCCTTCGGCGTCATCACCTTGCATCCCGAGACGGGGGCGCCGCTCATCTGCGACCTTTGCGGCGGGGACCCGGAGTGCGTGAAGAGGTGCCCCACCGGGGCCATTTCGTACGGTCTCGCCGGCGCGGCGGACCGGGTGCAAACCCACGGCGCGGGCTGCACATCAGGCAAATCCGCCGACCCGCCGCGGCCCGGGGCCACGGCTAAGTCGGAATAGCTGATGCAGTGCCAGGCAGGTCGGAGCGGGGTAGAGCAGGGCAGGGCAGGAGGCAAGGGCCCATGAGATTCTTCAGTTATGCAGGAAGAATGCTGAAGGTTGACCTCAGTGCGGGCGGAGGCGTAGACGGGGTCTCAACAGAGGCGCTCGACACGGGGGATGCGAGGCAGTATATCGGCGGACGCGGGCTCAACGTCGCGCGGCTCGTTCGCGAGATAGACCTGGACGTCGATCCGCTGTCCCCGGACAACGTCCTCATCGTCGGAGTCGGCCCCCTCGACGGCACGCTCTTCCCCGGCGCTGCACGGGTGAACTTCACCTCAAAATCGCCCCAGACCGGCATACTCGGGGACTCCAACGCCGGCGGGTTCTTCGGCCCGGAGCTCAAGTTCGCCGGGTACGACCAGGTTATCGTGCGCGGACGGGGGGACAGGCTTTCGTATCTCTTCATATCCGACGACGGAGCCGAGGTCGTTCCCGCCCCGGACCTCGCGGGCCTCGACGTATGGGAGACGCAAGAGGCGCTGCTCGCGCGGCACGGCCGCCGCGCGCAGGTCGCATGCATCGGCCCGGCCGCCGAGCGCGGGGTCAGGTTCTCGGGCATCTTCTGCAGCCTCGTGCGCGCCGCAGCACGGACCGGGATGGGTGCGGTGATGGCGTCGAAGGGCCTCAAGGCGATCGTCGTTCGCGGCACGAGGCCCCTCGAGGTCACCCGTCCCGAGGAGTTCCTCGACCTCATCAGGGCGCTGGATGCCCGGATCTTGAACCATCCGGAGTACAGGACCAGGGTCGCCCTGGGCACCACGAGGCTCGTTTCAGCCCTCAACGCCGCCGGGTGCCTCGCCACCCGCCACTTCGAGACGGGGAGGTTCGAGCACGCCGCCGAGGTAAGCGGCGAGAGGCTTGCCGCCCGCCTCAGGGTGAAAGGCAAGGCATGCTTTTCGTGCACCATCCCGTGCAGCAGGTTCTTTGAGGTGAAGTCCGGACCTTACGCCGGCCTCAGAAGCGAGGGGCCGGAGTTCGAGGGCCTCGCGGCCTTCACATCGCGGGTCGGCGTGGGCGACCTCGAGGCAGGCCTCGCCACGCTCGACATCTGCAACCGCGCCGGGATGGACGCCATCGCCACGGCGGAGTGCGTGTCCTTCGTCATGGAGTGCTTCGAGCGCGGGATGGTCTCGCGCGAGGAGGCCGACGGGCTCGACCTCACCTGGGGAAACGTCGGCGCCTTGCAGGCCCTGGTCCGCAAGATCGCGTCGCGCGAGGGTTTCGGGGACGTCCTTGCAGACGGCGTCCGCGCAGCGGCGCGCAAGATCGGCCGGGGTAGCGAGGACCTGGCGATGCACGTGAAGGGCCTGGAGATCTTCATGGCCGATCCCAGGGGCGTCAAGGGTTACGCGCTGGGCAACGCCGTCGCGAGCCGCGGCGGCGACCACCTCCGGTCGGAGCCGTCCTTCGAGTTCACGCAGGACGCGGAGGCGGGGATGCGAAGGTTCGGGGCGAGGGAGTCCGCCTTCAGGCTGGAGCACAGGGGGAAGGGCCGGGTCGTAAGGCACTTCGAGGAGCTATGCGCCCTCGCCGACTCGCTCGATGCGTGCAAGAACACCATCGTGAACATGGAGGTCCTGCCGTTCGACGACGCGGCCGCCATGCTGCGGGCCGCCACCGGCTTCGACTTCGACGGGGCGGAGGTGCAGGCGGCGTGCGAGCGCATCGTGAACCTCGAGCGATGCTTCATCACGGCGCTCGGGGTCAGAAGGGCGGACGACACCCTCCCGAGGCGCTTTCGGGAGGAGCCGATGCCCGCCGGGTGCGGTGCCACGAGCGGCAGCACTGTCGCCCTTGACGAGATGCTTGACGAGTATTACGAGGCCAGGGGATGGGATGTGGCGACCGGGGTCCCGACCGCGTCCACGTTGAGAGGGCTGGGGCTTGATGAGTGGGCAAGACGCCTGGCAGATCGGGGCGTGCCGATAGTCCAGTGACAAGGCATAAGGAGGTAGAGGAGAGATGAAGCTGGTGGTTTCGCGTCGGGACGAGGAGAGGGTAGAGAGCAGAGTGAGGATGAGGATGCGGACGGGGACGAGGACGGGGACGAGCACGAAGATGAGCCTGGCCAGGGTGGCTGCAGGCGGTCGCAGCGCGGTGTGCCTGGCGGTCCTGGCCTTGCTCGTCCTCGCCGTCGGCGCGGGCCTTGCCTTCGGCAAGGATCTGCCGCCGGTCAAGATAGGCGCCGCGGGGCCGTTCACCGGCGACCTTTCCAAGATCGGCCTCGACTCACTCAACGCCATCCGGATGGCCGTGGATGAGGCGAACGCCGAAGGCGGTGTGGGTGGCCGGAAGATCGAGGTCGTTGTCGGGGACGACGCAGGCGATCCGTCGCGCGCGGTCATCGTGGCCGACAAGTTCTCCATGGATAGGAGCGTGCTGGGCGTGGTGGGGCCGATGAACAGCGGCGCCGTCAACGCTGCCCTGCCCACCTACCAGAGGGCCGGTCTCGTGCTCATCAGCCAGTCGGCCACGAACCCGTCCCTGACCGAACTCGGGTACAAGGTCATGCACAGGATATGCCCGAGGGACGACGCCCAGGGGCCGGCGGCAGCGCGGTTCATGGTGGAGGAGCTTGGCGCGAAGAACGTCTACATGATCGACGACAAAGGCGCGTACGGCCAGGGCCTGGCCGATCAGGTCGCAGCGGCGCTCGAGAAGGCAGGCGTCAAGGTCACGCGGGGCCAGATAATCCCCGAGGACAGGGATTTCTCGCCCATCCTGACGATGGTCAAGGCCGTCTCGCCGGACCTTCTATACCTCGGGCTCCCGAACCCCGCCCAGGCCGCGGCCCTCATCAAGCAGGCCGTGGGACTCGGGCTTCGGCCCAAGCTGATGGGGGGGGACGGCCTCAAGGAGAGAGACCAGCTCATCGCGGGTGCGGGCGGAGCGGCCGAGGGCATGTATGTGACAGCCATAGGCCGCGACATCAAGGACGTGCCCGAGGCGGAGGGCTTCATCAAGAAGTTCGAGGGCAAGTACGGCGCCATGAGCATCTTCTCCGGGCAGAGCTACGAGGCAACGAAGATCCTGATAGAGGCCATGAGGAAGGCCGCCGCGAACAACCCCGCAGGGCTCACGCGCGCCGCGGTGCTGGAAGCCGTCCATAACACCCGTGAGTATAAGGGGATACTGGGGTTCCCAGTGAGCTTCAACGCCAAGGGCGACGTGGTTGGCGCGAGCATCTACGTCTTCCAGGTGAAGGGCGGCGACTTCGTGGAGGTCAAGGAGTACGCTGCGGAGGTCCGGTGATTTGGGCGTAAGCCCGGCGCCACACAGGTGCCATGCTGTGTGCGCCGCCGGGTATCTATTCGATGTATGGTGCAGGCTCCCATGGGGCGCGGGCGTGCCGCGCGCGTCGCCATCCGAAATCGCCATGCGATGGACGATGCGGCGCCGACCTCTCTGGGCCCGCCCGCCCGCACCCGACCGGAAGCGCGAGCACCGGCAACCCGGCAACCCGGAGCGCGAGCACCGGCAACCGCGGGCGCATTGGTAAACTGGCACAGGCTTGCGAACGAGACTGTTGATTTCCTCCACTTTATGGCAACGCAGCTCGGTGGAATCCCGGAAAACGGTCGCCGCCCACGGCCGAACTGGTAGCTACTGGAGAAAATCAACGGTCTCTTGCACCCTCACTTAGGGGGAGGGAGAGGAGCATGAATGCTCTTCTGCGGGACCTGCTGTCGGTTGTGCTTAACCCCGATGCGTTCTTTGAGCGCATTCAGGGCGATCGGAGCTGGAGAAGGGCGACCATCCACTTTCTCGTGCTATCCACGTGGATCAGCGTTTGGTCTGTTGTCGCGCGGGAGGCCGGGGTGACCGGAGACACCCCAGTCAACTCGTCGTGCGACGCGCAAATGAGCACGCAGGCATATTGGCGGGATAGTCTCAGGCCAACGTTCGGCATCGCATCGTTGCCACTGAGAATGGGTATTATGGTGCTCTACAAGGTCGCTGTCGCCGCATTCTAGACTCCCATCACGTTCCCGGGATCCCTTCCCCATCTCGGCCTCATCACGGGGGTGTACGCTACGATATTGCAGACCCACAAGGGCCCGTCAATCACTAAAGAACGGGACCCTGGGCGCCTATGTCCTCATCATATTCGTCTTTGCCTAGGCTACTGCGCGGTACTGGGGGAGGAACCTGCTCTAAGTGCGGGTTCGGAGATTACTGCCACTTTTCCAGGGGTTGCCGGTGTTGCACTCCGGGGACGGCGCGCTTGCGGCGCGCCTCGTTAGATTTGGCGCTTGAGGCTAGCCAAATCTTCAACGCCCCGTCGTGCAAGCACCGGCAACCCGGAGGCTTCTGCCAAAGTGGCACGGATTTGTGAACCCACACTTAGGCATGACCGCGACCGGGCGCCAGGGCGGCCGTCGTCAAGGGTGTTCCACGTGGAACGTTGCAGGCCCGCCCCAGCCCCATCGGGTGGGGAGCGCACGCGACTGCCCGGCGTGCTATGGGGGGCTGGTGGAGCGCTCCAGCTTGATGCCCATACCATGCTTGCCCTGTCCGGAAGGTACGAGTCGGTGACAGACCAGGCCCGCTCCGGCTGCCCCGGGCAGGGCCACACGCATGAGGGCCCCCTGGGTGCCTGGGGACTCGAGAGCCAGCGTCGCGGCCAATGCCTCAGAGCGCGGCTGGCCATACTCCACGACTTGCGTGTCAGGTCGAGGATGTGTCACGGGAGGTCTGCAGCGACCGGCGGTCCTGACGCCTGTGGCGAGCCCGCCGGTCCCGCATGGGGGCCCGGCACGCCACGAGTGTTCCACGTGGAACACTCCGACCCCCGGACCCGACCTGGCCGGCGGTGGCCCGGGCGCTCTTCGGCTGCCCGTAGATGCCCTTCTCCAGGCGGCGTTCGCGCCCAGGCGTGCGTCTTGCGCTCGCGGAGCCCCAGGCAGATTCGGGGCCAGCCTTTGACCAGGGATGCCAGGCTGCCCGTGATGATCCGATATCTAGTACCGAGACCGTCGGCTTTCTCCAGTTCATGGCAAGAGCTTGACGCTGAGTCTCGCCAAACGGCTGCTTTGATGGCCCCAATTACCAGCTACTGGGCAAAACCGACGGTCTCGGTACTGCGTTTCACAAGTCCTGATAACCTCTGGTCTCGGGACTCATACCAGGCGGCCCAGCAGCCCGGCTCCGAACAGGGTGAGACCCTCGTAGGTCTTGCGAGACGGAGTACTGCCGTGTGATGAGCGCCCCTGTACAACCGGGGCCCGTGCTACAAAACTCGGAGGGGTATCAAACGGCCGGCCACGCCGGCGGCGTAAGTGTGATGGAGGCACCGCCTGCACAGCCCCGCGCGACTATTTCCCGGGAAATAACCCTCGCCCGGCTCCTTGTTGGCGCTGGGGCAAGGGCGCGCCGCCGAGGTTCCGGTTACCCCTCTGCCCCTCGCCCCTTCCGTCGCACCCTCTCCGCCACTATCGTTCTTCTGTGCGTTGGCCCCGTTCCCGAGCCCGCAGTTGTGTTCCGGCCCCTGGCAGCAAGAAGGAAAGCCTGCCTGTCCGTCGAATGTAGATAACTGGGTTGGGAGGAGGCGGTTGCGTGGGTATACTCTCTCTTCTTCAGGATGCGGTTGCTGCCCATCTTGAAGCCGTGTCGCTGGTCTTGGTTGTGCTCCTGGCAGCGGGGACAGTAGCACTGGTCATTCTTGACTGGAGGATGGGCAGGCTTGTGCGGAGATACGAGGCCCTTGCCCGGGGGACCAGTGCGGAGAGCCTCGAAGGCATAATAGAAGAATACGCCCGGTGCGTGCGGTGCCTTGAGAGCGACCTCGACGATCTGAAACGGTTTGTTGAAGACATGCACCTCGCGTCCCGCAGATACATACAAGGTATCGGGATCGTCAGGTTCAACGCGTTCGAGAATACTGGCGGGGACCAGAGCTTCGCTCTGGCCCTCCTGGACGCCGCAGGCGATGGATTTGTCCTGAGTAGCCTCCACGGGCGCGACGAGTCTCGGGTGTATGCAAAACCCGTGGAGCAGGGGTCATCGCGCTACACCCTGTCCGCAGAAGAGCAGCAGGCCGTCAATCATGCCCTGCAGCGGAAACGGTAGGCCGACCCCCGGACGTCGGTATCGCCCAACGGGGCGACGTGGCGAAGACTGCCCGCGCTGTTATAGTCGGCCGCCATATCGCGCTCCCCGTGTTGCACTGGCGCTCATAGTCCCGGTTGGCCATCGGCAACAGTGCCTCTGACCGCCCCAGGGGCGGTGCGAAGCTGCGAGCTACGCATTGCGCCGGCCTCGCGCCCCCGGGGATCTCTCGCGCGCCGGGGTGTTCAAAACCCGGGACATCCCCGGTGCTGCCGGGCACCCCGTGAAGGCTATCTCTGCGTGGGGGTGCCCATGCCTGGGCGGCGCATAAAGCATGCCGCTCGGAGGTAGACTCATCCGTTAGGAGGCCGCAAAAAACCTGGCGCACCCTCAGGGATGGAGGCAGGAAATTCGGCATCGACGTCGAACCTTGAACTTGCCTTCTGGGTTGCTCTGTGTGTTTTGGTGAATACTGCCTGCTTGATCATATTTCCGGCAGATCTCCATATACTTCTTAATGGACCAGCCCTCGTTCCAGGTCAAAGCGGCATGCTCTACCGGAATCTGTGGACAGAGTGACGGGCGATACTCTTGTGCGGAAGGGGTGAACCATGATGTGGCGCAAGTTGCTCAGGCGCAAGTTTGCCAGACGCCGCCGAGGCGCGCTCACGATCATGGCGGTTCCTACAACTGACGGTTCCGTCAGGAGCATAAGCATACCGCTTCTCCTCGTCTACATGGGATCAGCCATCGCCGTGGCCGTCGTTGCCTTTCTCGTACTATCCTACTTCGGCATGACCGCAACGGTGACCAGGTTCTATCACCAGCAGATCGTCAAGGACGCTCACATCGACAAGCTGGCAAAGGAGAACACGGAGCTCCAGCGAATCAACGATACCAACAAGAAGCAGCTTCAAGACTTCGCTCAGAGGACGGCCGAGCTCGAGAAGGAGCTATCTCGACTTGACGCGCTGAGCAAGGAAATCATGGGCATCATAAAGGGCAAGAAGGTATCCACCACCGGCGCCGCTGTCGCCAGCCGGGGCGATTACCAGCGCGGCACAGCGCCTGGTGAGGACAGGGCAGAGGAGAGCACAGCCTCCAGTGTTGCCGAGGAGGGGGCCCTTGCGCTCGAGACCCAGTCACGCCTGGATGAGCTTGCCCAGGTTACCGCCGAGATGGCCGGCGATCTCTCCTCCCTGCGGCGCTCCGCCATATCCTACAGGGCCAGGCTTGATCACACACCCACCGGGTGGCCGACGAGGGGAAGGGTGACCTCCAGCTTCGGGCGGCGCCGCCACCCGATCACCGGCCGTATCCAGGGGCATGATGGGCTCGACATCGCAACGGCGACGGGAACGCCGATCAGGGCCACCGCAGATGGAATCGTTCGGTTGAGCGGCACCCAGGCAGGCTATGGCCGCCTGGTGATCATAGACCACGGATATGGTTTTCAGACGGTCTACGCTCACAACTCGCGCAACGTGGTCGGCGCGGGCCAGCAAGTCAAACGTGGGCAGGTGATAGCGTACGTCGGAAGCACAGGAACCAGCACCGGCCCTCATGTTCACTATGAGGTGCGGGTTTCGGGACGGCCTGTCAACCCACGGAACTACATGTAACCTGGCACCACGGCTCGCCTGTCACCGATAACACGCGCTCCCCTCGATGGCCACGCCCTGAGCGGCAAACCACGGCACCAGCTTTCTCCCCGACACATCCGCACCCGCCAGGGACGGCATCCCATCATCCGAAGGACACGCGCGGACGTGACGCAGCCTGCAATCACCGCTGGAAAGGGAGGATGACCCGCCATGTTTGGCAAACGACCCGCAGAACCGGCTCAGCCCAGGAAGGTGGACACCATCGTCGGGAAGGAAACCCGCATCAACGGCCGGATCGAGGCTGCCGGCACGATACGCATCGACGGTCGCGTTGACGGCGAGATAGAGGCAGACGGCGATGTCGTCATCGGCGAGCCCGGGCGCCTCGTCGCATCGGTTCACGCGCGCAATATCACGATAGCAGGCGAGATTCAAGGGAACATCCATGCCGAGGGAAGGCTGGAGATCGTCCCTACGGGCAAGCTATACGGGGACGTGAAAGTCGCGGTGCTTGCAATAGAGGATGGCGCCATCTTCAAGGGCACGTGCGAGATGATCGCTGCCGAGCCACAAACGAGGCTGCTTCCGGGCAAAGTCGCAACAGCCGAGCTTCCGGAGGGCGAATCCTCGGGAGACGAGTGAGCATGCTCTTCAAAGACCGCGGTCATGCTGGGGAGCTCCTTGCGGAGGAGCTCAAGAGGTACAGGAACAAAGACGTGGTCGTGCTCGCGCTGCCTCGAGGGGGCGTGCCAGTGGGGGCGGAGATCGCACGCGCTCTCTCGGCAACCCTCGATATCGTCATCCCGCGCAAGATAGGCGCACCCGGGGACCCGGAACTGGCGATAGGTGCAGTCACAGGTCACGGAGGCGTCCTTCTCAACGAGCACATCGTTCGAGCGCTTGGCGTGTCGGCTGACTACATAGCGCAGGCCGTTGCCCAGGAGAGAAGCGAGATCGAGCGGCGGTCTCGACTCTACCGTGGGGGAAGGCCGGCCCCGCACATCGAGGGCAGAACCGTGATCCTGGTGGATGATGGGGTAGCCACGGGCTATACGATGCTCGCCGCTCTCCGCGGCGTCAGGGAGGAAAAGCCCACCAGACTCGTGGCGGCGGTGCCGGTTGCACCCCCCGACTCCGTCCGCAGACTCGAGGCAGAGGCCGATGAAGTGGTGGTACTCTCCCAGCCTGTGCCGTTCTTTGCGGTAGGGCAGTTCTACGAGGACTTCAGTCAGGTGTCAGACACAGAGGTGGAGAGCATCCTCCAGGAGATCCATAACAGCATGGATCATGCCCGCTCCTCGCCCGAAGACTCCCACTAACGTAGGGAGAATATCACGAAGACGAACGTGGGATGATATGACCCGAGGTGACACTCGGATGAAGGGGATCATTGCAGTCTCAGACGCTCTTTCTGACTATCGCGAGATGCTCGAAGAAGAGGGTTACCAGGTGGTGAGCCTTGAAGAGGGGCTCGACATCGCTGACGCGGTGCTCGTCTCCGGAATGGATGTCGATCACTCCGGGATATCAGCCATCGACACTGAAGCGCCGGTGTTCGATGTCACAGGAAAGGTTCCCGGCGAAGTCCTGCATGACATCGAGAAGCGGCTGGAAGTCCAATAAACGCGGCACAACGTGGGGCCTAATCGCGGGAGTCCCACCTGGTGGCCGCGAGCCGTTCGGCGATCCCGAAGGCCACTGATGCCTCAATGAAGTCGCGCGTGGCTGACGCAAGCGCCGTCGCAATGACCTCAGCCATCCTCATGACCAGGCACAGCCTGGTGTTCTGCAGAACCATGTACTCCATGTAGCCGCCCACGTTCACAATGCCAGTCACGTGAGCGTGCCCCACTTGAGGTAACGTCTTGCTCACACCCGTCCCAGGCCGCAACGGCCCCCTGTTTGCCGTGACCGTCCCAACGTTTTCAAGCCTCCCAAGGCACGCGTCTATGGCGACGATGTACGGGTTCCTGAACGCAGTCTGGGCCTTCTCAAGTGCCACCTGGAGGTTGGCAGCGTGAACAGGGGTATCAAGGGTGCCCCAGACACGGCCCTCGTCAACACCGAGGTTGAGGAGGCGCGTACCCGTCAAAGGCCCGAGGGAGTCGCCGGTGGATCGGTCCGTTCCTATGCAGAAGAACAATAAAGGCCTGCGCGCCGGCTCCAGCAGATCCCGCGAGATCAATGAACGCAGGGCGGTGGCAAGCACCATCGTTGCATCGGGGTTATCGATATGAGTTCGCGAGACGGTATCGTGGCCGCCGCTGCCAAACAGCCCCAACGGAGCGCCCTCCTTGCAGGTCGCCGGTCGCGACCGTGGACATCAACCAGGAGAAGGTCACTTGCAGTATATGAAGGGAGACCTGCTCGTATTCCTGTCCACCCTTGCTCCTCCTCCAGGAGAGACGCGTGAATGACGGGGGGTGCTGCATTCGCCTGTCACCTGAATATGAATTACCGTATGGGCCTGATGTTACTCCATCACATGTGCAGGCCCTGGTAGGGCGGTCGCGGCATCAGGCGTCCAGGGCAGTTCATCCGCAGACCGCCCCACCCTCGGCCGGTCCGAAACGGGCTCGCCCTGCCTATATGGCATAGCAGTACCAAGGCGGGCGCAGGCACCGTGACGTCGGCGGACACACAGAACCCGCGCCTGCCCGGCGTGGAAGGCGGTGGGACCACGCGACGCGGCATGCACATCAAGCTGGCAGCCACCTACCTCGGTGCTGTGGTCGGGGCCGGCTTCGCCTCGGGGCAGGAGCACTTGCATTTCTTCGGCCAGTTTTCGCCAGGGGGCGGGATCGGCGTAATGCTGGCCGGTCTTCTGTTCGTTCTCTTCGGAGTGCTCCTCGCCGACCTTGCAGCGAGGTACGGCACATCGTCGCCCGGGGAGTTGCTCGGGCATGTTGTGGGGAAGGCCCTGGCTCCGCCGGTTGACGTTCTGCTCGCCACTTTCATGTTCTGCTCCGTAGCAGTCATGCTTGCAGGCAGCGGCGCGCTTTTCAGGGAGCAAGTCGGCCTGGCGTCGAACGTCGGTGTCGGTCTCACGGCGGCGGTTACCATGATTGCGACCAGGGGGGGCATTGATGGCCTCCTCTACCTGAACACTCTCATGAGCCCTGTGCTCCTGGGGGCGCCCATCCTCACCGCCTTGCTCTCCCTCGTCTGGGCGTGGCGGGGGATCTTACGCCCCCCATGCAGCCCAGGCCCAGACGTCGCCCTTGCAAACAGCCTGATTCCTGCGTGGCCGATCGCCAGTGTTCTCTACGTCTCCTATAATCTGCTTCTGGTCGTAGGGATCTTCGCCTCCATGGGAGACGAATTCGGCGACGCGAGATGCGCGCGCCGCGGCGCCACCCTGGGCGGGCTGGCTCTCGCCGTGTTCATGGTGGCCCTCCACATCACCCTCACGGTCCACGGGGACGACATGTGGCAGCAGGAGGTCCCCATGCTTACGGCGGCCTCGTACTTCGGGCCTCTGCTTCGAGCCGCGTACTCCACTTGCCTCTGGTTCGCAATGGTAACGACCGCGGTGACGGCGTGTTTCAGCCTCGCGCGCAGGCTTGAAGGTCGATTGGGCATCTCCCACCGTGCGCTGGCCGTGGTTGTGACGGTGGTCGCCGGCCTTCTGGCCCAGTACGGCTTCGCCAACCTCGTGAGTCGCCTGTACCCTGTCTTCGGCTATCTCGGGTTACCACTCGTCTTCGGCCTTGCCCTGACCTCGATCAAGATCCGGCTTACCATCATACGGTGACCACAGGCCGACTCCGCGTTGAACCTGTGCGGCGTGCAAGACAGCGGGTTGACTCTTGATATATAATTGCCATGGAGGCACCTTACACATCTTGGCCGGGCCCGACCGGGAACTCGCATGACTACGCCGGGGGACGGGCACCGGCGCTATGGAGGCGGCACGCTTGGTCAACAGCTCAATTCATCAACCAGGGCGGACTACCGACTCCGGGCCGCGTGATGCTATCGGGAGCGGGCCACAGAGCCAGCCGTCGAGTGCCATCAGGGCGCAGGAGCGCGTGCGTGAGGGTTGTGAGTTTCTCGATAGAGGCAGGCTCGACGACGCGCACGCGGCGTTTGAGGCCGCCACAACCCTCGACCCTGAGAACGCCCAGGCCCACAACAAGCTCGGGATCGTGCTGGCTCACCGGGGTAAGCTCGACGAAGCCAGATCGAGATTTGAGGAGGCCCTCGCACTTGATCCGCACTGCGCCGCTGCCATGAGCAACCTCGGCAACATATATAAGGAGCAGAACATGCTTGACAGGGCCGTGGAATTCTATAAGATGGCGTTGTCGGTGGACCCCGACCATGCCACGGCCCACCACAACCTTGGCGTCGTTTACAGACAGATGGGCATGGTTGATCGCGCCGTCAGCCATTTCAAGCAGGCGCACAGGCTTGAACTGCGCGCGAGTAGCCACGGGAGCCGGGCGGCTGCCCGGGTTGGTCGCTACCCGTGGCCGCTTCTGGTTGCGGCCCTCATCGTGGCCTATCTTCTGGCTTTCAGGAAGTGATGTCCTCCTGGGCCCAGAGCGCGGGGCTCCGCGCCAGATTCGGATGCGTGGTGATGGTGTGGCGATCCTGAGCCGAGCCTACGAAATCAGCCGAACCCGCAAGAATGGCGTCGTCATAGCACTGTGTCTTCTCGCGGTGATAACGCTACTCGGCGGCACCGTGGCCGAAGCTCGGCCCTCACCCGGGCCACGGATAGCCGATGGGGTGCGCGTTGCCGACGTCCACCTGGGCGGACTCGCGCGCGACGAAACAACGCGTGCCCTTGCGGGCTTCGTGTCCGAAGTCGTGATGCAGCCCATCACGCTCGTCTGGGGAAGTGAGTCCTGGCAGGTGGGCCCCGACGATATCGGGGTTGAAGTTCACGTGACCGAGACTGTTGAGAGGGCCATGGCGGTGGGACGCACCGGGTCGTGGCTCGCGAGATGGAGGGAGAGGCGGCAGGTGGCCGACCAGGGCCGCGAGGTCCCTCTCGTCGTCACTGTGAATGAGGACCTGTTCAGGGACCTCGTCTTTGAGCTTGCCAGCGAGATCGACGTGCCCCCCGAGAACGCCGGGTTTTCCATAGGCGACGACGATACGGTCAGAATCCGGCCGGCTGTCACGGGCCGCCGGCTCGAGACCGGCGGGCTGGGCCTCGCCATCAGAGACGTGCTGACACAGCGCACCGGTAGAACAGTGCGGCTGGACGTGCTGCCTGTCACTCCCTCGGTCACCACCGGGCAGGTGGAGGCCATGAGGATCCGCAGATGCACTGCGGCCTATACCACGAAGTTCAACCCGGGCAACGAGGCGAGGGTGCACAACATCCGCGCCGCCGCCCAGGGGATCAACGGGGTCCTGGTTGCTCCGGGCGAGGCATTCTCGTTCAATGCGGCGGTGGGACCCCGAAGCAGGGAGGCCGGCTACCTTGATGCGCCGGTGGTCGTCGAGGACGAGCTGGTCCCGGGCGTCGGCGGGGGCATATGTCAGGTTTCGTCCACCCTTTACAACGCGGTGCTCCTCGCCGGCCTGCATGTCGTAGCGCGCGCGAACCACTCGGTGGCCCCGACCTACGTGCCAGTCGGCCGCGACGCAACGGTGGCGTACGATTACATCGATTTTCGCTTCAGAAACGACGGTCCTGGCCATGTAATGATGGTATCCGATGTTGCCAGGGACTCAGTCACCGTCAAGATCTTCGGGGACGCGCCCGCTGACCGCGAGATCGTCGTCAGGACGGAGATCGAGGAGAAGATTCCCCCGGGCGTTGTGAGGAAAGAGGACATGTCCCTCGCGGCGGGCCAGGAGGTCGTGGAGGATGAGGGGGCCTGGGGGTACGTTGTCAGCGTCTACCGCATCACGAGGATCAGCGGCGTTGATGTAAGCAAGGAGCTTCTATCGCGCGACCGCTATCGACCGCGGGCAAAGCGCGTGCTGGTGGGGGTTGGGCAGCCCCGGGCGCCGGACCCGGCCGCTCCGGCCGCCGGCGCACAACCGCATAACTGAACCCGCGCTTGACCGGCGTCGCCTGGCCTGGCGGGGGAGGGCGGCGATCCGGGGGTCTGGAGGTGGAACCTTGGGCGAAGGCAGGTTCGACCCGGAGCTTGTTCGGGCTTTCAAGTTCTACGGCACGATCAGCTTCAATATCGCAGGGTCGATGGCTCTCGGGTTTGCTGCAGGGTTCGCGCTCGACGGCAGGCTGGGCACGCGCCCGTGGCTCGCCGTCACGGGGTTTCTCCTCGGAGCCCTTGCGGGGTTCTGGGGAGTTTACAAACTCGTCATGTCCGAGTTCCATGATGGACCACCGAAGCCGAAATCGTGAATCCACTAAAGGGGGACGTCTCCAGGATGGTAGCAGGACTACTGGCCGGCGCCCTTCTCGGGGCGCTTGATCTTTTGGCGATGCTCCAGATGGCAAGGAAAGCCGCCACGCTCGGCGCATCTCGCGCAACGGCAGTGATGCGCTGGGGGGCGCTGGGGCGTATGGCGTGTGTGTTCCTGGCCCTGGTGCTGGGAGCGATGGCTCTCGGCCGGCCCTCCTTCCTGTGCATGGCCGCGACCTACGTGGTCGCCCGTATCGCGGGGCTGTTCGTGGTGGCCGCGCGGACTTCCGGCAGCTTTGGCGGCTCCGGCGGCTCCGGGACCTCCACGAGGCCCGGAACTTCCGGCTGCTATCGTATCTGAAGAACCCGCTGATCGGGGGAGAAGAGAATGACGAACGCTTCCAGTGAGATAGGCGCGCATGTTATGCTGCGCATCGGCGTGTTCACATGTCACCTGGATACCATCATCATGACGTGGATCGTCATGGCCCTGCTCGTGGCGGCGGCTGTCATAGCCAGCCGCAGGATGAAGGACGTCCCGGGCGGGTTTCAAAACATGGTCGAGTACGGCGTCGAGGCCCTGTGGGGGCTTGTCGCCGATAACGTGCCACCGCGCGCGCGGCGATGCTTCCCGGTCATTGCGACGCTGTTCCTCTTCATCCTGGCATCGAACCTCATAGGCGTCGTGCCCGGGATGAAGTCGCCAACTGCCGATATCAACGTCACGCTGGCACTTGCAACGGTGGTGGTTGGGCTCACGATCTATGCGGGGGCATCGGTCAAGGGAGTGTGGGGCTACCTCATTGGTTTCGTCAAGCCGAACCCGCTCTTCCTCCCGTTGAACCTGATCGAGCTATGCACGCGCGCGATCACGCTGGCGCTCCGGTTGTTCGGCAACATCTTCGCCGGCGACGTGCTCGTTATCATCCTGGGGAAACTCGTGGCCTACGCCGTGCCGACGGTAGGCCAGGCATTCCACGTGTTCATTGGAGTCCTACAGGCGTATCTCTTCGTGATGCTGTCCATCGCATACGTGACGGTGGCGGCAGAGGAATAGAAACCAACTCTTGAAAGCAAGGGAGAGGAGTCACCATGGCAGAGGTAATGCTTCTCAAGATGATCTCGGTTGCGGCTATCTGCATCATCGTATGTGTCGCGGCGCTTGTGGCCGGGCTCGGCGACGCCCATGTGGCGGCGAAGGCGGTGGACGGCATCGCCCGCCAGCCTGAGGCCAAGGCGTCCATCTTCTCGACGATGCTCATAGGCATCGGCCTTGTTGAGGCAACGCCCATCATAGCGCTGGTCGTGGCGCTGATCCTCCTCTACGCCAACCCGTTCCTCGGTTGACGGGGTTGACGGGTTGACCGGCTGGCGGGGCCTGTCGCGCAGGCTTCCACCCGGAGCGGGCACAGAGGGGAGGGATTCGGCTTGATTCAAATCGACATGACCTTCTTCGCAAGCATACTCAACTTCCTGTTGCTGACGGCGCTCCTCACGTTCTTTCTCTATAGGCCGATCCGAAAGTTCATGGCGGACCGCCAGGACCGCATAAAGCGATCCCTCGAAGAGGCCGCGCAAAGCCGCACCGACACCGCGAACATGAAGGAGGAGTACGAAGCGCGCCTCGCCCAGGCAAGCCGCGAGGCGCAGGACATCATCGAGAAGGCCGTGGTGCAGGGGGAACGCTCCCAGGCCGAGATCCTCGAGGCCGCGCGCAAGGAAGCAAAGACCATACTCGAGCAGGCCAGGGCCGAGGCGAGGCGCGAGCGGCAGGCGGCCTTCGAGGCGCTGCGCGACGACATCGTGGGGCTCGTCATATCGGCGGCGACCGCGGTCGCCGGGAAGAACACTGACTCCGCTGACGATGAGGCCATGGTAAGACGCCTCATCGAGGAGGGCTGGCTCAGCAGCGTGGGGGAACGGGAAGTATGAAAGCTATGAGGAGAAGGCGAGAGGCGACGCCCAAGAGACCTACCAGGATCATAGCGAGGACGGCACGCCCGCTCGCTCCCGATCTCGAGCAGCGCCTTCGCGCCCACCTGTCGGAGGCGGTGGGGCAGCCTGTGGTCGTTTTCTTTGAACACGACCCCAACCTGGTCGGCGGCATCGTTCTTCAAGTGGGGAACACCGTGGTAGACGCCAGCCTAGGCCGAAGGCTCGAGGATCTGCGGGTGAGGCTCGCAACCCACCTTCGGTCAGCGGCCGAGACGCCGAGCCCGGGGCAAGCGCCAGCGGGGCAGGTGCCGGAGGCGGGGGCGCCCGAAGGGGCTGGGCTGTTGCGCCAAGCCGTGAGATCCGCCATCGAGATCCTCAAGGATTATGTGCCAACCCCCGTCGTGGAGGAAGTGGGCACTGTCGCCTCCGTGGGCGACGGCGTGGCCAGGGTAAGCGGCCTCCCATCGGCTATGGCCGGGGAGATCGTGGTTTTTGGGACCGCCGCCGAGGGCATGGTCCTCGACCTCGACGTGGACATGGTCGGATGCACCCTGTTCGACCCGGGAGACCGCATCGCCGAGGGCGACGTGGTCCGGTGCACCGGCAGAGTCGTCGACGTCCCCGTCGGCGAGGAGCTGCTCGGCCGAGTGGTGAGCCCGCTCGGCGACCCGGTGGACGGGAAGGGGCCGGTGCTGGCCCGTGCCAGGCGCCCCATCGAAGGGCCCGCACCCGGGGTTGCAGATCGGGAGCCTGTTAGCATGCCCCTGCAGACAGGCATCCTCGCCATCGACGCCATGGTCCCCATCGGGCGCGGTCAGCGCGAGCTCATCATCGGAGACCGCCAGACAGGAAAGACGTCCATAGCGGTGGACGCCATAATCAGCCAGAAGGACTCAGGGATGCTGTGCGTCTATGTTGCGATAGGTCAGAAGGCATCGAGCATAGCCCAGACGGTAGGCGTGCTTGAAGAGCATGGAGCGCTTCCGTACACCATCGTTGTTGCCGCGTCTGCGAGCGACCCTGCGCCGCTTCAGTACATCGCCCCGTACGCCGGCTGCGCCATGGCCGAGCACTTCATGTACAGCGGCAAGGACGTGCTCATAGTGTACGACGACCTCTCGAAGCACGCAGCCGCCTACAGAGAGGTGGCGCTGTTGCTTCGCAGGCCGCCGGGCCGGGAGGCTTACCCGGGCGACATCTTCTACATCCACGGGCGGCTCCTCGAGAGAGCGGCGAAGCTCGCCGGTGAGCGCGGCGGCGGCTCCATGACCGCGCTGCCCATCGTGGAGACGCTCGCAGGGGATGTCTCGGCTTACATCCCGACCAACACCATCTCCATCACGGACGGCCAGATATACCTCGAGAGCGAGCTGTTCTTCTCGGGCGTCCGTCCGGCGGTGAACGTTGGGTTATCGGTCTCGCGCGTCGGCGGCGACGCTCAGGTGCCCGCCATGCGGGAGCTTTCGTCGCACCTGCGCCTCGACCTCGCCCAGTACCGCGAGCTTTCGGCGTTCGCCCAGTTCGGGGCCGACCTGGACAAGACCACCCAGGCGCAGCTCCACAGGGGGGAGAGGATAGTCGAGGTCCTGAAGCAGGCAAATCACCAGATCGTGCCTGTCGAGGACCAGGTGGTCATGTTGTTTACCCTCTCCGGCGAGTGGCTCGAGGACGTTCCAGTGGATCAGACACGCTGGTTCGTCCGTGAGTTCCTCGTTCACATCAAGGAGTCGTATCCCTCCCTGATGCGGCGCATCCGCGAGACCGGGCGCGTTGACGAGGTGGCCGTGGACCTTGGTCGGGCGCTTGATGGGTTCAAGCGGGACTTCTCGGGGGTGATGGGGCGCCATGCAGAGTCCGCGTGAGGTAAGGCGGCACATCCGCACTATCCGCGAGATCCATCATCTCACCAGGGCCATGAAGCTGGTGGCCGCGGCCAAGCTCAGAGAGGCGCAGGCACGGGTGGAGGCTGCGAGGCCGTTCGCGAGAAAGATCAGCGAGGTGCTCCTGGACATCTCGTCGTTCGCCGGGTACGTGCACCCGCTCATGGCTGAACGCGCGCCGCGCGCGGTTGGGGTCATGGTCGTTACATCGGACAGGGGGATGTGCGGCAGGTACAACGACGACATAATCAAGGCAGCGCTGGACCTCGCGGACGGAACGGGCGGCCGCGAACGCGCAAGGGTGATCGCAGTAGGCCGCGTAGGCGCACGCACCCTGTGCGACCTGGGTGTCCCCATAATCGAAGAGAGAAGCCTCGTCTCAAAGAGGCCGACGTTTGGGCTTGCAAGAGCGATAGCAGCGCGGATCATCAATGCTTATGCCGCCGGCCAGGTCGACCACATGTACCTGGTCTACTCGCGCTTCTACTCTGCAATGGACCAGCGCCCCCGGATCTTCCGCCTCATTCCCATCACACCTGTCGGGGGCAGCCGCGCCGACCGCGTCCTGGCCGGGGCGTGCCTGTTTGAGCCGTCAGCGAAGGAGATCGTGGACCACCTTGTGACCAGGTATGTCCAGGTGGAGGTGTACCGGGCGCTCCTCGAGGCGGAGGCGGGGGAACGGGGCGCGCGACTGACCGCGATGAGCGCGGCCTCCGACAACGCAACTGAGATCATCGAGCGTCTGACGCTCGCCTTCCACAGATCCAGGCAAGCCCTGATCACCCGTGAGATAGCGGATATCGTAGGGGGAGCGGAAGCCCTCGCTTCGAAAGGGCATGCCGGGGAGGACGGGGCCGCAAGTGGAGGCACGTGAGCCGCCGGACGCCGGAGGGGAGCCGGTCGGGGCCAAGAGAGCATTGGAGGTACTTGAAGTGACAGGGCGAGTAGTTAGAGTGAAAGGTGCGGTCATTGACGTCAGCTTCGAAGACGAGGAAGAGCTGCCGCCGATACACTCTGCGGTCCTCGTCAGCGGAACTGACGGGGAAACACGGCGGGGCGAGGCCCT
>DKEX01000020.1:10537-20036 GCA_002452295.1 Firmicutes bacterium UBA6811 | reverse complement strand
ACGGAGGGGTTGCGCCGGGGGGCTACGGCCACGTCCGACGGGAAGCCGCTTGCCGTTCCGACAGGCGATGCCGTCCTCGGACGGGTCCTCAACGTCTTCGGCGAGCCTGGTGATGGTGGGCCGCCGCTCCCCGAGGCACAGCGCAGGCCCATACATCGTCGCCCGCCGTCATTCGAGGAGCAGGACACACATCTACGGATGCTCGAGACCGGAATCAAGGCGGTCGACCTGCTCGCCCNNGGAGCCGGCGTCGGCAAGACCGTCCTCATAATGGAGCTCATCAGGCACGTGGCGGCCGAGCACGGGGGCGTGTCGGTGTTTGCTGGGGTCGGCGAGCGGACGCGCGAGGGGAACGAGCTGTGGCTGTCGATGAAACGGTCGGGCGTCCTTGATAAGGCGGTTCTCGTCTTCGGTCAGATGAACGAGCCACCCGGGGCGCGTCTTCGCGCCGCGTACACCGGCCTTACCATGGCCGAGGCGTTCCGGGACGAGAAGGGTCAGGACGTTCTCCTCTTCATAGACAACATATTCAGGTTCGTGCAGGCGGGCGCGGAGGTGTCCGCCTTGCTGGGCCGGATGCCGTCGGCCGTCGGCTACCAGCCGACCCTTGCGTCTGAGCTCGGGGCGCTGCAGGAGAGGATCACGTCAACGCGGCGGGGCGCCATTACCTCCATTCAGGCCATATACGTCCCGGCCGACGACTACACCGACCCGGCGCCGGCCACGACGTTCAGCCACCTCGACGCCACCACCAACCTGGAGAGGAGCATCGCGGAGATGGGGATATACCCCGCCGTGGACCCGCTCGCGTCCACGTCGAGGCTCCTCGACCCCGGGGTCGTGGGAGAGCGGCACTACAATACTGCCCGGGGCGTGCAGGCGATTCTTCAGCGCTACAAGGACCTGCAGGACGTCATCGCCATCCTAGGAGTCGACGAGCTCTCGCCCGAGGACAGGCGGATCGTGGCAAGGGCGCGGCGCATCCAGAGGTTCCTCTCCCAGCCCTTCTTCGTGTCGGAGCAGTTCACGGGGATCCCCGGGCGCTTCGTGCCCGTGGAGGAGACGGTGCGAGGGTTTGCCGAGATCCTCGAGGGCAAGCACGACGATATGCCCGAACAGGCGTTCTATATGGTAGGCACCATAGACGCGGCCATCGAGAAGGCCGCATCTGTCGAGCGCCAGGAGGCGTCTTAGATCGTGTCAAAGAAGATGAGGCTTGAGATCGTCACCCCCGACAGGCTCGAGTTCTCAGGGGATGTCGAGTCGGCCATCGCTCCCAGCGTGTCGGGGTACATAGGGATCCTCCCCGGGCACATACCCCTGATAGCCAGACTGACGGTGGGCGTCCTCACCGTGCGGAACGGAGGCGAACGGCTGAGGCTGGCTGTGAGCGAGGGGTACATGGAGGTATCACCCAGCAAGGTCATCATCCTCGCCGAGGCGGCGGAGATGCCTGGTGAGATCGATGTGGAGCGGGCGCTTGCGGCCAAGCGGCGTGCCGAGGAGGTGCTCGCCACGAGCAAGGAGCACGTGGTGCTGGCGCGGGCCAGGGCGTCGCTGCAAAAGGCCCTCAACAGGCTCAAGGTGGCCAAATGCCAGGATGGGATCGGGGAGGGATCTCCGTCCGACCCGGAGAAGTTACACATGGACTAGAACGGGCCAGAGGAGGTTCGGAGGATGAAGATCGAGCCGTTCTCCATCGAGAGGTGGTTTGGACGCTACGAGTTTACGGCCAGGCACAACATCGCCGAAAGCTGCGTGAAACCCTTCACCCTGTCCGAGCTTGCGGACCTCTGTGGGGCCGACGTGTTCCACGGAGACCGCCCGGTGGGCCTCGGGTACACCGACAGCCGCGGCCTCCCCGAGCTGCGCGAGGAGATCGCGCGGCTGTACCCGGGGCGTGGCCCGGAAAACGTGCTCGTCACGGCGGGCGCTATTGAGGCGAACTTCCTCGTGTTTGGGGCGTTACTCGGTCCTGGCGACACCGTCATCTCGGAATTCCCGGCCTACCAGCAGTTGTACGAGGTTCCCCGCTCGCTAGGGGCGGAGGTCAAGCTGTGGCATCTCGAGGCAGAGAAGGGCTTCAGGGCGGACATATCGGAGCTTGAAGGCCTTGTGGCGCAAGGCGCCAGGATGATCGTCATCAACCACCCGCACAACCCGACGGGCGCGGCGATAGATTCAGGCAGCATGGCTGCGGTCTGCGAGATCGCGGAGCAGCGTGGAGCGTACCTCCTTTCCGACGAGGTCTATCGGGGGCTGTCCCTTTCCGACGCTGTCGCGTCGCCGTCGGCCCAGAGGTTCTCTGACGATGCGGTGAGCGTGGGCAGCATGTCGAAGGCCTACGGGCTCTCGGGCCTCCGCATCGGGTGGGTGGTCGGGCCCGGGGAGGTAATCGAGAAGTGCTTGACCCTGCGGGATTACACGTCGATTTGCCCTGCGGGGCCGTCGCAGCTCCTTGCCATGGCGGCACTGCGGAACGCCGAGAAGGTGCTCGCCCGTAACAGAGCTATCGCGCGGAAGAACTTCGCCATCCTCGATGAGTGGGTGCGGGCGAACTCGGGCCTGGTGAGCTACGTCCCTCCGAAAGAGGGAGTGGTGGCTTTCGTGAAATACGCACCCCAGGCTCCATCGTTGGACATGGCAACCGAGATCGTGACGCAGGACGGCGTGCTCGTGGTGCCGGGGTCGTGTTTCGAGATGGAGGGGTACTTCAGGATCGGGTTCGGGGGAGATACGGCGACGCTGGAGACCGGCCTCGCGCTTCTGGCGACACGTCTGGAATCGAAGCTACCGCCGCGTGACGCGCGCTGACCCATACCCAAGCTGCCCGCGGCACCCTTCTCCGGTGGCCAGCCCCGGGTTCGTTGCCATGCAAGGAAACCAAAGGTATAATGTCATTGAGCAGGTACACGTGCTGGTGCATATGTATATGCACGTGCAGGCCCAAGCCCAGGTGCAGGTGCGTGTGGGCGTGGTGCGAACCACGTAACAGGATGCAGGCCGCCACAGCCTCGCCATGGCCTAGCGACAGCGGGCGTCTCAGGGCCGGCAGAACCCACGTCCCATGGCGGGGCGCCGGGCGGGACTGATGAATGTGAATGGCCTGCGACGACTGGTGGCACGCTGATCCCGGGGCGGGCTATCTGCAAAACGTGGAGCCGGAAGAGGAGTTGCCGATGGAGAAGGGGAAGTTCATCGTTATCGAGGGGATCGACGGGTCAGGGGTCACCACAGAGGCGGTGAAGCTGAAGGAGCACATCGCCACGAAGCTGAACCTTCCCGTGCACCTCACGAAGGAGCCCACCGACGGGCCAGTGGGAGGGCTCATCCGGACGATCCTTGCGAAAAGGGTAGGCGCTCCGTGCCACAACGGAAAGTTCGAGAGCATCGACCCCCGGTGCCTGGCACTGCTCTTTGCGGCGGACCGCCTGGACCACCTGGAGGTGGACATCAGGCCCAAGCTAGAGGGTGGTGTGGTGGTCATCTGCGACAGGTACATCCTTTCGTCCCTCGCCTATCAGTCGCTCAACGTGGACAGGCGCTGGCTCGAGCAGATAAACGCGAAGGGCATCACACCCGACCTCACCGTGTACCTTCAGGTGCCGCCGCTGGTGGCGGAGCGCAGGCGAAACCAGGCGAGGTGGCACGTGGAGCTGTACGAGGAGACGCCCAAGCTCGAGAGAGTGTCCCAGAACTACCTTGAAGCCATCGCCGATCTGCGCAAGCGCGGGCAGAGGGTAGAGGTAGTGGACGGCAACAGGCCGATGCGCGAGGTCCACCGCGACATCATGGCGCTCGTGAAGCCCCTTCTGACGACGAAGGCCGGATCTGCTCGCAAGAGGCGCCAGCCGCCTGTGGACGCGCCCCGGCTGGACATTGCGTTTGCTGGAGAGAACGAGCCCGGGGCGAAGGAGGTGCCCGTATGATAGGGTTTCACCACGAGAAGATCGGTGTTACGCTGGCTGAGGACAGCCTGGACCCGGTCGGCCTCAAGTGGAGGGACAAAGAATACAAGATCACGGAGATCAAGAAGATCTGGCAGGACGCTGCGTTCACCGCGCCGGCGTCCGGTCGCGGCCGCTCGAGGGCCTGGTGGGACCAGCACGGACGGAAGTTCTACCGGGTTGCCGTCGATAGCGGCCAGACGCTGGACATATACTACGACCCGAGGAAGGAAGAGTGGTACCTCAGCAAGACCTGGGGTCGCACCGGCGAGGAGACGTAGGCGTGGGCAGCACCGTGTCCTCCTACGTCGATAAGGTGCGCTCCTTGTCAACGGACCGGGCGAACCGCGGTTCTTCTCTTCCAGGCATGCCTCGGGGCGGGCATCGCCTTCGTTTTCGTCAACACCCCGCCCTTCCTCGCCGAGAATAGCACCGACGTGGAGAGGACCCACCTCATAACGGCTGGCCTGTATCTTGCATCCGCCCTCCTGTACGTGCTATTCTTTTCTAAACTGGAGTTGCGCCACACCGGGGCGGCGTCACGTAGGAGGAGAAGCGAGTGAGTACGGAGCCAATCATCAGGGTCGTCGGATTGAACAAGCACTTCGGCCGGCTGCACGTGCTGTGCGATGTGAACTTCGGGGTGGCCAAGGGGGAGGTTGTCGTCATCCTGGGCCGCAGCGGCTCGGGGAAGAGCACGCTCCTTCGGTGCCTCAACTACCTCGAGCCTCCGGATAGCGGGGAGATATGGATCGACGGCCAGCGCGTGGACCCGCGCAAGACGAATCTCCAGGCCCTCCGCGAGGAGATGGGCTTCGTATTCCAGCATTTCAACCTCTTTCCGCACCTCACCGCGCTCGACAACGTCATCCTTGCGCTCCGCGTGGTGAAGAAAATGCCGGAGGCACGCGCCAGGGAGATCGGCATGGGAACGCTCGGGAAAGTCGGGCTTGCTGCGAAAGCCGATGCTTACCCCGACCAGCTCTCCGGAGGGCAGCAGCAGCGGGTGGCGATAGCGCGGTCCATGGCCATGAGCCCCAAGGTGATGCTCTTCGACGAGCCCACGTCGGCCCTCGACCCCGAGCTCATCGGGGAGGTGCTCAGTGCCATGGAGGATCTGGCGAGAGCGGGCATGACCATGATCGTTGTGACCCATGAGATGGGGTTCGCGCGCCGCGTGGCGCAGAGGGCGCTCTTCATGCACGAGGGGTCCTTCATAGAGGAAGGGCCCCCGGCCGAGCTATTCGAGAACCCGAAGACTCCCGAGGCGAGGATGTTTATCAGCTCCATCCTTTGAAGTTCAGGCCCGTGAACCCGCACCCGCCATAACGGTGGTGAGGCAATGGTCAAGGGAGGTTTGCTGTTGTGCGAGAGACCATCAACCTAATGAGCGATACAGTCACCCTTCCGACGCAGGAGATGCTACAGGCCATGGCGACGGCGCCCCTCGGGGACGACGTGACGCGCGAGGACCCCACGGCGAGCCGCCTCGAGGCGCTGGCCGCCGACCGGCTCGGGAAGGAAGCGGGGCTCTTCGTGGCGAGCGGCACCATGGGTAACCTGGTCGCGGTGCTCGCGCACGCCCAGCGGGGTGACGAGGTCATCATGGAGTCCGAGTGCCACATGTATTACTACGAGGTAGGGGGCCTGGCTGCGGTTGCAGGCGTCATGCCCAGGCTGGTCCCGGGCAGGCACGGCATACTCGACCCCGACGACGTGGCCCGCGCGATAAGGGGTGCGAACATCCATTACCCCACCCCCCGCCTGGTCGCGGTGGAGAACACCCACAACCGCGGGGGCGGCACGGTCACCCCCCTCAATGTCATCACCGCCATTTGCAACATCGCGCGGTCCAGGGACCTTGCGACGCACCTCGACGGCGCCAGGATCTTCAATGCTGCCATTGCCCTTGGCGTGGATGCGCGCGAGATCGCCCGCCCGTTCGACTCGGTGATGTTCTGCCTGTCGAAGGGCCTCTCGGCCCCGGTAGGCTCGGTGCTCGTGGGAAGCCGCGACTTCATCGAGCGGGCGCGAAAGTGCCGCAAACTGGTCGGGGGCGGCATGCGCCAGGCGGGCGTCATCGCGGCCGCGGGCGTAGTTGCGCTCGAGAAGATGGTGAACCGGCTGCAGGAAGACCACGAGAACGCCCGCCTGCTGGGAGAGGGCCTCGCGGACATCCCCGGCATCGGTGTTGACCTCGAGACCGTTCAAACCAACATGGTTTACCTCGATGTGGGCGGCCTCGGCATGGATACCCGGTCCTTCCTCAAGGAGCTTGCCGCGCACAACGTCAGGGCCTCCGAGCGCGCGCCCACAGGCGCAAGGATGGTCACCCACAGGCATATTTCCCGGGAAAACATCCTCTACGTGCTTGAGGTCGTCAACGCAATTGCCAAGCGTCACCTCGGATAGGGCTCTCCTACCCCCGTAGACAGCCGGTCGAGAGGAGAGGCGATTGCCCACGACCCTTCCATCCCGGCGCACGCCCATCCGCCAGCCCATATTTCTTGGGCCTGCGCGAGCCCGTCGCTCCGGGGAGGCTGCCACTGGGAGCAACTCTGAACAGGTTTCGCGGTGGCGTCGCCGATCGTCTTCACTCCGGGCAACCTGACAGCACAGGTACAGTGGCTCGATGCCAGCGGGACGGTCATCGGAATCGGTTTGAGCCTGCTCATTCAGTCCGCAACACCCGGGTTCCAGCTCTTCTGGCTCCCCCACATCGGCGTGACTGAACCCGCCCCTGTCAACACCGCTACGGCGCGGATCATCTTCAGCAAGGCTGCGGGTCTAGGCACGGATGTCCTGGATATAGACCTGGTCGTGCTGGCCCGGCTGTGCTAGGAAGGGGAGGCGTAAACGCATGGCTGGTACTCCCACGGAGATCACGAAGCCCGACATCATCGCCTTGTTCAGAGAACTCGAGTCCAAAGCTGGTCTGAGGGAAGTGCTCCAGGAGGGGAAACCACCTCTCTTCGGGCGCGTCGAGGACACAGCTCTCTACTTCATGACACTGGCGAAGTCGGCCAAGCAGCCCCGGTGAGGACGGGTGAGGACGCGGCGCCCCTGGAGAGGACGCATTGCGGTCTCTCTGGTGGCGTCGATGTTCGTTTGGCATCTCTCCCGGCGAGCGACTTACCCGGTTGATCCCACCCCTGGTCGTCGCCGTGCACCAGGGCGCCTGCGGCATCGCCTGCTCAATATGCCCTCGCGAAGTATACCCAAAGGTCCGACGCGGTGCCGCAGCGAACGCAGTTCCCGCTTGCCGCGGGCCCTTCCATCGGAATGCACCTTATGGTGGCGCCGGTCTCGTCCTTGATGGCAGCCTCGCACTCCCGGCTTCCGCACCAGGGCGCGTGGACGAACCCGCGCCTCGTTTCCATGATCGCCTTGAACTCGTCGTAGTCTTCGACGTGGCGGGTGTTCTCGTCCATGAACCGCTTCGCCCGCGCGAAGAGCCCGTCCTGAACTGAGGCCAGGAGGCTGTCGATTGCCTGCTCGAGGCCGTCCATGGACGCCGTCACCTTCTCGCCGGTATCGCGCCTTACGAGCACCATCTGTCGTGCCTTGATGTCGCGCGGCCCGACCTCCAGCCTCACCGGGACCCCCTTCAGCTCCCACTCGTTGAACTTCCAGCCGGGCGAGTACTCCTCGCGGGCGTCGAGCTCGACCCGGTACGACTTCGCAAGGCGCGCCTGGATGTCGCGGGCCGCGGCGAGCACAGTCTCGCGCGCCGCAGGCGGCATGATGGGCACGATCACCACCTGCGTGGGCGCCACGCGCGGCGGAAGGGCGAGGCCCCGCTCGTCCCCGTGCACCATGATGATGCCGCCGATGAGCCGAGTGGACACGCCCCACGAGGTCTGCCAGACGTGCTTGAGCTCGTCGTCCTGGTCCAGGAAGGTGATGTCGAAGACCTTCGCGAAGTTCTGGCCTAGGTTGTGCGACGTGCCCGCCTGGAGCGCCCTGCCATCGGTCATGAGCGCCTCAACGCAGTATGTGCGCACCGCGCCTGCGAACTTCTCCTTCTCGGTCTTCCTGCCCGCAATCACCGGTATCGCCAGGTCCTCCGTGAGGAAGCTCCTGTACACATCGAGCATCCTCAGGGTCTCCTCCTCGGCCTCCTCGGCGGTGCGGTGGCATGTGTGGCCCTCCTGCCAGAGGAACTCCGATGTCCTGAGGAAGAGGCGCGTGGTCTTCTCCCACCTGACCACGTTCGCCCACTGGTTGATGAGGACTGGCAGGTCGCGCCAGGACTTGATCCACTTTGAGTACATGTATCCGATGACCGTCTCCGACGTCGGCCTCACGACCAGGGGCTCGGCGAGGTCCTCGCTGCCCGCGCGGGTTACCCAGGCGACCTCGGGCGCGAAGCCCTCCACGTGCTGGGCCTCCCTGCGCAGGAAGCTTTCGGGGATGAAGAGCGGAAAGTACGCGTTGCTGTGCCCCGTCGCCTTGATGCGGGCGTCGAGGCGGGCCTGCATGTTCTCCCAGAGCCCGTACCCGTACGGCCTTATGACCATGCAGCCACGCACGGGGGCGTAGTCGGCGAGCTCGCTCTTGAGGACGACGTCAGTATACCATTGCGAGAAATCCTCTGCTTTCGACGCTATGTGCTCGACGAAACCTTCCTGTTTTTCCACCATTGCGGTCGGCGCCTGCCGCCGCCCCTGTGGGCACGCGCGGAGCATCGCTCCGTATCCAGGAACAGCAAAGGGGCCAGGCGCCATCCTCCCTTCTTTGCATCTCTAGCGCGATCGTACCACCTGTCGGGTTGGGTTGATCGTCCGAAATTCGCGACGCCTCATGCGTTGCGCTCACACTGTGTATAGAAAGGGCCTTCGTCCCTCATGAGGACGAAGGCCATCACCTCCGTGGTGCCACCCCGCTTGGCGTTGCGCCCCCCCCCCGGCGCGATAGCGCAACCGCCCACTCATCCCTGCGCCGCGCGCCCAATGGGGCGCGCCGCCGCAGGCTCCCCTTAACGGCGGGAACCCCGTCGAACTCGTCGTTCGCAGCTCCAGGGTGGGATGCCTGCGAGCCCGTGCGGCAGGCCTTGCAGCGGTGGGCCTGCTCTCTTTGCGCCGTGGTTCGCGGCGGCCCCTTCATCGCCGGGTTTGGACCGGATTCGGATGCCTCAACTATAGCATATCCGCCGCGGAAAGGCAACACGCACCTCGCTGGCAGTACGCGCCTCGCTGGCTCGCTGGGGTGTAAGTTCAAAGCTGTCTGCCACCTTTCCCCGGGAAGCAACTTCTCCGGCCGACCTCGCAGGACGGTGTGATTCGGCGAGGTGACCGGGCAGTGTCCATCAGATTGTAGCCGCTGAATGCGCCGCTGAATAGGATGCCTCAGATGTTATGTGAGGCTGGCGGGAAGAAGGTAAACCGGGCACCGCTGTAGAAATGGTAGCTCCAATCCGCGAGCCCCAGGGTGCGGGTTCACAGGTCGGTACCAGCGTGCCAGACGGCTCCGGTTCTCCCGCATCGTGGTCTTCTCGAGGCACCTGGCCCGGGACGTCGTCCCCGGAGCCTAAGTGAGGGTGCAAAAATGCT
>DKEX01000020.1:0-10423 GCA_002452295.1 Firmicutes bacterium UBA6811 | reverse complement strand
AGAACTAACGCACCCTCACTTAGCACCGGCAACCGTTCGTAGCGGAACTCTCCAGGGCTCGCGCAGTTGGAATGGCACGGAAGCAGGCAGGAAAAAGGGGAGGAGGCTATGATGGCAGGGCACACCGGATTCAGCATGGTCCTCTTTGTGATTGCCGTCGTGGGGGCCGTGGTGGCCGCGTCTTTCGCGCTATCGACGTGGCCCGTGCTGGCTGCGCCGGTGAGCGAGACGATTAAGCACTCTTCCGAAGCCGACTTTCTCGGCGCGCAACTCGAGGGGGTCGTGTGGCAGAACCACGGCGCGGCGCCTGCAGGCGGAACCGGAGGCGAAAGCGGAGGCCAGGGCCTCGCCCTCGAGAAGACGCCCGGGGGTTGCGCACCCTCGGGGACGGTGACCTCAAAACCTCTTCCTGCGGCGTTCCCCTTCAACAACGTCGTGCTCTCGTGGAATATCCTCGCCCCGGAGGGAACGGGCGCGGTCATCGAGGTGCGTGCGGGCTCCGACCCGGCCCACTGGACGGGCTGGTACGAGATAGCGCGCTGGGGGAAGCTTCGCTCCCGGGTAGCGCCCGGCCTCAAGAAGGACGAGATGGGCCTCGTCAACGAGGACTCCCTTGAGCTGCGTTCAAAGGCCTCCCTCCTTCAGTACCGGATCACCCTCCTCTCCGAGGACCATGACGCAACACCAATGCTGAAGCTGGTCGCGGCATGTTATGCCGACACTGACAGCGAGGCCGCGGTGCCCGCCTTCGCGCCGCCGCGCGACCCGTCGCAGGCCCCCTGGGTGCGCGACCTTCCGGTGCCGTTCAGGTCGCAGCGCAGCGAGGACCCCTCCATCGCGGGGCGCATATGCTCTCCCACGTGCGTAGCGATGGCGCTGGAGTATCACGGCGCGGCGGTGCCAACTGCGACGGTGGCTGCACAGGCTTACGACAGCCTCAACTCGATATATGGCAACTGGCCGTTCAACACGGCCGCGGTCGCGCTATATGGCCTCGAGGGATATGTCACCCGATTCCCGGGGTTTGAGCCGGTCCAGGATGAGATAGCGGCCGGCCGGCCCGTCATCATCTCTATCAGGTTTGGTCCCGGGCAGCTCAAGGGAGGGCCTCTAAACAGCACCTCCGGGCACCTCATCGTGGTGCGCGGCTTCACGAAGGACGGAGACGTGATCGCGAACGACCCGGCAGGCCGAACGGAGGCGGAGGGCCACGTGGTTTACAGGAGAGACGAGCTCCTCCGGGCCTGGAAGAACGGGATAGCATACATCATCCGGCCGGTGAAACCCTGACGATGGACGGAGGACCATTCGCAGCGCCGAAACGCAGCAGGAGGTAACATCAGGTGACAGGGACGGTCATAAACATCGGCACCGTGATCGCAGGCACGGTCGCGGGGCTCACGCTACGAAGGCGCATGCCGGAGAAGATGTCCAGCACCGTAGTCCAGGGCATCGGCATCTTTACGCTCTTCATCGGTATGAGCATGGCGCTGGAGACGAAGAACGTGCTTGTTGTCCTCTTCAGCATCGCCATCGGCTCCGTCATCGGGACCGCCCTGGACATCGAGGGGTGGCTCGAGCTCACCGCATCCCGGCTGGAGGCCAGGTTCGCGCGGGGCGCGGGCGGCGGGCTTGCAAGAGGCTTCGTCGCGGCAAGCCTCCTCTTTTGCGTGGGGCCCATGGCGGTCCTGGGGTCCATCCAGGACGGGCTCACGGGCGACTACCGCATTCTGGTCACGAAGGCGATAATGGATGGGTTTTGCTCTATCGCCTTCGCTGCCACCCTGGGGGCCGGGGTTGCACTCTCGGCGGGGGCGATCCTGGTCTACCAGGGCGGGCTGACGCTTGCGGCCACAGCGATCAAGGGGTTCCTGACCGACGCCGCAGTCCGGGAGATGACTGCAACAGGAGGCCTGCTCATCGTGGGAATCGGCATCGATATGCTCGGGATCAAGAAGATCCACGTGGGGAACATGCTCCCCGCCATAGCCGTTGCGCTGGTCCTGGCGCGGGTCGCGCTCAGGGCGTAAGACGTTCGAGCGCATGGGTTAAGGAGGTGGTCCGGGTGATTTGGCCGAACGCAGGACCCGAGAACACTCTCGAGACGCTCAGGATCTCCATCGAGGCTGCAGGGCGCCACGGCATACGCCATCTCGTCATCGCGTCGAACTCCGGCGCAACCGTGAGAAAAGCCCTCGAGATCGGCGCCGGGGACTTGTCTTGCGTGTGCATCACCCATCACGTGGGCTTCAGCGGTCCCGGGGTGGACGAGATGCCACCCGAGGTGAGAGAGGACCTGACCTCACGAGGGGTGAAGGTCCTCACGACCACACACGTGCTCGCCGGGGTGGACCGGTCGCTCAGGTCTAAGTTCGGAGGGGTGTACCCGCCTGAGATAATCGCGGGAGCCCTCAGGATGCTGGGCCAGGGGCTCAAGGTGTGCGTGGAGATCTCCATCATGGCGCTGGACGCAGGTCTCGTGCCCTATGGCGAGCGTGTCGTGGCCGTGGGTGGGACAAGCCGAGGCGCGGATACGGCGGCCATCATAGTCCCCGAACACTCCAACAACGTGTTCGGGCTGAAGGTGGAGGAGATCCTCTGCAAGCCCAGAACGTGGTAGACCTGGGATCCAGAGCGCCTGGTGCAGGCCCGGCGGGGGCCTTGAGACGGGCGCATCCCTGCCCGCCAGGGGTCACGCCCGCCGCTTCACCACGAGGATGCAGGTCTTCTTCCGCCACTTGAAGACGCGTCCGATGAGCTTTTCGAGAAGGCGATACATCGCGGGTCCTCCTTCCCATCGCTCGACTCCATATCATAATATCGCCGGGGCGCTTGAAGTGTGCCGTCATGGGAGGTAAAATGTTACCGTCACAGTGGGCGCAGCGAGGACGACGGGCACAACCAGCGCGGCGGGCGCAACCCGTGCAACCGGCGCAGCCCGTGCGACTGGCGCGCCGGTCGGGGTCCGCCCGCCCGGCGGCCTCACGGAGGCCCCGGCGCCGGGGCTGCGTGCGTGCGAACGGATAGCGCCAGTTGCTGACGGCTTTTCTGTGGGGAGGGGTCCGGAAGGTGCCTGAGCTAAGGCTTGATCCTGTGACCGGCCGGTGGGTGCTGGTGGCCACCGAGCGGGCGAAGCGGCCCAAGGACTTTGCGCAGCACGACGCGGCGGGGCTCAAAGTGCCCCCGGGGCACAGCGACGCCTGCCCGTTCTGCCCGGGCAATGAGAGGCAGACGCCGCCGGAGATCTTCTCGTTCCGCCGCGATGGGACAGGCCCCGACGAGCCGGGGTGGTGGGTGCGCGGCGTCCCCAACAAGTATCCCGCCCTGACGTGGGAGCCCACAGTCAAGCCCTCGACATCGGGCGTCTTCAGCGTGAGGCCGGCCACAGGCGCCCACGAGGTCATCATCGAGTCTCCGCTTCACAATGTCAGCCCCGCGACCATGACCCACGACGACATGGCGGAGGTGGTGCGGGCATACGTCCACCGCTATCGCGCGCTCGCCAGTGCCGACGATATCAGGTACATCCTCATCTTCAGGAACCACGGCAGGGACGCCGGCGCGTCGCTCGAGCACCCGCACTCCCAGATCGCGGGCGTGCCTCTCGTGCCCCCCGTCGTCCTCGAGGAGATCGCCGGGGCGAGGCAGCACCAAGAGACCACGGGGCGCTGCGTTTTCTGCGATATGGTGCGCCAGGAGCTTGACGCCAGTGCCCGGATGGTCCTGGAGACGCGCGAGTTCGTTGCCCTCGAACCGTACGCGTCCAAGATGCCCTTTGAGACGTGGGTGCTGCCGAAGGCTCACACACCGTCGTTCCACGAGCTCGATCCGTCTAGACACCACGAGCTGGCCGGGGTCCTTGTGGATGTGCTGGGCGCCATCAGCAGAGGCCTCCATGACCCTCCGTATAACTACATCCTCCACACCGCTCCCCCGCGCGAGCGGTGCGATGGCTTCTACCACTGGCATATCGAGATCTTTCCCAAGCTCACCGTGGCTGCCGGGTTCGAGTTCGGGATGGGCGTATATATCAACATCACCACCCCGGAGACCGCCGCCGAGTTCCTGAGAAATTGCATCCAGGCGCGCGATCCCGGGAGGAATTCGGGGGCCCAGGGCTAATACAATAGGTACCGAAAAAGAATGGTGCGCCGGATGAAGCTGGAGGGAGATACTCTGCGAGCGCGCGTGGTGGCGCCGCGAGAGAGCCGAAGGAGCAAGATGCCTACCTGCCATGCAGGCGTCCAAACTCTCAGGCAAAAGCACCTTCGCTGACGGCACTCTGGAGAGGCACCTGCGTGCGACGCGGTGAGCGGGTGCCGCCGACGGGGTAACCTGGCTGCCGGGCCGGTGGGCAGGGGAATCTCTCAGGCGACAGGACAGAGAAGCGGGCAACATGTTTGCCCGTTTTGTTGTTTTTCTGGGTCAGCAACTCAATTCAGGAGGTGGGGGCGGTGAGCGCAGGCGATGTCCAGTTGAGGAGGACGCCGTTCTACGATCAGCACGTGCGCCATGACGCCAGGATGATCGAGTTCGGCGGGTGGGAGATGCCCGTTTATTACCGGGGAATAATCGAAGAGCACAGGAAGGTCAGGGAGAGGGTGGGGCTGTTCGATCTGTCCCATATGGGCGAGATCGAGGTCAGCGGCCCCGGCGCGCTGGCGCTGGTCCAGAGGGTCACCACCAACGACGCATCGAGGCTCGAGGTCGGGCAGGTGCAGTACTCCGTCATGTGTTACCCGGACGGCGGGGCGGTGGACGACATCCTTGTCTGCAGGATGGAGGACCGGTACTATCTCGTGGTGAACGCCTCCAACGCCGGGAAGGACCTGGACTGGATCAGGTCCCATGCGGCAGGCGATGCGGAAGTCAGGGACATCTCGGACGAGACAGCACTCCTTGCGGTGCAGGGGCCTGACTCCGCAGCGGTGCTCTCCGGGTTGACGCAGGTCGCGCTGGACGACATCTACTATTACCACTTCACGAAAGGCGATGTCGCGGGGGTAAGGTGCTGCCTCATCTCACGCACGGGCTACACGGGGGAGGACGGGTTTGAGTTATTCTTCGACCCCCGGCACGCGGCGACCATGTGGGACGCGCTGCTGGAGGCGGGCCGCCAGTTCGACATCGAGCCAGTCGGCCTTGGTGCCCGCGACACGCTGCGGCTGGAGATGGGGTACGCGCTGTACGGCCATGAACTGGATCCCACGACGAACCCGCTGGAGGCCGGGCTGGGATGGGTCGTGGCCATGGATAAGGGTGATTTCCTTGGCAGGGATGCGCTGGTCGCCGCCAGGGAGCGAGGCCTCTCTCGCAGGCTCACCGGCTTCAAGCTGCTTGAGCGTGGCGTGCCCAGGGCGCACTGCGAGGTCTCCAGGGAGGGCAAGGTGATCGGGCACACCACCAGCGGCTCGCTGTCGCCTTCGCTCGGTGTCGGAATCGGCATGAGCTTCGTGCCGCCGGGCGATGCGAAGCCGGGCACGCGCTTCGACATCGTGATTCGTGGCAAGGGAATCCCCGCGGAGGCCGTAGGGCCGCCGTTCGTGGAGTCGCGCGTTCGCAAGGCCAGGTGAATGGCAGCGCGGACAGGGCGAGAGCCCGGCACCCTGACCTCCGGGCCCCGGGCCTGGAGGTTGGCGACTGGGAGGTGGGCCGATGTTTCACGTGGAACAAAAATGCAGTGCTGGGTGTGCTTGCCCAGTTAGACCGGGATATCGCCCTCGGCTAGCCGTAGCGGCGACCGTGCACTACCATAGATGAGTAACCTCCAGGGTCATGAATGGCCAAGCCAGGGCCCGACTCAGTGTGTTCCGGTGTAAGGACCTGGGCGCCCGTGCTACGGCACTCGGTCATATGTTCGTTCGATTTCGAGCCTGGACGTCTATGGATGATCTCAGCGATGAGTCTGGATCTCAGGCAATGTGGGAGGCGCCGCGCGTGACATGCCCGGGGCCGCGGGCGAGGTAGCCGGGTTGGGGAGACAGACAAGACAGCACAGAGCCAGAGAAGGAGGAGAAAGGCCATGTATCCTGAGAACGTCAAGTACAGCGAGAAACACGAGTGGGTTCGCGTGGAGGGGAAGATTGCAACGGTGGGCATCACCTCTTTCGCCCAGGAGCAGCTGGGCGCCATCGTAGGGGTCGGCCTTCCAGAGGAGGGCAGCAAGGTGGAGAAGCACGGGGCTCTCGCCGACCTCGACTCCATGAAGACCGCGGACCAGGTCTTCGCGCCGGTTGGCGGCAAGATCGTCAAGGTCAACCGTGCCCTCGAGCAGCACCCGGAGTTCATGAACGATGACCCGTACGGTGACGGGTGGGTGGCGGTCATCGAGATGGCCGACCCAGGCGAACTGGACGGCCTCATGAGCGCCGCCGAGTATGAAGCCTTCGTGGCCGAGGAGGCGAGCAAGGGATGAACTACGTTCCCAATACCGACCGGGACCGTAGTGAGATGCTCGCAGATATCGGCGTGTCCAGCATGGAGGAGCTCCTCTCGGACATACCGCGGGAGGTCAGGCTCCAGCGGCACCTCGCCCTGCCAGCCCCCATGTCAGAGTACGACCTTGCCCGGCACATGGGGGCGCTCGCAAGCAAGAACAGAACGACCGACGATCTCGTGTCGTTCCTTGGGGCCGGCGCCTACGACCACTTTGTCCCAAGCGTGGTGCGGCATCTCGTCTCGCGATCGGAGTTCTACACCGCCTACACGCCCTATCAGGCCGAGATCAGCCAGGGCATGCTTCAGGCCATATTCGAGTACCAGACGCTCATGTGCGAGCTTACCGCCATGGACGTAAGCAACGCATCGCTGTACGACGGGGCGACTGCGGTCGCCGAGGCAGCGGCGATGGCGTGCCGCCAGACCCGGCGCCGGCAGGTGGTCATCTCCGTGGCTGTCCATCCGGAGTACCGCGCCACGCTCAGGACCTACGCGCGGAACCTCGGCATCGAGGTGCTGGAGACAGGGATGAAGGACGGCGTCACCGACATCGAGGAGCTCGATCGCCTTGTGTCCAGCGCCACGGCCTGCGTGATCCTGCAGAGCCCGAGCTTCCTCGGGTCCGTGGAGCCCATGGGGAAGGCCGCCGAGGTGGCACACAGGAGCGGGGCGCTTTTCGTGGCGTGCGTCGACCCGATCTCCCTCGGCATCCTTGCGCCTCCGGGCGAGTACGGCGCCGATATAGCCGTGGGCGAAGGCCAGGGGCTTGGGAGCCCCATGAGCTTCGGCGGCCCGTACCTGGGGTTCCTCACATGCAGGCAGGACCTCGTCAGGAACATGCCCGGCCGCGTCGCCGGCGAGACCCACGACCCCGATGGTCGCCGGGGCTATATCCTCACCCTCCAGGCCCGCGAGCAGCACATCAGGAGGGAGCGCGCCACGTCGAACATCTGCTCGAACGAGGCTCTGTCGGCGCTGGCGGCGGCCGTGTACCTCTCGTGGCTCGGGAAGGACGGAGTAAGAGAGCTAGCCGACCTGTGCCTGCAAAAAGCCCATTACGCATTCGACAGGATCACGGCGCTCCCGGGGTTCGAGAAGGCGAGCCGTGCCCCCTTCTTCAAGGAGTTCGTGGTGAGGACGCCCATCCCGCCCGAGGAGGTCAGCGCAGGCCTTCTCCGCTCTCGAATCCTCGGAGGACTGCCGCTCGGCCGCCACTATCCGGAATTCGGCGATGCCATGCTCATCGCGGTGACGGAGAAGCGTACTAAAGAGGAGATCGACTCACTCTGCCGTGCACTGGAGGGATTGGCATGACGATGCCGCTCATCTTCGAACGAAGCGAGGCCGGCAGGAGAGCTTACTCGCTGCCAGACTGCGATGTCCCCAGGAAAGACGCGACGGAGCTCCTCCCGGGGTGGGCGCTTCGCAAACGCGCCGCCGACCTGCCGGAGGTAAGCGAGGTCGACCTTGTTCGCCACTACACGAAGCTCTCCCAGCGCAACCACGGGGTTGACGTCGGCTTCTATCCGCTCGGCTCCTGCACCATGAAGTACAATCCCAAGGTGAACGAGGACGCCGCGGCGCTTCCAGGGTTCAACGCGCTCCATCCCTACCAGCCCGAGGAGCTTGTCCAGGGGGCGCTGGAGCTTATGTACGAACTCGGACGTTATCTGTGCGAGATCGGCGGGATGGACGAGGCCACCCTGCAGCCTGCGGCGGGCGCGCACGGCGAGTTGACGGGGCTCATGATCATCAAGGCCTACCACGAGAGCCGGGGGGATGGCGCAAAGCGCACGAAAGTGATCGTCCCCGACTCCGCCCACGGCACGAACCCGGCAAGCGCTGCGTTCTGCGGGTACAAGGTCGTCGAGGTGAAATCCGATGGGCGCGGCGGCGTGGACCTGGACTCGCTGAGGGCAGCGATGTCGGACGAGGTCGCGGCTCTGATGCTCACGAACCCGAACACCCTCGGGCTCTTCGACGAGAACATCGTGGAGATCGCGAAGATAGTCCACGGCGCGGGCGGGCTCCTCTACTACGACGGTGCGAACATGAACGCCATCATGGGCATCGCGCGCCCGGGCGACATGGGGTTCGACGTGCTCCACTTCAACCTGCACAAGACGTTCTCCACGCCTCACGGCGGCGGGGGGCCGGGGTCCGGCCCGGTGGCCGTGAAGAAGACGCTCGCCCCCTTCCTGCCCGTCCCGGTAGTCGAAAAAAAGGACGGGAAGTTCGTCCTCGACTACGCGAGACCCCAGTCCATCGGGAAGGTCAAGGCCTTCTACGGCAACTTCAACGTGATGGTGAAGGCCTACGCGTACATCAGGGCACTGGGCGCGAAAGGCCTGCGCGAGGCCAGCGAGAACGCCGTGCTCAACGCGAACTACCTCATGAGGAAGCTTGCGCCTTACTACCATCTACCGTATGATCGACACTGCAAGCACGAGTTCGTCCTGTCAGGGGAATACCAGCTCGCGTCGGGGGTTCATACGGGGGACATCGCCAAGATGCTCCTGGACTACGGGTTCCACGCGCCGACGGTGTACTTCCCCCTCATTGTGAAGGAAGCCATCATGGTGGAGCCCACCGAAACCGAATCCAGGGACACGCTTGACGCGTTCGTGGACGCAATGATAGGGATCGCGCAGCTTGCGGAGAAGGACCCGGAGGCGCTGCACACAGCGCCCCACAAGATGGTGGTCGGAAGACTCGACGACGTCACCGCGGCGCGCCGCCCGGTGCTGCGCTGGAGGCCGAACAAGCAGACGAATGCCGGTTGAAGAGACGAAACACGAGTCCGCGCCGCCCGGAGCGCTGCTCGACATGGCATGGGATGTCCGGCGCTCGGCCTTCGGGGGCAGCATCGAGTGGGTGAACCCGGTGCGCACCGCCGTCCTGAGCGTCACCGGGAGCGCCTGCGCGCTCGGATGCGCCCACTGCGGCGGCCATTACCTCGAGCACATGCTTCCCATCGAGAGATGGCGCGAACTGGTCAGCGCGAAGGACGGCGCGGACCGGGTGTCGAGCTGCCTGGTGAGCGGCGGGTGCGACATGCGCGGCAGGGTGCCTGTTGCGGCGCATATCGGCACGGTCAGGGAGCTTGCGTCCAGGTGGAGGCTCAACCTTCACCTCGGCCTCGCTGACGAGTGCGAGGTGGCGGAGCTTGCGCCCCTCCGACCCGTGGTGTCGTTCGACCTCGTGGCGGATGACGCCACGATTCGCGAGGTATATGGCCTGGATGCCTCGGCCGAGGACTTCATCTCGACCTACGCCATGCTCCGGCGCCACGTGCGGGTCGTGCCTCACATCTGCATCGGGCTGCGAGGCGGCGGGCCCTCGGGCGAGTTCGAGGCGCTTCGGGCGCTCGAGCGCCTGGGGGCCGAGGCAATCATATTCATCGTCTTCACGCCGACCCCGGGCACGCGCTATGCATCCCGAATGCCGCCCGATCCCCGGGAGGCTGCGCGGATCATCGCGCGTGCGAGGATCATGTTTCCGACCACCCCCATCTACCTTGGATGCATGCGTCCCAGGGGCGCTTACCGCGACACCCTCGACACCCTCGCGATCCGGGCGGGCGTGAACAGGATAGTCGCCCCGTCCCTCCGGGCGAGAGAGGCAGCGGAGGCGCTGGGGCTTTCCGCAACGTGGCGAGAGGAGTGCTGCGCGTTTTGACGGAGATTGCTCGCGACCTGGCGTACCCCAGGACTATAAGGGTGTCAACCGGAACCGCTGCTGTGCTGGGGCTTCTTGCCGCCCGCCTCGACGATGCGCCGACCACGGCTTACCTTCTGACGGGCGGGCGGTGCGGCGCGAGCTGTGCCTTTTGCCCGCAGGCGCGCACGAGCGCCTCCCCAGACGACCTGCTGTCGCGCGTGAGCTGGCCGGAGTTCGAGACGGGGCGCGTCCTCGGGGCGCTCGCACGGCATCCGGCCGGCCTGGGTCGCGTGTGCATCCAGGTCACGCGTACCGCCGAGGCCCG
>DKEX01000116.1:10905-12381 GCA_002452295.1 Firmicutes bacterium UBA6811 | reverse complement strand
CGCGGCAGCTCACGGTGGCAAGCGTGGTGCTGACTGCGTACTTCCCATGCGCGGCAACGTTTGTGGTGCTGCTGCGGGAGCTGGGGCCTGTCGACATGCTGAAGGCGGCTGGCATAATGGTCGTCGCTGCGTTCGGCGCCGGTGCCGCGCTAAACCTCGTGCTGCCGGGAACTGTCTCGGCTGCCTTGGTGCTCGCAGNNCCTCGTCCGCCGCCGCGCCGGTGCCGGTCCCGGTGCTGAGGGTTCCGGCGACGGCGCGACGGCACATGACATCGGGGCGTGACGTAGGCGCGGGCATGCACGAGACCCGACGCGCAATGCCGCGCAGCGCTGCTCTACTCACGTTCGTACGGGACGCCGAGGGCAGGCAGAGCGTCGATCCTGAGGCCAACACCCATATCAGGAGGAACACACGCCATCCTATGCTGGAAGCTCGCGCGCCTTTCGGCGTTCCTCGGCAAGTATCTGGCCAAGTTCCCTCGAGCGCTGTGCAGCCGCGACCACCGCGTCCATTATGGAAGCCCGGATGGACCCGCGCTCCATGGCATGAATCCCGGCTATGGCTGTGCCGCCAGGCGACGTTACCATGTCGCGCAGATGCCCCGGGTGATTGCCGGTTTCAAGAACCATCTTCGCCGCTCCCAGGACGGTCTGCGCAGCCAATTGCAACGCTACATCGCGGGAGAACCCCACCCTGACTCCGCCATCCGCGAGGGCCTCGATGATGGTGTACACAAACGCAGGCCCACTCCCGCTCAAAGCGGTTACGGAGTCCATGAGGTCTTCCTGGACTGTAACGATCGTGCCAAGCGGGCCGAGGAGGTCAGAAAGCTCCGTGACGTCTTTCTGGCTCGTGTACCTCCCTGTGGACACCGCGATTACCCCCTCCATCACCAGGCAAGGNNGGAAGGCACTCTCCAGGGACTCCGTGGTCACGCCTGCAACCGGCGAGACCACAAGTTGGTCAGCCCTGACGTGGCGCGAGATCTCGTCTACCACTTTGTCTATCACCTGTGGCTTGACCGTGAGAAACAGCACGCTCGCTGCGCCAACCACAGCCCTGTTACTCCGAGTTACCCTGATGCCAGTCTCTTCGGCCAACCGGCTGAGGCGGTCTGCGTCCACATCACTTGCCACTACATCCTCGGGTTTTGCCGAACCCGCCTTAATCATCCCCTTCACGAGGACGTTGGCAAGGGTACCCGAGCCGATGAATCCGACTACCTTTGCCATGCGACGCGCCTCCATATGCGGACACCGCCGGGGCGGCACGTCCGCAAGTGATTCGATGGTTCAGCGGTTCATTACCGCCTCCGGACTTGCTACTTTCAGACCCGTGTGCTTCTCGTCGGGGAGCGCATTGATGACGAGAGGTGGTATTGTCGTCACTTTACGACCCACCACGCCTCATATCAAGATAGAATTCGGAGACTTGGGAACAGCGTCTATCGCTAGCTAAGTGAGGGTGCAGAAATGC
>DKEX01000116.1:6106-10799 GCA_002452295.1 Firmicutes bacterium UBA6811 | reverse complement strand
GAACTAACGCACCCTCACTTAGCCCTTGCTGTCCTTGTCTCCCTCCCGGGCCTTTCGACTGGATCACGCACCTTGCCATCGCAGAGAGGTTCCGCCTGTCCACCCAATGACATGGTATATACCACTGCCGCCTGGTCCCATGTCAACTCGACAGCGCAGTAACGTGAAAACGTCTTGCACCCGGCGTCAAGATCCACGGCTCTCCTCGGGATTGCCCTTCAGGTCGCTGTTGTAAACGGGCGTGAGCCACGAGTGCGAGTCGGGTGCTCTGCCTTCAAGAATCGCGAAGAAGGCATCCTTCAGCCTGCGAGTGATGGAGCCGGGCTGCCCGTTCCCCACCAGGATTCTGTCAACAGACCGAACGGGGGTAATCTCGGCGGCTGTACCGGTGAGGAAAACCTCGTCGGCGATGTATAGAAACTCCCTGGGGAGCGGCTGTTCGACCGCGGGAATCCCGAGGTCACGTGCGATGGTCAGGACCGTGCTCCGGGTTATTCCGTTGAGAATGGACGAAGCAAGCTGCGGGGTGTAGATGGTTCCGTCGCGCACCACGAAAAGGTTCTCGCCGGTCCCCTCTGATAGGAGTCCATCGGTTCCAACTGCGATCGCCTCATCATATCCGTCCGCCGCGGCCTGCATCTTCATCAATTGGGAGTTGACATAGTTGCCGCAGGCCTTGGCCATCGGGGGCAGGGTGTTCGGAGCTATGCGGTTCCACGAGGCGACCACAACGTCAACGCCCGAGGCGTCAGAATCAACGGCGAGATAATTGCCCCATCCCCAGGCGGCAACGATTACGTGCACCGGGCTCATGAGCGGATTGAGCCCGAGCTCGTGATACCCGCGGAATGCAAGCGGCCTTATGTAGCATGAATCGAAACCGTTGCGCGCAACAGTCTCGATCATCGCCCGGGCCAGCTCCTCCCGCGAATATGGTATCTCCATACGGTATATTTTTGCAGAATCGTATAGCCGCCTCACGTGGTCGCCCAGGCGGAAGATCGCAGTGCCAATCGGCGTCTTGTACGCTCTGATTCCCTCAAACACTCCAGAGCCATAATGCACGACGTGGCTCAGCACGTGTATTCTCGCGTCCTCCCACCTGACGAAATCCCCGTCGAACCATATGTAGGTCCCTTCCACCCATGCCATCGTAACCTCACCCCATCCCGCAATTGTTTGGTGACGAGCTGCACGTTCTATCAGCGCAGCGATCGCCTGTGAAGTCGAACCGCGGAATTCCCATTGCGAAATACAGACCCCCCTCGGAGCATGCGGTGCGCGAAAAGCTGGAGCGACACCAGGATGCTTAAGGTCGCAGAAATGCTCGCGAGATACGGCAGCTCACCAGGTCAAGGTGATCGCCGTATGGAGCGAGAATCGAGACAGCGATCCCGCTTCTCCACATTCAGGCTAATGCCTCGAGACTGCTCCCCATCTCTGAGAGTCGTGTCGAAAATGAATACGCAGTTCATGTGAGTTTCCAACCCCTCCTTTGGATAGCAAAAATCCTCTCGCCCTGATAGCCGGGAAGGTTCCAGGCTGTCAGGGACGAGAGGGGACGACACCGCCGTGGTACCACCCTGATTTCGTCGCTACCTCGCGGTAGCGACCTCAATTTCTCCGACCTTACCGACGATGACTGCGACGCCTATCACATCGCTCTTGTCAGGCAGTCTCCAGTCTTAGTCTTAAGGAAACAAGAGACAAGCGGATAACGGGTGCTTCATACGCGATTTGACCCGGCGAAGCCCACTCTTCCCCGACCGCCCCCGGAGTTTGTTGAGATCATGCGAGACCTGACGACCGCCCGCCGATCTGGAACGACCTCAACACCGTCACAGGGACCAGGCAGGAGTTTCGACTTACGCGGCTCGAGGGCGAGTTATGCAGAGCGCGAATACCGGTTCGCAGCAGCCACCGGTTCTCTTGGATCCGGTGCTCTGCCTACTACTCCCTGTCATAACCTTTGGCAAACAGCAGGATTGCACTGTCACGCTTTGTTAGCGCAAGTGTATAGGAACTCACTTACCGCGTCAAGAGGCTTTTCACTGATTCACCGACCTATCCCATTCTGTCCTGGCTCATCTTCTGCAGCAAGCTGAGGTCTTGGGGTGGTTGCCGGGCTAGAGATGTGCGAAGACGGCGGAAGTCCCGGGGTGAGTTGCGTTCAGTCCGGATGGGTTCAGTCATGAGACCTGCACCGACTCAAACGGCCAGGTGGACCGCAATGCCGCACAGTGCTGCTCTACTCACGCTCGTACGGGACGCCGAGGGCGGCGGGGGCACCGATCCGGTAGTTGCGCGAGCGCGCGGTGGCGAAGATGAGCACGGCTATGGTGAAGATGTAAGGCATCATCTTAAGGAAGAACGACGGGATGATGGCGCCCAGCACCTGTATCCTGAAGCCCAAAGCGTCGATGCCGCCGAAGAGGTAAGCACCCAGCATGGCCCGGAGCGGGTTCCACATGGCGAAAATCACGAGGGCAATGGCGATCCAGCCGCGCCCGGCGGTCATGTATTCGATCCAGCTTGGCGCGTACGCAAGCGAGAGGTAGGCGCCGCCGATGCCGGTGAGCATCCCGCCGATGATGGTGTAGGCGTACCTGGTGGCGAACACGTTGATCCCAAGCGCATCGGCGGTCTCGGGGCTTTCGCCTACCGATTGCATGTGGAGTCCGGGGCGGGTGCGGTAGAAGAAGAACCAGAGCGCCGCCACAAGCACGTATGACGCGTAGACCAGGAGGTCCTGGTTGAAGAGCATGTCGCCCAGCACCGGTATCCGGGCCAGCCCCGCGACGGCGACCGCTTTGAACGATACAGGAGTCGGCACGCCGATGACCGGCTTGCCCAGGTACCCGCTGACCCCCGTGCCGAAGAGGGTCAGCGAAAGGCCGCTCACCACCTGGTTCACCTTGAGGGTGACCGTGAGGAACGCGTGTAGCGCCGCGATGAGCCCCCCGGCCACGGCCGCGGCCGCCACGCCCGCTGCGAGGCTCCCGGTTCGGACGGTTACGAGGAACCCGCTGACCGCCCCCACGAGCATCGTGCCCTCGAGGCTGAGGTTGAGGACGCCGCTGCGCTCGGTGAGGACCTCGCCCAGGGCCGCGTACAGTATGGGGGTGCCGGCCGCGACAGCAGCGGACAGCACGGACGTCACGAATCCCATGACGGTCTGATCCATGTGGGGACTACCTCCCGATTCTGCTCTCCGGGCACCAATTGCACTGATTCCACGCACCGCGTGAGCTTCAGCCCCCGCCTCCGGTCACTGCGCCAATGCCGACGCCAACGCCTACCCCTGCGCTGCAGATGCAGCAGCCCCGCGCTCCTTCCCGGTGCGGACGATCCTCACCCTGTAGCGCGCCAGGGCCTCCCCGCCGAGCACGAAGAAAAGCAGCGACCCCTGGAGCATCGTGGCGATGTCCGCCGGGATGCCGAAGATCTGCACTGCGTACCCTGCGACCAGCAGGCCGCCAAAAAGGAATGACGCGATCACGATGCCCGCCGGGTTCAGTTTCGCAAGCCACGCCACTATGATGGCCGTATAGCCGTAGCCCGGCGAGATTCCGTGCTGCAGGCGGTGGGTGATGCCCGCGACCTCGCCCATCCCGGCGATCCCGGCGATGGCGCCGGAGAGGAGCATCACGAGGACGATGTTTCGCGGGATGTTCATCCCTGCATAGCGCGCGGCCGCCGGGTTCTCGCCGATGACGCGGATCTCGTAGCCCCACCTGGTCCGAGAGAGCATGATGCTGACCGCAACCGCCGCAGCAAGCCCGAACGTAAGTCCCAGGTGGATCCTGGTCGTGCCCAGGCATGGCAGCCAGGCAGCCTGCGAAAACTGCGGCGTGAGCGGGAAGTTGAAACCCTTGGGGTCTTTCCACGGGCCGTAGACGAGGTAGTCTACCCAGTAGATTGCGACGTAGTTCAGCATGAGGGTGGTGATGATCTCGTTGACGCCCCAGATCGCCCGGGGAAGCGCGGGAAGGAGCGCCCACAGCCCGCCCGCGACCGCGCCGGCGATGGACATTGCCGGGATGAGCATGAGCGGCGGCCAGTCCGGGAAGGAGAGAGCCACCCACGAGGCGGCGAACGCGCCCATGTAGATCTGTCCCTCGGCCCCGATGTTCCAGAGCAGCATCCGAAAGGCCACCGACACCCCGATGGTGGCGAGCAAGATGGGGGTCGCCTTCACGACTGTCTCGATGAGTCCATAGCGGCTGCCGAAGGCCCCCTTGAACATCAGGCTGTAAACCTCGAACGGGTCATAGCCGGTGAGCTGCAGGAATACGCCGCCGAAAACCAGCGCCATCACGATCGACGCGACCGGCGCCATCGCCCTCCAGAATGGCGAGATCTCCAGGCGCTTCTCCACCTTGATGGACCAGCCCGGCCAGCCCGGCCAGCCCGACCTGGCCGATTGCACTGGGCGAGCCGATGCGGCCGGCGGTGCCACTGGTCTGGCCGTGCCTTTGCGCACGCCCTCAGTCACAACACCCTTTCCCCCTTGTCACGCCTGTCTCCTCTCTTATCCTTCTTCTTGCCGCCCGGCCCGCCGACCCGTCTGTCCTCTCTAGCCGGGCGTATTCTCCCTGTCGACGTCGTCCGCCTCTCGCGCCGTGTCGATTCACGCGGTCGTCGTAGTAGACCCTGCCATCATGAGGCCGATGCGCTCGATGTCCCACTCGTC
>DKEX01000116.1:0-5994 GCA_002452295.1 Firmicutes bacterium UBA6811 | reverse complement strand
TCGGCGGCGCCGATGTCGAGGCCGCGCGTCGGGTGGACCGCGACCAGAAGGCCGGGGTTCGCGGAGATCTCGCGCGCGAGGAGCAGCTTCTGGGAGTTCCCGCCCGACAGGAGCCGGATTGGGCGGTCGAGACCTGCGGCCTTGACCTGGAACCGCCGCACGAGGTTGTCGGCGTGTTCGCGCGCCGCCTTTACGTGAATGAAAGGCCCGCGCGCCACCGGGCGCGAGCGATACGACTTCAGGATGACGTTGTCCACGATGCTGAGGTTCGGCACCATGCCGGTCCCAAGCCTGTCCTCGGGGATGTGGCCGACCCCGCAGCGGATGACCTCGAGTGGGGTGCGGTTGGTGATGTCGGCGCCGCGAAGCAGGATGCAGCCTTCCTGCACCCTGCGCAGCCCCGTGATGACCTCGGCAAGCTCCCGCTGGCCGTTCCCGGCGACCCCGGCGATGCCCAGGATCTCACCGGCTGCAACCTCCAGCGACACGCTGCGCAAGGAGAGGGTCCCGCGGTCGCCAAGGGCGCTCACGCTGGAGATGCGCAGGACGCGGTCGCCGCAAGCCGCTTTCTTGCCGGGCACCGCTCCGCCTACCTCGCGCCCCACCATGAGGTTGGCGAGGAGGCCTGGGGTAGCGTCCTTCCTGTCGAGCGTCGCGATAGCGCGGCCGTCGCGAAGGACCGTGACCCTGTCGGCCACCTCCATGACCTCGTCCAGCTTGTGTGTGATGAAGATGATGGAGCGCCCGGCCTGTTTCATGCGGTTCAGCGTGGTGAAAAGGTCCCGGGCTTCCTGGGGTGTGAGCACGGCAGTGGGCTCGTCCAGGATGAGGACGTCCGCGCCGCGGTAGAGCATCTTCACGATCTCCACCCTCTGCTGCTCCCCGACCGAAAGCTGCCATATCTTCGCCCTGGGATCGGTCTGCAGCCCGTAGCTGCTCGAAAGCCGCGCTACGTCGTCCTCGATGGCGCGCATGTTCAGGACGAAGCGCGGCTTCGACATGCCGAGGGTGATGTTCTGGGCGACGGTGAAGGACTGCACGAGCCGGAAGTGCTGGTGCACCATGCCTATGCCTGCCGCTATGGCATGGCGGGGGGAGCCGAGGTGGACCCTCCGGCCCCTGACCAGGATCTCCCCGCCGTCGGGGCGGTAGAGGCCAGAAAGAATATTCATCAGCGTGCTCTTACCGGCGCCATTCTCGCCGAGAAGGGCGTGGACTTCACCTGCGCGGACCTGGAAGCTTATGCGGTCATTGGCCAGCACGCCCGGAAAGCGCTTCGTTATGTCGCGCATCTCAACGACGTATGCGGCATCGGCATCGGCATCCACACCGGCATTAGCCGCAGCCGCAGCCGCAGCCCCAGCCCCAGTACCGGCACCAGCATCAACACTGACACCAATTGAAGAGCCTGAAAGCATCCTCTTATCCTCCGCTCCTGCGCCTCTGCCAGAGAGAGCCGGCAGGTGATGAGGGAAACCTGCCGGCTCTCGTAAGCCCGAGTTACCGCCATGGGCTGGCCGCCTATTTGGGCACGGTTCCGTCCACGCCCTCGACGAACCAGTCGAAGCTGAGCATCTCGGCGTCGGTCATGGCCTTGCCCGCAGGCACCCTGAGCACGCTCTTGTTGTCCTTGAGAGGTCCCGCGAATACCACGAGTTTCCCGGCGATTATCTCCTGCTTCTTCTGGGCCACCAGCTTCTTCACATCTTCGGGGACCATCGGGCCGTACGGGCCGATGTCAATCACGCCTTCCTCCATACCGCCCCAGTACTGCTCGCTCTTCCAGGTCCCGTCCTGCACCGCCTTGACGGTCTTCACGTAGTACGGCCCCCAGGTCCAGATGGGCGCCGTCAGGACAGCCTTCGGGGCGAACTGGCGCATATCTGTATTGTAGCCCACGCCGTAGCAGCCCTTTTCCTCCGCGGCCTGCATGGGTGCGGGGGTGTCCTGGTGTTGCGCGATGACGTCGCAGCCTGCCTCGAGGAGGCTCTTCGCGGCCTCCTTCTCGGCGGCCGGGTCATACCAGGTGTTGGTCCAGACCACCTTGACCTTGGCGTTGGGGTTGGCCGCGCGGACACCCAGGGTAAACGCGTTGATGCCTCTCACGACCTCCGGGATGGGATGCGCCGCCACGTAGCCGATGAGGTTCTTGCGGGTCACCTTGCCCGCGACGAGGCCCGAGAGGTACCTGGGCTGATACATCCTGCCGAAATACGTGCCGACGTTCTTGGCGGTCTTGAAGCCCGAGCAGTGCATGAACACGACATTCGGGTACCTGGCCGCCACGTTCTGGACGAAGTCCATGTAGCCGAAGCTGGTGGCGAATATGACCTTACAGCCTGCTTCGGCAAGCTGGGTGAGCACTCGCTCGCAGTCGCCGCCCTCGGGCACCGACTCGACGTACACGGTCTCGACGTTGGGGAGTTGCGCCTCGAGGTACTTCCTGCCTTCGTTGTGTGCGTAGGTCCACCCCGCGTCGCCGATGGGGCCGACGTAGATGAACCCGACCTTGAACTTGGATGCCGCAAACGACGAGCCGCCGGCACCCACCATGGCGAGCGAAAGCACGACAGCCACACCGATCAGCACCACCCACCTGCGGATCCTTAGCAAATCCCATCCCTCCCGTCTGAATACTGGCACTCTGAATACAGGCAAACCCCGGGGACGGCCCTGCACGCGGACCTCACGAGGTCAGCCCCAGGTGCATTGCCACGTTTTATTTCGACCCACGCATGATTATTCCTGCCGGTTCAGGCCGGGATTTCACCTGTCTTGCAATCACGCACTGGGTCAGGCGGCGCGATGTCGGTGCAGGGCAGAAGGAGATGGAGAATGAGGAGGAGGAGCGCATCGGGCCCGGCTCCAGCCTGCAGCATGGCCCCGGTTATCCATGCGGGCCGATGACAGAAGGGGGCGGCGGACAACGTGCGGTCGAGGACGAAGCAGGTTCCTATGCAGTCGCCATCATCGTCTTCCCCGATGAGCCGTCCGACGAGGCTCCTGCGGACCCGGGTCGACTGTGGAAAGACTGAGGGGAAACGCAGAGAGGGTGCCGGGAGGGTACGCGGGGAGGGCAATGGGGAGTATTGGGGGAGTATATGGAGGCTGCAGCGGGACACGTGCCTGGGCCGCCTCCTCGCCGGGGCGGCCCAGTGATCTCATTTCCTGCACCGCATCCTCATCTTTCGACGATCAGCGTTATGCCCATGCCTCCGCCTATACACAGGGACGCAAGGCCTCGCTTCGAGCCGCGCTTCATCATTTCGTAGAGGAGCGTTACAAGGATCCTGGCGCCGCTGGCGCCGATGGGATGGCCGAGCGCTATCGCACCGCCGTTCACGTTGACCTTCTCCGGGTCCGGGCCGAGTTCCTTCCCCACGGCAAGACTGGTAGCGGCGAAAGCCTCGTTGATCTCAAGAATATCGATATCGTCGAGGCGGAGCCCCGCCTTCTCCAGGGCCTTCCTGGTAGCCGGAACCGGGCCTATCCCCATGATCTCGGGACTCACCCCCGCCGAGGCGTATGCCCGGATGGCAGCGATGGGATCGACCCCGATTTCCGCCGCTCGCTGCTCAGACATCAAAACCAGCGCGGCGGCGCCGTCATTGATCCCCGAAGCGTTTCCCGCGGTTACGGTCCCGTCCTTCTTGAACGCCGGCTTGAGGGCGGCGAGCTTTTCCGGGGTGGTGCCGAATCGTGGATGCTCATCCTGTTCGAACAGTATGGGAGATCCTTTCCTCTGGGGGATCTCCACCGCGACTATCTCATCCTTGAAGCGGCCCGCCTTGATGGCAGCTTCGGCCCGGTTTTGACTCATGGCAGCGTACTCGTCCTGCATCTCCCTGGTGATTCCCCACTTCTCCGCCACTATCTCAGCGGTCATTCCCATGTGGGCATCGGTGAAGATGCACCAGAGGCCGTCCCTGATCATGGAGTCTGTGAGCTCGCCGTGGCCCATCTTGTACCCGTAGCGTCCCCTGGAGACCAGGTACGGGGCCATATCCATGTTCTCAGTTCCTCCGGCGACGACGATGTCAGCGTCCCCGCAAGCGATAGCCTGGGCCCCAAGAGTCACCGACTTGAGCCCGGAACCGCATACCTTGTTTACCGTCATGCAGGGGACCGCCGCAGGAAGGCCGGCCTTCAGGGCAGCCTGCCGCGCCACGTTCATTCCCTGGCCCGCCTGGAGGACGTTACCCATCAGCACCTCGTCCACCATTTCCGGTTCTATGGAGGACCTCCTCAAGGCTTCCCTTATGGCGACGGCTCCCAGGTCTGCGGCCGAAACCCCGGCCAGCGCGCCGCCGAACGTGCCGATGGCGGTTCTCGCCGCGCCCGTGATCACAACTCTTCTCACAGGATCTTCCTCCTTCTACGCCGTTTACGCCGCCTGTCGCCCTATGATGTACTTCATCGGATCGACCTCTTCCCGCAGCACCCGGAGCTCCTCGTCGGTTGGGGGCTCCGAGGTGAGGACGTCTTTCGACCACAGGAGTTCGAACCCGGTATTCTTCACCACGTCATCCCTGGATACTCCAGGGTGGACGGATTCCACCATCATCCTCCTGGTATCCTCGTCAAAGCCCAGGACGCACAGGTTGGTGATCACCTTGTACGGTCCCGTTCCCGGGGGGAGCCCCGCAGCCTCCCGGGATCCCTTTCCCGTGAGGTAACCCGGGCTGGTGATGAAGTCCACCTTCTCCACGAACCGCCTCGGGTCATGCGGAGTGATGATCATCGTGCGCCAGCAGAGGGACGCCAGGTCGTTCGCCCCGCCGGAGCCGGGGAACCGCACCTTGGGCCTGTGGAAGTCGCCGATCACCGTGGAGTTGATGTTGCCGTACATGTCGATCTGGGCCCCGCCCAGGAAGCAATAGTCGATCATGCCCCGCTGGCATGCCTCCATGACGTCCAGCATGCTTGAGGCCATGATGGCCTGGTGGAAGGTGCGGGAGTCTCCCACCGATATCGGCATGGTCGGGAGAATCGGCCCCACTCCACCTGCCTCGAAAAGGACCATCAGATTAGGGGCATGGGTCTTCTGGGCCAGCATCGCCGCGGCGCACGGAGCCCCGGTTCCCACCACAACCGTGGAACCATCCTCGAGCGCTCTCGCTGCCAGGCAGATCATGAGTTCCATCGGGTTATAGCTCACGAGATACCCCTCCTTTTCCAGTCGCGTTTCCATCCCGGTCGGCGCCGCCTGCCGCACCATCCCAGCCGCCTGCGCGCCAGGAAACCATCTGCGAACGTTTGGACTCGTGGTCTCAAGCGCTACGGCTACGCGACCTCCGGGCCATTACCCAGGAATTCGAGCCTTCGGAGCTCCTCCATTCTGCGCTTTCCGCCGCACAGCTCCAGGTATTCGGAGAAGTCCTTCGTTCCGTAGATGTACTTGTCCAGGAACGGTCGCAGTGTCTCCGGTCCGGAGTCAGCGGCCAGCCACTCTCTCAGGTGATCCTCATCGGAGAAGTATTCGTACGGCATGTTGCCAGGATAGCTGCCGTAGCGCACCTCGCACACGGCGTCGACGCAGAAGTATGGGATCCCAGTGCGGGTCGGGTCTCCCCGGATGATGTCGTCGGATACTATCCTCTCGGCGGTGAGGATCACCTTCTTCGAAGCCCTGGCAATGTCCAGGTCGGAAACGGATATGCCGTCTATCTGCGCGTTCCCGTATTTATCCGCCCTGTGGACGTGGATGACAGCCACGTCGGGGTACAGCGCAGGTAGCGCCAGGAGCTTCTTGCCCGTGAACGGGCAGGTTATCTCCCTGGAAGCACTGTATCTGCCCGTATCCGTGCCGAACATGACTCTCGCTGGCAGGAACGGCACCCCCATGGCGGCGGCCTTGTACCTCCATGCCAAGGCGGCGTTGCTCCACTCGCACACGTCCACCCTTGCCTCTTCGAAGAGACGCCTCGCCGCCCTGGAGAGTCCGCGCGCCTCGAGGCCGACCACGTATGCGACATCGACCCTGTTGATGACCCC
>DKEX01000057.1:521-16000 GCA_002452295.1 Firmicutes bacterium UBA6811 | reverse complement strand
CTTGCGGACCAGTCCCCCGCACTATACTCTGAACTTGCCCTGGCCTCTCTTGCCCACTGCCTTATCTCGGCGGTGGTCCCGGCAGGTTCGGAGACAGCCAGCGCAAACGCAAGCAACGCGATGACGGCCGGCGGCCCCTGGGTTTTCAAAAAGCGAAAGCGAAACGACCTCATGGCTGTTCTGCTCCTTTCCGACAAGTTCCGTTCTCAGACCGTGGTGATTTGCGGCGGCCTGCAAGTACATTTTAGAAGGCTGCAGGCCCTTGCCCTTCTCTGCTCAACCGTGAACCTCAACCATTGACCCGGGGACTTTCAAGCGATCTGTGTCCCCGCGGCGTCGAAGTGCCTTCTACTTCTACCTGTTGCTCGGCCCCGAGCCGCTGTGCCTCACGGAAGCGGGGGCGACCCTGACAGTCCGTATCCCGGCCTGGCTCAAGAGATAGACAATCTGGTTCTCCCAGTACTCAATAGCGTCAGCCTTTCCATCGCCGTCGACGTCGTTGGCCACATCCGTATCGTCCGCGGCATCATCCAACAGGAATGCATTGAAGATAGTGCGCCCCGCGTTTGCGATGAATATGGTTGCCTTGCCCGGTTCGGAGGATTCCGTCGTGCCGGCCAGGGCGGTTCCGGTGCCCGTAGGATCTCCAGGGAATGTGTCGACGCCGTACCATACGTCTGAGAGCGCTGTGAAGTCGGGCACATCGTTCGGCGTGCTAAAGATGGGGTGCGTCGCCACCCATCTGTAGATCGGGTGTACATCACCACCTGGCGCTGCACCTGACGTTGACCCGAGCGTTCCCCACAGGGTATGAGTCGGGAACGGATCAGATTGCCATGTGGATATGGCGAGATGTCCTCCTGCATTGACGAAGTTCTCGATATTGGTCAAGAAGCTCGTGTCGCCGCTCGACGGGTTATCCACAACTATGAGCTGCCACCCTTGAGCAGCCATCGCATCGTTGAATGCCGTGAAGTCATTGGTCTCCGTGAACGTGTATCCCCCATTCGACATTACCCTACATATTCCTGCACAATATGCCGAGTATTTCCGTATGGAGAGTCGCCTTCCGGCCCTGGCTCGTCATGATCGGCCGGCCAGAAGGCGCCGGCCCCGCGTCGGCATGAGTATGCGACAGGGGTCGTCCTCCCCGCGAGGAGGTGGGAGGGGTAACGCACAGCACATGGAAGCCGGCTGCCAAGACGAGGGAGCGGAGGATCGGGAACGTCTGCCCCGGCGCGGCTAGGCTCGAGTTGATGTCACCAGGTTCAGCGTGGGGACTGTGATGCCCGTCTGTTGACCTTGGTAAGCCGTTCACGATCTTGTTTCAGAATGCTCATCACTGGAGAGGCAGTCTTGTGCCCTCGCTGCACATCCTCAACGAGGAGCCTCGCGTAGTGCTCTGTCATCCTGAAGGTGGTGTGGCCGAGGATCTTCTTGAGCGTGAGGAGGTCGCCCCCGTTTCTGAGGAACATGATGGCAAACGTATGGCGAAGGTCGTAGCTTCTGGCTTGCGGGAGATTCGCCTTGGCGGCGTACTGCTTGAACCGGTGTTCCCAGGACGTCTCCCGGCATTTCGCCCCGTTCCACGCGCAGAAAAGGGGTTTATCCTCGCCCCACCTTTCCGGCCTGATCCTTATGAGTGTCCGAAGCTCCAGCGCAGTCTTGGATGATACGGGAACGACGCGGTCCCTCCGCGTCTTGGCAATGCTGGCAGGTATGTATACGGTAGCGTCCTGGGGATTGAAATGCCGGGGCAGGATGCTCAGCGCTTCGTGAGGGCGGATTCCGCAGTCAAGCATCAAGAGCATCATGACGTAATCGCGGTAACCCGAGTATTGGTGCTTGTCCGGGGCCTGGAGGAGTTTACGGACTTCATCTTCCGTGAGGTGACGTATCTCTTCCTCGAGTCTCTTGTTCCCAACACCTTTGAGCGGGTTGGCGTCGAGGATGTGCTCCTGAACGAGCCAGTTGAAGAACGCCTTCAGGTAGGTCTTTCGGAGGTTGAAGGTGTACGCGTTTTCAAACGCGCTCAAGTACTCGAGCGCCTTTTCTCGAAGGTCATCGCCGTCGCTGAAGTCCGCAGCGGTCCTGGTGAAGAACTGGGCGAGGATCTTTCTGTAGTCCTCGAGCGTCCTCGCCGCCGAGCCGCACGTCTCTTTGTAGAAGAGGAATCTCGCGAGCACTTCTTCCCATGACGAGAACCTGTTGACGATCACCTTCGGTCCTTTGGGCCTTGGCCCTCCCCTTTTGCCCATAACAAAACCCCCCAAGAGTCGTACTTGGAGGGTTGAAGATCATGGGCCGAGGTTTTCGTGGGGCGTATGTCACATACGTTGCCCTTGTCTGGTCTTGCTCAGGAGCAACGGACTGCAGGTGCCTTCGGTACCGTTTTATGTCACCCGATTTGGCCCTCTAGCTGGGCCTTACCATATTCTGGCGACACGCGGATTTTCAGTCCGCTGCTCTACCAACTGAGCTACCTCGGCGAGGAAAATGGCGGAAGCGACGGGATTCGAACCCGCGATCTCCTGCGTGACAGGCAGGTATGTTAGACCAGCTACACCACGCCTCCGCGAAACTCTATCTGCAATTGTCTTGTTTACGTCTGGTGGGCGAAGGCAGATTTGAACTGCCGACCCCCTCCTTGTAAGGGAGGTGCTCTCCCAACTGAGCTATCCGCCCGATAACACTGATATGGGCGCCGCACCTGTTGCCCCCGGCGCAATACTCATTATAGACGAACCTGCAAGGCGAGTCAATAGCCGTTCGCCGTTGACCCACGTTCGCCCGCGAAGCAGCACCTGGCCTGAGCAAAGGGCAGAATACCCCGGGAGCATGCGACGTTGCCCGGCCACTCGACCGCATCGATCGCGCTCGTGGTCGGCCGGTTCCATCGTTCACGCCCCGCGGGCGTTCACGCCCCGCGGGCACCGTGGCCTATCTCGCCTTCCGTGACGCGTTGGCCACGCGCTCGAGAAGGTCGAGTTCCTCCAGCGCCCTGCCGGCGCCCATCACCACGCTCATGAGCGGGTTATCAGCGCATCTCACAGGTATGCACGTCTCCCTGGAGATGTAGCGGTCGATGCCGCGCAGTAGCGCGCCTCCGCCAGTGACAACTATCTCCTTGTCTATCACATCGCCGATGAGTTCCGGTGGAGTGTTCTCTAGCGTGCTACGGACCCCCGCTGCGATGGACGCCATCGGCTCCGCGAGCGCCTCCCGCGCCTCCTGCGAAGTAAGGGTGATGCTCTTCGGGAGGCCGGTCACGTAGTCCCGCCCGCGCACTTCCATGGAAAGCTCCTCCTGTAGGGGCCAGACAGAGCCTATGCCGATCTTCACGTCCTCGGCTGTGCGCTCTCCGATCATGAGGTTATAGTTACGCCGCACATGCCGCACGATCGCCTCGTCCATGTCGTCCCCGCCGACCCTCACGGAGCAGCCCGAGACGATGCCGCCGAGCGAGATCACCGCCGCATTCGTCATGCCGCCGCCGACGTCCACCACCATGCTACCCGTCGGCTCCTGCACGGGCAACCCCACGCCGATAGCGGCGGCGACAGGCTCTTCGATGAGAAACGCCGCCCGCGCCCCTGCCTCGATGGTGGCGTCGATGACCGCCCTCCGCTCCACCTCTGTCACATCTGCGGGAACCGACACGATGACGCGGGGCCGGATCAGCGCCCTCCCGCGGCAACCCCTTCTGATGAGGTAGCGCAGGAGGTGCTTTGTCATGTCAAAGCTTGCGATCACGCCCTGCTTCAGTGGACGCACCGCCCTGATAGCCCCTGGGGTCCGGCCGATCATCTGCTTGGCCTCGTTGCCTACGGCCAGGACCTCGCCGCTGCCCTCGTCGATGGCCACCACCGACGGCTCAAACATGACCACGCCGCGTCTTGTTACGTACACAAGGGAGTTTGCCGTGCCAAGATCTATCGCCATATCGCGCACAAAGAAGCTGTACCCTCTACGCGCCACAGTTTCGTGCTCCTTTTCTGCGTTTCATTGCCTGTTCAGTATCGAGAATCTGCTGTCGCTTTGGCTCTGGGCCTTGGGGAGCTGGGCCTTTTGTTTCTTCGGTTTCTTTTTCTCCCTCTTCGCCGGCACTTTCGCACCCACAACGATCCCTCCCCGGACCGAGTCGTCTTTGCGTGTCACGCCGGAACTCTCTGAATGCTATTCTATATCACCAGGGCTATTCCTGCTATCCTCCTGCTCTGAATGGCTGTTCCCTCCACTTTCCAGGCGGACGGCTTCTGCCAGCGCCGCCAGCGCCAGGCCTGCCCTGGCGTGTATGACCACCTGCGCCCGGGAGTCGTAGCTCGTAGGCATCAGGTTCACGATGGCGAGGCGCGAGGCCAGCCCCGGCAGGTAGCACACCGGCGCCACCTCAAGGCTGGACCCCACCGCGATGAGCAGGTCAGATTCTATCACAGCCTGCTGGGCGAGGACGAAGTCCACCGGCAGCGGATCCTCAAAGAGCACCACATCCGGCTTTATCAGCCCCTTGCACGCGTCACACCTGGGCAGGCTGCCGCGCCTCACCACGTCCAGCACGAACCCCATATCATACGACCGCCGGCACTTCACGCAGGTTCCCGTGCGCAGGTGGCCGTGGACCTCGAGGACGTTCCTGGACCCGGCACGCTGGTGAAGCCCGTCGATGTTCTGCGTCACCACGACGTCTATGAGACCCATCTCCTCCAGCCTGGCGATGGCCCTGTGCCCATCGTTGGACTCCGCCGCCCGGAGCGAGTCGCATAATCTCAGGATAAACTGGTAGAACGCCTCGGGCTTCGTGCGGAATGCGGTAGCCGACAGAATCTCCATCGGGTCCACCTGGGTCCACAGGCCGGTCCCGGGGCTGCGGAAGTCAGGGATGCCGCTTTCGGTGGATATCCCTGCCCCGGTAAGGACCACGCATCGCCCGACGTCCACCACCATCCGCGCAAGCTCCGCTATCTCACGGGAGATCGACTGACGTTCTCCGGTTACGCCATGCTCCGGCATGCTCTCCCCTCCGGCAGCGGCAGGCCCCAGGGCCACGGCGGCCGCGCATCAGGACAAGCCTCGAGACGTTCGCGGCCCGCGAGGTCAGTAAGTGCGTCATAGCCATGAGGCGCGCGCAGCATACGCGGCGCCAGTGCAGCACTCGTCATTCGAGCCCGCGGATCTCGTCCGCCAGCCGGTTTCGAGCGTAGTGGAACAGGTACTGCTGGGCGTAGCCTGCGAGATCGCCAAACCTCTCTTGCGCGAACTGCGCTATCGTCGCCGCGGACACCTTGCTGCCGCCGAAGTAGAAGTACCGCATCACCCTTGTCATCCATACATCGATCGGAAACGCCTCGTAAAACCCGAGCGAAAACAGGAGGACGCAGTCGGCGATCTTCTCCCCCACGCCGCGCAGGGTCATGAGGCTCTCCTTCGCGGCCTCGTAGCAAAGGCCCCTCAGGCTGCCGAGGTCGATGTCGCCGCAGGCCACTCTCTCGGCTGCAGCCTTCACGTACTGTGACCTGAAACCCGCCCCGCACCTCACAAGGTCAAGGACGTCCGCTGACGCGAGCTGGCCGGGTGTCGGGAAGCTGTAATGCAAGCCTTCCCCCCCATTGGCGCCGCTTGCCCCGGCGTCGCCCTGCGCGATTGAATCCCCGTAGGTCCTTGCTATCTGCTCCACCGCCCGACGGATGAGCGGGATGGCGTTCCGCGCCGAGAGGATGAACGACACAAGGCACTCCCACGGGTCCTGCCGGAGCAGGCGCAGCCCCGGAAAAGACATCACCGCGCATCTGAGAGCGTGATCCTTCTCCGTGAGCTGCCTCTCGATGCTCGCATGATCCACGTCCAGCGAGAAGTACCGAACCGCCGCGTGGACCAGTCCGTCGTCCACCGACCCCAGGAGCACGAGGGATTCGCCGTCCTGCTTTGCCCGGATGACCCTCCCGCGTACCACGCCCGTAAACACGCCATCCTCGGTGCGCCAGCGAAAGGCCTGCCCGGACTCGAGGGTGTTCTTCAGGTCGAACGGCGAGATGCCTGAGATGACTACCCTGCCACCGCGCGACTCGACCTTCGGCCTCACCGAACTCATTTCGCCCTCTCCTCAAGCTGTCGCAACAGCGTCCCGAGATCTGACAGCGACTCGCCGAACCCCGCGAAGTCACCCTCACGGAGCCGCCGGTCCGCTGCTTCATACGCCCGGACCGCCTGCTCGGCAAGGTCGCGCATGGTCATAGCCTTCTCCTCGGGCGCTACCCCCGAAGGCGCGGGGACCGCCGGCTCGGGTGGGGCGGGCACCCCTTGAGCCTCAGGCGCAACGCCGAACACCGCGGCCAGCGCCCCCTCCAGCGTGGCGTCCATGGCCACTGCGTTACCGAAAACCGCTATGACCCTCTTGAGCTCGGGAAGCTCGCTTCGCTCCGCAAGGAGGTACAGGGGCTCCACATAAAGAATGGAGTTCTCCACGGGGATGACCAGGAGGTTCCCCCGCACCACCCTGGACCCGCGCTGACTCCACAGGGTGAGGGCCTGCGATATCGAGGGGTTCTGGTCGATCCTTGACTCAACCTGCATGGGCCCGTACACGAGCCGGTCCTTGGGGAAGGTGTAGAGCACGAGCCCCCCGTAGCCCGGGAAGTCGTTTCGTGCGGCGAGCCAGGCGATCATGTTGTCCTTGCCCGACGGCGTGAACGGGAGTATCAGGAGATACTCGGCCCGCTCATCACCCGGCGCGCGCATGAAAACATAGTAAGGCTGCACCCCCTGGCGCTCTCCGCCGTATATCTCGACCGGGAAGTTCCAGAAATCCTCACGATTATAGAACGTGTCCGGGTCGGTCATGTGGTAGGTGTTGAGCACCCGGGCCTGGATGGCGAAGAGGTCCTCCGGGTAGCGCACATGGGCTCGTAGAGCGTCCGGCATCCCTGAGAGGGGAACGAACATCCCCGGGAACACGCCAGACAGGCTTCGGATGATGGGCTCGTCCGGGTCGGGCACGTAGAACGTCACGTCACCATTGTACGCGTCCACAATCACCTTGACCGAGTTGCGGATGTAGTTGATGCCCTCCTCGGCCGGCTGGGAGAACGGATAAAGGCTGCTTGCAGTGTACGCGTCCCACATCCAGAGGAGCCGGCCATCGGCGAGAACGAGGTAGGGATCCCTGTCGTAGACAAGGAACGGCGCTATCGTCCGCACCCGGTCGTGGATGTTGCGAATATATAGCACGCGGCTCTCGCGGGTCATGTCTGTCGACATGAGGAGCTTCAGGCTTCCAAAGCTCGCGGCAAACGCCGCCTTTCGCCAGAAGGACGACAGCGGAACGCCGCTATGCCCCTCATAGTGCGTGTACGCGTTGGCCTCTCCCTTAGGGTAATCGAACTCCCGGGCGGACGTCCCGACCACGACGTAGGAGTCGGTGCGTTCCCCGTAGTAAACCTCCGGGCGGGCGACCTCGAACCCGGGTTCCCCTCTTGGGGGTATATCCTTTATCATGAATCTCGGTAGACCCTCGGCGGAGACCTCGCTCACATCGTTCATGGCAAGGCCGTAGCCGTGGGTATACACGAGATGCTGGTTCACCCACGTTTTCGCCTGCTCAGGTAGTTCGGCCGAGGATAGCTCTCGCGGTGACAGCGCAACCTGCCGCGTCTTGCCGTCCACAGTGTACCTGTCGATGTCGATATCGTTGAAGTCATAGTACACCCGGATCTCTTGTAGTTGCTTGTAGGTCTGAATCAGGGGTCGCCAGTCCCACAGCCTGATGCTGTCCACCGTGTCCCGGTGCGCCGTCATGAGCCTCTCGAAGGTGATGTCATTTCGCACGTCGAAAGGCCGCACCTCGACGTCGCTAAGCCCGAAGGCGTCGCGGGTCGCTTTGATGTTATACTCTATGTACGGACGCTCCCTTGAAAGCTCATTGGGCTCCACGGAGAGCTTCTGGACGGCCGCAGGGTATACCGACCCAAGGAGAAACGATCCTGCGACGAGCGCCCCAATGGCCGCGAGCGTAAGATTCTCGGCACGAACGAACACGCTGGCAAGAACCAGAATGCCAGCAATGAGAGCGATGACGCACAGGATGTTGAGAGCTGGCAGCTGCGCGTGCACGTCGGTATAGCTTGCTCCGAACACGACGCCGCGGGGCGAGTACACCAGCCCCAGCGTGGCAAGGCGGTATCCCCAGGCCTTCAGCAGGAAGCCGAAAGCGATGAGGGCCGCGACGTGCTGTTTCGCCAGGGAAGTCCCTACCACGCGCGTGCCACGCAGCGCGAGGGATCTCGTAAGAATGTAGATCGCGGCCACCGAGACAGCCGCGAGGACTATCAGGGTCATGAGCATCGAGTACACGAACCGGTAGAATGGCAGGGTAAACAGGTAGAATCCCACGTCAAGGCCGAACAGCGGGTCTGTCACCCCTCCGGGCGCGCGGTGCAGAAACTGCTGGACGACCATCCAGTATGAAGACCCTCCAAGCCCGGCAAGCGCCGCCAGGACCACGCTGACAAGCAAAAAGACCAGTCCCGCCCTCTTCTCCGTCAACTGCACAGGGATGCCAGGCGGCTGGAAGAGCGAGGAGAACCTTCCCAGGCTCCTTCCCGCCACCCTGAGATTGGCATAGAAGAATGCGAAAAAGACCACGGCGATGGCGACGCCGAGCGCAGCCCGGGACGCTATCGGGACCCAGAACGCCTGCGGGTACCCAACCGCGCGAAACCACAGGATATCCGTAAAGAGCGTTGCGATCCCGCGAAAGGACGTAACCAGGATCACGATCACCGCCGCTATGACAAGGCCAATATAACGCCGCACCGTATTCCCCCCGTTCAGGCGCCTCAAGGCCCGGAGGCCCGTGCGTCCACCGCCGCTACTGTTCTCTTTCCGCATTTCGGCGGCGTCTATGCGCCTTCTGTCTTGTATCCTTCTTCAACAACGGGGGAGCGATTCCTGCCACCGGAGGCACTTGTCTCCGCATAGCTTGCGGGCCGCGGCGGCACAGGCAGAAAACCCCGGGCGGCATCGAGAAACCCGATCGCATGCCACACCATAGCGGCTCTCATGTTCGGCTCGTCTATCCATTTCGCTTCCTCCACGCATATGTGCCCAAGGGCAAGGCACGCATCCACGAGACGCGCTTCCATCGTTCCCGGCTTCATGCCAGTCCCTCCCATGGCCATGGCCGGTCCGCTCAGGCCGGCTATCGCGGGGCGTCGGGCCGGTGAGCATGCGTGCGTGCGGGGCCGCCCACCGTCATCGAGCCGGGGCCCCAGGTTCATTGTCGACAGTCGGCACCTCCTTTCGGCATGTGCGCATTGGTCGCAAGCTGCCGGTGTTGCCCCCGTGTCGGCTCCCTCTGCATGGCGCCTACGCGAAATCCGGGGTTAGGCCGTGCCAACCATCATGAGTCTCCCGTGCGATGAAAGGCAACGCCATCTGAAACAGCAGGGGCTCCCGAACCCACACTCAGTACTTGCCAAGAAGCCCCCTTGCCCTGGCAAACCGCTCCGCCACCAGGAAGACGCCTGCGCCGACCAGAAGCCACATCGCTCCCGACGCACACAGGGCCCCTGCGCCGACGAGTAGTTCGCGGGCTGTCGCCTCTGTCATCAGCGCCCTGACCAGCCTGACTGCGTGAGTAAAGGGCACCAGCGACGCCACGCGCTGCACCGCGGCAGGCAGGCCTTCGAGAGGGGAGAGAGCCAGCGGCAACATGGCAATGCCGGCGAGGTTCGCTATAAACCCGGTTCGCTTGAACACCAGGGTGAGGGACCCTATCACGAACCCCATCCCGAGCATGCCGGCGTTCATGAGAAGCGCCGCCCCGGCCGCCGAAATCACCCGTGGGGCAAGGCCAGGGAGCGGGCCTGCGAGCCCGACCGCCGCGAGGAACAGGGGCGCCAGCCTCACGGTGTCAGCAAGACAGCGGGCAGCGATGATGGTGGGCAGTCCGAACGGTGACAGGCACAACTGCTCCAGCGTGCCGACGTCCGACTCCTCCCTCACCACACGATGCACGACCTGAAGACCGGCAAGCGCCACGAACGCCATCATGAACCCTGCCAGGCGCGCGCCTGCGCCGAGGCCGCCCGATGCCAAGCCCGCGTCGCCTGGGAAGCCGGCGGGCGCGTATGCCGCGAGCGCCGCGACGAACACCACGCCCGCAAGCTCAGATACAGCCTGAACCGGATACGCAAGGTGCCCCTTGGTTCCCCGCCGAAGCTCGGCAACGACGAGAGCGAAAGATGCCACGACGCTCACCTTCCTGCACTGGCATCGTCTGAAGTCACCCTCAGGAACACGTCCTCGAGCCCCGGGCCAGCCGCCGCCCGGGAATCGCCATGGGTCTTGCTTCGCCTGAGAAGCGCCGACACGGTTTCGAGGGCCACGACACGCCCGCCCTTCAGGATACACACTCTATCCGCAAGGGCCTCAGCCTCGTCCATCTGGTGAGTGGCCAGGATCACGGTACGACTCCTCCGCGATGAGATCTCCCGGAGCAGGCTGCTCATCTCGCGCCTGGATGCGACGTCCAGCCCGAAAGTGGGCTCGTCGAGCACCAGGACCTCCGGGTCCGGCAGAAGCGCGATGGCGAAGGCAAGCCTCTGGCACATCCCCCGCGAGAGGTCGCCGGCCCGCTTCTTGAGCAGGGGATCGAGACCAAGGGCGTCAGTCACAAAGGCGATCCTCTCCTTCAGGAGCTTCCCGGCAAGCCCCCGTATCGCGGCGAAATAGTGCAGGTTCTCCCTGGCGGTGAGCCGCCAATACACCGACCGCGAGTCCCCGAGCATGACGCCGATCCTTGACAGAGCCTCGCGCCTCCTGCGGGCGACGTCAAAACCGCATATGGAGATCCGGCCGCGCGTCGGAAGGAGCAGGCCCCCCAGCATCTTTATGGTGGTCGTCTTGCCCGCTCCGTTCGGCCCGAGAAGGGCCAGGGTCTCCCCGGGCTCCACCGCCAGAGTCATCCCCTCCACGCCGGCGCCGACCGGTCGTCCGAGGAGGTCCGTATACACCTTTGTCACGTCACGAATCTCCACACAGGCCGTGGCACATCCCCCTCCCCTGCGCGGCGCTACCCCCGGACATTCGGGCGCGCGCTGCAATCCACGGGCCACCCCTTGCCCCACGTGCCCATCACGCGGCAGCCGCCCTCGGGTACGCCCGGTCCCACTCACGGGAGACCTTCTGCCAGATGAACCCGGCATAGTTGAGCCACCAGTGGATGAACCACCCCGGCCACAGGGACCCCGCCTGGGCATTGAGCGCACAGAACACCACCCCGAGAACTGACGGCACGACAAGAGCGCTCCATGGAAGCAGAGTCTTCACCCCGCGCGTGGCCAGCCGCATCGGGATGAAATGGACCAGCCCGAACGCGACGGACGAACCGACGGCGCCGACCACCAGAGCAACTGGCCCGGGAGCACCCAGGCGTTGGCTGGACCAGACAACGGCGGACAGCATGAGCCCCCGAAACAAGATCTCCTCGATGAACGTCTGGGAGAACGTCATCCCCGCCCCCAGCAGCGCGGCCTGCGGAAGGCCGGTGCCTTCGAGAGCCTGCCACGTGCCGCCCGGGTTGATGGTTCCGTCGGCCACAAGACGCCTCACCTGAGACCGAAACAGGTACGAGTGCACCGCCCTGTTGAGTACGAAAGCCCCAGCCCACACACCGAGGATGGACGGCCACGGGCATTGTGCGAGCGTCGAAAGGGACAGGCCCAGCGCGTTCAGTGGCTCTCTCCTGTAGGCGGCCCAACAGAGGCCCAGGAGAGCGAGGCCCAGGAGCGGCATGCCGTCCACGGTGCGCGCCGCCTCATGCGTCTCGCCGCACCGGCCAATACTCCCAGAATCCGCAACGATCCTCGCGATGAAGCCAAGGCCCAGCCCAACATAGACAACCGTCGTCATGTCGCATCACCGTTGCCCACCAGGGCCGTTACAAGAGCCCTCACGTTCTCATCAAACGGTCGGTCGTCGCGCCACTCCCACAGGACAGCCCTGTACGCGGCCCTGTAAAACTCGCAGTATGGGTCCTGGTAGACCAGGCCGCCGCGGTACTGGGTGAACGAGTGGGCCCGGCACCCCCCGCCGCAGAAGTAAGCCACATCGCAATCGGCGCACCCGGGGATCTGCGTCACGTCGGGTACCAGGCGCTTTCCCCTGCGACAGATCTCCCAAAGCGGGTCCTCTGGCAAGATCCCCAGACACATGTCGGGATGGTGCATGAGCGGGCACGGGTACACCCTGCCGTCCGGGCCCACGCTGATGACCTCATGACCGGCCCCGCACCCCCGTTTCGCGCATAGGTCCACAGGCGAGCCCAGGTCAGCCGGCGTGCACTCCTCGAGGGACTTCGCACGGGTCTCGTCAACCAGCAAGGCCAAGCACCTGAGAAGCTCGTAAGCTGGAATCGTGAGGTCGGAGGCATGACACGCGCCTCGCCCTACCGGCATGAACAGGCTGAAATGATGGCCGACCCCGAGCTCGTTCGCCAGCCTCGCCACCTCGAGCATTCCTGCCACGTTCTTGCGGGTGAGCGTCGGCACGATCTCGATGTCGCCCACGCCCGCATGAAGTAGGGTACGAACGCCGTCCATGGCCGCCCCGAAGCTGCCCTTGCCCCGCACCGAGTCGTGCACCGGCTCGTCAGCGGACTCGATGCTGACCTGCACCCTTGCCCCGGCCTCCCTGACCTGGTCCGCCTCCTCATCCCCGATGAGACAGCCGTTTGTGAGCAGCACCACTTCGTCAAACCTCGCGCCCGCAAAGGCGAGTATCTCGCCGATGTCCTCCCGGAGAAAGGGCTCCCCGCCGCTGATGACGAGGCTGCGGGGTCTGCCTCTCACGAGCGCATCGAGAACAGCACAAACCTCGTCGGTCCCAAGCGGGTCGGCGCCTGACGGGCCCCTCGCCGCGAAGTAGCACGCCTTGCACCCGAGGTTACATCTGTCGGTGACGTTGAAGTGCGCCCGGGCCAGCTTCGCTACCCGAGCGGCCTCAACTATGAGCCCGGCATCGAGGAGGTAGTCGAAGAGCGCTCCTATCTCCTCGGCATTCCCCCCGCGTTCCAAGCACTCTGCGGCGGCAAGCTCGCCCAGGGGCAGCCTTCTACGGTTTTCGACAAGCTTGTACGCTTCATCGCCGAGTTTGATCCACTCCAGAGTGGCCGGGTTGATAAGCACGTGCTGGCCCCCACGATGCAGCACCTCCGTGTCGGGAGCAAGCGTGTACATTGCTTGATCCATCGTTACCTCACCCTCTCGGAGCGGTTTCTCGCCCGTGCCTCGCCCGCCCTGCGAGCCCGGTGTTGCCCGGCTTGAACGATCCTCCGTGCGTCCCCGTCGGGCCAGATGCGGGCCCAAGCTTCAGGCCCTGCCCGCGCCTGGCGCGGCCTTTGGCCGCCAGCTGCCTGTTTGCGATCCTCAAGCTAACAGCCTGGGTGAGCGACGCGCCAGCAACCCGTTGGCCCGCCGCCCACCCGCGCACCCTGCGGCCTCAGCTTTAGCCTATGGTGATCCGGTGGCCCCACAGCCTGAAGGTGAAGCAGTACCCATCGATGGCGAGGTCCATCCTGATCTTCTTGCCGCCAATCTTCCCGTACATCCGGTGCACCCCCCTTCACCGCCTCTGCAGCGGGTGAGCTGGATATGCCCGCCTGGGCCGGCTCAGGCCGCCTCTGGTGACTCCAGTCTACCAGCATCTGGCACATCCGGCCATTCCCCGAATGGGCGACTTCGGGCGGTCCCAACGGGCGAACTCGCATGCCCCGGTCGACCTGCGATGCTCCCCGCCCCTGCCGGTCGACCGCCACCACATCCCGCGGCGCCCACCCCGCTGAGCCAGGGCGGAAGCCCAACTCCTCGCCCCTAGCGGACCCGGCCGCTGTACACGTATCTCACCGCCTGCGACCTGTTCTTCACTCTGAGTTTCCTGAAGATGCTGGCCACATGGCTTTTCACGGTGTTCACACTGATGTACAGCTCCTGCGCGATATCCTTGTTTCGCAGGCCTTTCGCCAGAAGCCTCAGAACATCGAGCTCCGTCCTCGTAAGGTAGACCGCCGCATCGGGAAGACCGGCCCCCGTTCGCGACGGGGTCATCTCGCCGCCGCCCTGAGCGCCTCGGCCTCCAGCCCCAGGGGCTGCTGCCAAGGCGGCCGCCGTCTCGCGCAGGACCGGGTACCCGTTGAGGGTCCCTCCGGACACGTCCGCACCGGCCGTAAACACGGCCATGGTCGCAGCGAACGGCGGGGCGATCCTCAGCGTGCCAACGACCTCCACATCATCCTGGATAGAGACCGATCCAGGGTCAAAGAAGGCATCAACTGTGCCATCGTCAAGGACCAGCACTTTAACCTTGCTCATGGTCCTCCCCCCCCCCAACCGAGTCGTGCCAGAGGAACGAGGTGAGGGACTTGACACGAACCTCACCCACCAGCCTGTTTTCCCTTCCAGTCTGAGTAGCACAGCCCACGGAACAGCGCGGCCCACGGCCCGCACTATGCCATCCCATATATGGGAGTCTTTGTCATGGCAAACCCATGGTAACACCAATTACTGGTAGTGTCAAGGGGAATCCCGCCACCAAAACGTCAGCAGCGAAGCACAAACCGCCAGCTTGAGCAGGCTTTTCGCATCAACCAGGAGGAGACATCGACTCCGGAAGCGAATTCCTCCGCGAGAGGCTCCGGAAGGTAATGATCTAAAGGTGATGACCTGTGTCTGAGATCGCGCTGATAGCGCCGTACCAGAGTCTGGCCTCCATCGCACTGGAGGTCTCGCGAAACATTCGCAAACCAATCAGAGTGGAGCGCGCCCTCCTGGGTGAGGCGCCGGAGGTCGCGAGGCGCCTGAAGAAGGCGGGCGTCCAGGTGCTCATCAGCCGCGGCGGGACAGCGCTCATGCTGCAGGATGCGCCCGACCTTGGCCTGCCAGTGGTGGAGATCCGCGTAACCGCTTACGATGTGGTCCGCGCGGTCGCAAAAGCCAGGCTCTTTGGCCGGCGCATAGGCATCGTAGGCTTCGAAAACATGGTCCTTGGAGCGAGCACGCTCGACGAAGCGATGGAGGTCGAGATAAAGGAGCTGGTCCTCGAACACGCGCGGGATGCCGACGAAATGGTCCGCGCAGCCCTTCAGGACGGAGTCGATGCCCTGATAGGTGGCGTCATAACTGTGAGAACCGCCGAAAAGCGCGGCGTCAGAGCGGTGCTCATCGAGTCGGGGCCGGAAGCCGTGAGGCAGGCCATCGACGAGGCGTCACGAGTCCTGTGGGTCAAGAAGCGGGAGATGGCACGGGCAGAGCAGTTCAAGCTCATTATCGATAACGTGTCTGACGGCATCATCGCCGTCGATGACACCGGGCGCGTCACCGTGTTCAATGAAGCTGCCCAGCGGCTGACCGGGCGCGCTGCGAGCGACGCCGTGGGGCGGCATGTGGGCGATGTGCTGCCCCAGATCGGCCTCGCGAGGACGCTCGCAG
>DKEX01000057.1:0-326 GCA_002452295.1 Firmicutes bacterium UBA6811 | reverse complement strand
ATCCGGGCTGCTGTTGCAAAGGCGAAACGCTTTGCAAGCGTCGATTCAACAGTCCTCATCCTCGGAGAGACAGGGACCGGGAAAGAGCTTTTCGCCCAGAGCATCCACAGCGCAAGCGCCAGGCGCGATGGGCCGTTCGTCGCCGTCAACTGCGCCGCGTTCCCGGAGAGCCTGCTGGAGAGCGAACTCTTCGGGTACGTCGAGGGCGCCTTTACGGGGGCCAAGCGGGAGGGCAAACAGGGCCTGTTCGAGCTGGCCCATCGCGGGACGATATTCCTGGACGAGATAGCGGGCATGCCTCTGCGGCTCCAGGCCCGTCTCCTCAG
>DKEX01000073.1 GCA_002452295.1 Firmicutes bacterium UBA6811 | reverse complement strand
CCGTGCGTCAGCACTGAACCGGCAAGATTTTTGTTGACATGGGAGAGGAAGTGCTATAAACTGTATAAAATATCCGTTGGTTCCAGAATCGCACTCAATAGTGTCAAGGTGATGACGGGGAGTAGTAGGTGGAGTGTCGGGTCTTAAGAGAACCGGTGGTAGCTGCAAACCGGTACCCGAGCTTCGTTGAACTCGCCCTTGAGCTGCAGGTCGAAACGCCCGGGCGGCCCGGACAAAGTGGGATCCCGAAAGCGGGGGCTTGATCGTACTGACGCGCGACTCTCAGAGTTCCCAGGTAGCGTCAAGTACCCCTGACTCCAAGGAGAACCGGAGCATGCCCAGGAAGAGTAGACTTCGCCGGGCCAACACAGTCATGAAGCACCCGTTACCAGCTTCTTTCTTGCCTTCTCGAGACTGACTGGAAACCGCCTGATCAGAGTATCAACGCGCGGTGGTCGCGGCTTGGGCAGGAAAACCGAGGCCGCTGCCGCAAGGCAGCGGCGAAATCAGGGTGGTACCACGAGAGAGCGTTATCCTCTCGTCCCTGGAGACGCGGATATCTCCGAGCATCCAGGGAAGAGGGGATTTCTTTATACAGACAGGAGCGGAAGGGTTGGTGACCAAGATGAACCGCATCCTCATTTTCGACACAACCCTCAGGGACGGGGAGCAGTCCCCGGGAGTGAACCTGAACGTGGAGGAGAAGCTCGAGATAGCCGCGCAGCTTGCAAGGCTCAGGGTTGACGTGATCGAGGCCGGATTTCCTGTGGCCTCTCCCGGAGACTTCGCCGCGGTGGAGGCGGTGGCCTGCGAAATAGAAGGCCCCGTGATTGCGGCCTTGGCGAGGGCGACAGAAAAGGACATCGATAAGGCCTGGGAAGCCGTCCGATACGCGAAGCAACCGAGGATTCACACCTTCATTGCCACGTCTCCCATTCACATGGAATGCAAGCTGCGTAAACGCCCTGACGAAGTGCTGGGAATGGCGGTTGAGGCGGTGGGGTATGCCAAGAGCCTGGTGGAGGATGTGGAGTTTTCAGCCGAAGATGCAGCCAGGACCGACCGGGGGTTCCTGTGCGAGGTGTTTGCAGCCGTCATCGAAGCTGGAGCGACTGTGGTGAACATTCCTGACACGGTGGGTTACAGTACCCCCTGGGAGTTCGGGGATCTCGTTTCGTACGTGAGAGCTCACACCCCCGGCATTGACAAAGCTATCATAAGCGTTCACTGCCACGACGATCTCGGGCTGGCTGTCGCCAACTCTCTGGCCGCGGTGACAGCCGGGGCCACGCAGGTGGAGTGCACGATAAACGGCCTCGGGGAAAGAGCCGGGAACGCCGCCCTCGAGGAAATCGTAATGACGCTCAAGACGAGGCAGGACCATTTCGGCGTTTCGCTGGACGTTGACACGAAAAACATCTACCGCACCAGCCGCCTTGTAAGCACACTTACAGGGATCCCTGTTCAGCCCAACAAGGCTGTGGTGGGCGACAACGCTTTCGCTCACGAGTCAGGCATACACCAGGACGGAGTCCTCAAGGAACGGACCACCTACGAGATCATGTCTCCTGAGTCCATAGGGCTTGCCCAGAGCCGCCTGGTGTTGGGAAAGCATTCCGGGCGGCACGCCTTCAGGGAAAAGCTCGAAGCACTGGGGTACTCCTTGAACCAGGAGGAGGTGGAAAAGGCGTTCGCTCGCTTCATCGAGCTGGCTGATAAGAAGAAGCAGGTCTCTGACAGGGACATCGAAGCCATTATCGAGGACGAACTGGTGGCGGTGCCTGCGCTCTTTGTGCTGGACTACGTGCACATAGCAAGCGGCAACACCACCGTCCCCACCGCCACCGTGCGGGTGAAAAGCGGGGACAGCGTCGTCGAGGAGGCGGCTTGCGGCGACGGGCCTGTGGACGCCGTTTACAAGGCAATCGACGGCGCCACCAGGATCCGGACCCAACTGGTGTCCTACTCTTTGCATGCGGTAACCGGCGGGAAGGACGCCCTTGGTGAGGCGACGGTCCGGGTGAAGGACAACGGGAACATGTATGTGGGCAGGGGAACCAGCACAGACGTGATAGAGGCCAGCGCCAAAGCATACCTGCAGGCCATCAACAAGTTGGTCTATAACCGGCAGGGTTATAGCTCGGGGACCCGGGCCGAGACTGTTAACCAAAAGGTAACATGAACTCGCTGCGGCCAACCTGGGAACTGCAGCGAATGGCACGAGGGGTTGCACGACACCCGCTGGAACGAAGGGATGAGGCATCTTGGGAATGACGATAACCGAAAAGATCCTGGCGGCCCATGCCGGAAGGGATCGCGTTGAGCCCGGGGAGTTGATAAGCGTCAAGGTGGATATGGTTTTGGGAAACGATATCACCGCCCCGGTGGCCATAGACCAGTTCAGGAAGGCCGGGGCGAAGACGGTCTTCGATCCGGAGAAAATCGCCCTTGTGCCCGATCATTTCACCCCTAACAAGGACATAAAGTCCGCAGAACAATGCGCCAAACTGAGGGAGTTTGCCAAAGAACAGAGCATACGACACTATTTTGAGGTAGGCCGGATGGGTATCGAGCACTGTCTCCTTCCTGAGCAGGGGCTTGTACGCCCCGGAGACGTTGTCATCGGAGCGGACTCCCATACCTGCACCTATGGCGCTCTGGGCGCCTTCGCCACCGGGGTAGGAAGCACGGACATGGCCGCGGCCATGATCCTCGGCGAGGTCTGGCTGAAGGTGCCCGAGAGCATGAAGTTCTTATACCACGGCAAGCTGCAGCGCTGGGTTTATGGGAAGGATCTCATCCTTTACACCATAGGGGACATAGGCGTGGACGGGGCGCTTTACAAGGCCATGGAGTTCTGTGGGGAATCCATAGAGAACCTCTCGATGGACAGCAGGTTCACCATGGCCAATATGGCAGTGGAGGCCGGAGCGAAGAACGGTATCGTGGAACCCGATAAGGTGACCCTCGAGTATGTTCGGGGGAGAGTGAAAGGCGATTACCGGGTTTTCAGAAGCGATCCCGACGCCAGCTACAGTGCTGTGTACGAGTACGACGCGGGCAAGATAGAACCCCAGGTAGCCTTCCCTCATCTGCCGGACAATGTCAGACCCATCAGCGAAGCCGGAGAAGTACGGATACATCAGGTGGTCATAGGTTCCTGTACTAACGGCCGCATGGAAGACTTGCGCGCCGCCGCGGAAGTGCTGCGGGGAAGGAAAGTTCACTCCGGGGTGCGGTTGTTGGTATTCCCGGGGACTCAGCAGATCTATCTTGAAGCCATGCGCGAAGGGCTTCTGGAGATCTTCGTGGAAGCGGGCGGTGCCGTTAGCACCCCGACCTGTGGGCCATGCCTCGGCGGGCACATGGGCGTTCTGGCTGAGGGAGAAAGGGCCATAGCCACGACCAACCGCAACTTCGTCGGCCGGATGGGCCACCCGAAGAGCGAGGTCTACCTGTCAAACGCGGCGGTAGCGGCAGCTTCAGCAGTCACGGGGCGCATAGCCAGCCCCGAGGAACTCTAACATAACCATCAAGCAGCGCAGGTGATGACTTTGGCTATTAAGGGCAAGGTATGGAAGTTCGGGGACAATGTGGATACCGATGTGATCATCCCGGCAAGGTACCTCAATACGTCGGATCCAATAGAGCTGGCCAAGCATTGTATGGAGGATGCGGACCCGCGATTTGCTGCCAAAGTGGAGAAGGGTGACATCATCGTTGGCGGCAGGAACTTCGGTTGCGGAAGCTCCAGGGAGCATGCTCCTATTGCCATCAAAGCAGCGGGCGTCTCGTGCGTCATCGCTGAGTCTTTCGCTCGGATCTTCTTCCGCAACGCTCTCAATACCGGCATGCCCATCCTGGAGTCTCCTGAGGCGGCTCGACGAATAGAGGCGGGGGACGTTGTCGAAGTCTTGGTGGGCGAAGGCCTGATCCGGAACCTGAGTCGGGGCGAAGAGTATAAAGCAGCTCCCTTCCCCGAGTTTATGCAGAGGATTGTGGATTGCGGGGGCCTCATCAATTACGTACGCGAGAGGATAAGGAACGAATCATGAAGCAGTCAGCTTACAAGACGATGAGGGAGACGCAGGTGTTCAAGATCGCGCTCTTGCCCGGCGACGGGATAGGTCCGGAGGTAGTGAAGGAAGCTACGAAGGTACTGGGGGCGATAGGGAAGAGGTACTCATATGAGTTTGCGTTTGCAGAAGGCCTCATAGGAGGGGCTGCCATAGATGACGCGGGGGTGCCGTTACCTCAGTACACCCTTGACCTTTGCCTCAATTCCGATGCTGTGCTTTTGGGGGCGGTGGGGGGCCCGAAGTGGGACGGCCTTCCGGGGGACAGGCGGCCTGAGGCAGCGCTTCTCGGCTTGCGCAAGACCTTACAGGTGTTCGCGAATTTGCGACCGGTCCGGCTTTTTCCTCCACTGGTGGGCGCGTCCGCTCTCAAGAGGCATGTGGTGGAGGGAACGGACCTGGTGGTAGTCAGGGAACTGACTGGAGGGGTATATTTCGGGCAACCCAAAGGTCGTTTTGATGCGAACGGCGATCCGGGGGCTTTGGACACCATGGTCTACACCAGGGCAGAAGTGGAACGGGTGGCGAGAGTTGCTTTCGAGTTGGCTTCAGGGCGCAGGAAGAAACTGACCTCTGTAGACAAGGCCAACGTTTTGGAAAGCTCGAGGTTGTGGCGCGAGGTCGTTGTCGAAGTGGGCAAGGAATACCCGGGTGTGGAACTCAGCCACATGTACGTCGACAACTGCGCCATGCAGCTCGTCCGCGTTCCCAGGCAATTCGATGTGATTCTCACCGAGAACATGTTCGGGGATATCCTCAGCGATGAAGCAGCGATGTTGACTGGATCCCTGGGCATGCTGCCTTCGGCCAGCCTCGGTCACGGCAGGGTGGCCCTGTACGAACCCGTACACGGCTCTGCCCCTGACATTGCCGGGAAGAACGCGGCTAACCCTCTGGGGGCGGTGTTATCTGCGGCAATGCTCTTGAGGTATTCGTTGCGCCTGGATGAAGAGCCTTCGGCGGTGGAGGCGGCTGTGATGAGAGCCCTGGAAAAGGGGTACCGGACGGCGGATGTCTTCGAAGAAGGAATGACCCTCGTGGGCACGGCGGAGATGGGTGATCTTGTGGTCAGAGAAATCCTCCAACTGCAATGAGTGCTGATGACGCAGGGAGGAATGGCCATCGGCTGGCAACACAGCGGTCAGCCGGGAAGACGGCGAGGAGGCATCTATATGCACTACGTGGACGCAGTTAGGATTGGCATCTTGGGATGCGGGACTGTCGGAGGCGGCGTGGTGCGAGTTCTGGCCGAAAACCACGACGAGATTGCGAGAAAGCTGGGGGTCCCTATAATAGTAAAGAAGGTCCTGGTCAAGAACCTCTCAAAGGAGCGTTCAATTGACCTGGATCCAAACGTCTTGACCGCAGAGGCTGGTGACATCCTTGACGATGACGAGATCGACGTCGTTGTAGAGGTCATGGGAGGCGTAAATCCGGCGAGACAATACGTATTATCTGCCCTTGATGCAGGGAAGCATGTTGTGACCGCCAACAAGGAGCTTCTCGCAAAGCACGGGCGCGAGTTGTGGGAGGTGGCGGAGAGAACCCGCTCGGCATTCCGGTTCGAAGCCAGCGTGGCCGCGGGGATCCCTATCATTAAGGCGCTTCAGGAGTGCTTGGCCTCCAACCGTATTCGTGAGATCAGCGGTATAGTCAACGGGACGACGAATCACATCCTGACTAGGATGGCCCGAGAGGGCTGGGAGTTTGAGCGGGCGCTTGCAGATGCCCAAGACAAAGGGTATGCCGAGAGCGATCCTTCATCTGACATAGATGGGCTGGATGCTGCCTACAAGCTCTCGATCCTTGCCTCCGTCGGGTTCGGGGCCGAGGTGGCCCCCGGCCAGGTTTACGCCGAGGGTATTCGCAAAGTGTCCAAGACCGACATCCAGTATGCAAGAGAGCTCGGATACGAGGTCAAGTTGCTCGCTATCGCAAAGCTGGATGGCGAGGGCCTGCAGGTCAGGGTCCATCCGACGTTTGTCCCCACGTGGCATCCGCTTGCATCGGTTAACGATTCGTTCAACGCCATATTCGTGCGCGGAAACGCCGTTGGCAGCCTCATGTTTTACGGAAGAGGGGCAGGCGCAGGGCCGACAGCAAGCGCCGTGATATCCGACATCATGGATGTGGCACGAGGGCTTTCGCACAATGGCCGCCACTACCGCCCCGAAGTCTTCAAACCTTGGGGCGGGCATCTTGATGTACAACAAATGGAGGAAATCGAAACCCGTTACTACGTCCGGCTACAGGTCGTGGACAGGCCCGGCGTGCTGGCGGTGATAGCAAAGGCTTTCGGAGACAACCACGTAAGCCTCGAATCAGTGATTCAAAAAGGCACCGGGTCGCCAGTAGTTGGTCTCGTTTTCATAACACATCTTGTCAAAGAGAAAAACCTTCGCTCTGCGCTGGCGTGCATCCGTACGCTGTTTGTCGTGAAGGAGATTTCCAGCGTTATTCGCGTCGAAGCAGGCATCGAAGCGGACATTCGACGTGCAGATATCGCCGGATATTGAACGGGTCCAGGCAAACTGAAAAAGAGCCGACTCCCTCTGGCGCGGGTTTGGCACCGTCAAAGGGGAGGGGTGGCGTGGTGGTCCTGGAGGCTCTTGACCTGCAATCCCGGCTTTTTCAGGGTCTTCATTCCCTCCAACGCGGCGAGGGCACCCTGGACGGTTGTAATAATGGGTACACAGTCGGCCCCGCCTGTCTCCACGCCAGTTTCTCGGATGACGGCAATGGCCGCGTTTCTCATCGCCTGGTATTCTTTGTCGGTAAGCGTTTGGGCGGGCGCCCCCGTTATGCTGTCGCCGGTGTGGACTCCCATCGGGTCGAAGTTCTCGATGGAACAGATGACGACCACATTGTCTGCCCTATCTCTCATCACCTCAAGCTCGTATTCTTTCCAGCCGATGGCTGACTTCTCTACCAGGACCTCGTGTATGGGGCTGTGGCTGATTCCGTTGTCCGCGATTTCGCGAAGCTCGTTCTCACCATAAGCTATGCCGCCCCCCGTTCCTCCAAGCGTGAACGAAGGGCGAATGACAGCGGGGTAGCCGACCTCGCCTGCGAATTGGGTACTGTGTAGCTGCTACTTACCCCCATTTCCGTGTTGCAGGTAGTAGTTGGCAGGTAAGCTGGGCGGGCCGCCCGACGGACGACCGGCGGCCCGCTGCGGCTATGCACGTACATGGACCCGCTCCAGAGGGATCCGCTCCAGCCTCGTATACGCCGGCAGCGGCCCGCCTATGAGGGGCGAGGCGTAGTCGATGAACGCCTGCGTGACGTCGTTGCCTGATTCGCCTATGAACTCGGCCGGCACCAGCTTTTCCGCGTTCGCCACCACGTCGAGCTCGACCGTGCCCATCTCCACCTCGTAACGAGGCCCCGGCCTGCGCACGATGATCGCCATCTTGTCGACGATCCCCTCAGTCGCGCACCTCACGGCGTGGCGCCCGACCTCATAGGCCTCCTCGAGGTCCACTGGGGATGCCAGTGCCGCTGACACCCTCTGAATGGTGCCCGGCTTGTCGTGCCTGGCCTTGAGCTTGAGTTCAGCGGCCACGAGGCTGCAAAGGAAATCCCCGACCCCGCCGAGTTGTCTGTGGCCGAACCTGTCGGTGTCGATGGTCCGCGACGAGGCCGTAACGTATGTGCCGGTCTCGTCTCGTAGCCCCTCGCAAACGGTTACCACCACGTGGCCGAGCCGGTCGTATACGGCCTTCACGTCGGCGAGGAACCTCTCGGCGCCAAACGGCCGCTCGGGAAGGTAGATGAGGTGCGGCGCCGCGTCCTCGTGGTCACGGGCAAGCGCCGTCGCAGCGGTGATCCAGCCTGCGTTGCGGCCCATGACCTCGACGATCTTGACCGTGTCCACGACCCCGATGGCCTCTGTGTCAAGCCCGGCGTCGCGCACGGCCGTGGCGAGCCATCGGGCCACGCTGCCGTAGCCCGGCGAGTGGTCGGTGACGGCGAGGTCGTTGTCTATCGTCTTCGGCACGGCCACCACGGCAAGGTCGTATCCGGCCTCCCTCGCTGCGCGGCTCACCTTGTTGGACGTGTCGGCCGAGTCGTTGCCTCCGATATAGAAGAAGTACCTGATGTTGTAGCGCCTGAAGACCTCCACGAGCCTCCGGCAGTCCTCAGGCGAGACCTTGTGACGGCATGAGCCGAGGGCCGCCGAGGGCGTCGAGCGGAGGCCCCTTATGACCGACGGGTCCTGCCTCCCGAGGTCGATGAAGTCCTCCTCGAGCATCCCGAGGACGCCATGCGCCCCGCCATACACACTGTGGATCTCGGGATACTCAAGCGCCTCCTCGATGACCCCGGCGAGGCTGCTGTTGATGACGGCGGTGGGGCCGCCGGACTGTCCTACGACTGCATTTCCCTTGAGCGCCATGGTCATCTTCCTCCCAGGTAGCGGGTTATCGCGTCCATGTCCCGGCCCCGCGTGTCCATGAGCACCTTCGTCGCCGCTTCGGCGTCGAGGCCCCTGTGCACTATCTCGTTCACCGCCACGGCCACAGCGCGCGGGTCGTCATTGCCGGGAAACGTCACGTTCCGCCCGACAAGCGCGCCTCTTACGGCGGCCCCGGCGCGCATCCCCGCGGCGAACTCCTCCAGTATGCCCGTGGGATCGCCAGTGGACTCGCCGCCCAGCATGAGTATGGGGCAGGTGGTGGCGCGGGCGACCTTCTCGTAGCCTTCACAGTACGGGATCTTGAGCCAGGTGTACGCGCTCGACTTGCCGAGGCCGGAGGCAACGCCGACGACCTTTATGAGCGCCTCGGCCTGCTTAAGGGTCTTGTACTTGCCCTCGGCCCTCCGTACCATCAGGGCCTCGAGGAACGCGGGTATGCCCAGGTCGACGAGCTCGTTGATGGCTTCGACGCAGTACATGATGGTCCGGCCTGAGTCGGGGTTTTCAGGGTCCAGCCTGAACATGAGTTTCGCACCGTCGAGCCCCATCTCTGCGATGGAGTCCGGCGTGTAGGCTGTCATGGTATCGTCCATCTCGAACGAGACCCCTGCAAGCCCTCCGCGGTTCATGCACCCGAGGATGACCTTCTCGTCGAGGAACGACGGTCCGCCGGCCTCCTGAACCAGGTAATCAAGAACCAGGAGCTCCTCAACGATGTCGGGCGTCGCCATGACCCCGTCGACCCCTGGATCTGTGAGCACCCTGGCCACCCGGGCAAGCAGGGCGTGCCTGTCGCCGATGGCAAGCGGGTTATCTCCGACGCGCGTCACCATGCGGGCGGGGTGATCAGTCGCAAGGATGGTGAGCTTCCCGTCCCTGGTGAGGGCAGGTCGGCGCTTCCTCGCCTGGGCCGCCTGCCGTATGAGGTCAGGGTTCTCCACGCGAATCTCGACGATCGTGTCGATTACGCCTGCCGGCAGGAAATCCTCTGGTGCAAACCTGTACCCATCGATCTCGTAGCCGAATCGTCCAGCCATTTGCCAGGTTCCTCCTCCTGTTTGGTTTGATCGTGATGCGCTGTGTCAAAGCCTCGTCCGGACCTCTCCTCTCCGGCCGCCGTGCGCGCCGTAGCAGTATGCGCCCAGGCCGCCTGCCGCAGGGCATGACTGCTTCGCAAGATGGTTTGCTGCTCCTCGGAGGGTCAGGGGCCACCGCCGTCCGTCCGCTCGGAGGCGTCGCAGCCAGGGGTGCGGTCGCAGAGGTGCTGAAGGTGCCGGGATTCGCGTTCCGCTGCGGCCCGTCCCGCTGTGGCAACCACGTCGGCGTGATCACGGCGGGTGATCACGTTTACGGGGCGCCCGCCTCCACCCACGCATGAGCAGGGTCCGTGCGCGGGACGAGCGTCCTTACCGGGCGGGCGCCGGTGGCGGCCATGACCCACAGGTAGTAGAGGTCATAGCCCGGGGCTGTGACCACAGGGTGGTACCCGCTCTCGATGAACACGGCGTCGCCGTCTCTTACGACATACGCCTCCTCGCGGGGCTCCGGGCTGCTCTGGTAGATGACCTGGACGCCGAAGCCGTGTCCGGGCCGTACCTTGAAGAAGTATACCTCCTCCATCTTCACCTCGTGCGGGAGGTCGTCAATGTCGTGCTTGTGCGGCGGGTAGCTCGACCAGTTGCCGGCCGGGGTGAAAGTCTCGCCGACGACCAGCCTGTGGGCGTTGACGTTCGAGGCTATTATGTCGTGGACCTCGCGCCTGAAGTTGCCGGTCCCCCGGACGTTTGCTACGACCAGGTCGGGCGTCACGATCTGAGGCTCTCGGCCCGCCGCGTCGTCCACGCTGTCCCTGCTGTCCGCGCTCTCCGCGCCCTCGGCGCCCTCTGCGTCGCGTGACCGCCCGCAGCGCGCGCCGCAGGGCGCACCGCATATCGCGATCTCGACGGCCCCGACGGGACTGACGCGATACCTGGTGCGAGGGGGCACGTAAACGGCCGTAGCCCTGCCAGCGAACACCGAATCGCGCTCCCCGACCGGACCCCATCGTTTGCCGGCGGTCTCGACGATGCACTTGCCGCCCAGGATCACGAGAGCAACCTCGCTCAGCCCGGAATCCTCCTCGAAGACAGGCGATGCAAGGTCGAGGTCCCGGCCTCCTGCACATCCCTCTTCGAGCCTCAGGATGCCAAACCTGATCCCGGCCGTGCCTATCTCACCTCCCAGGATCGATGTAAACCCCCTGTCGGTCTTGGCTCTCACTAGAGAAGACATGCCTTCACTCCCAAACCTCAGCTTCCGCGGCGGGGGCCTGTAACGATGCCGACATCACTGACGCTGTTGCCGCCAGCCGTCGCGCCGGCTGTGGCTGTCTCGCGCCGCCCGCCCACCCGCTGGCCCACCCATCTGCCCGGTTGCCTGCCTGCCACTCAGTCCGCGTCTCGCAGGCAGAACATGCCACGCCCCGGTTACCGACGGCGCTTGATCTCTTGGACTCGCAAAGGATTGCAACTTGCCATCTACCGTTGTCATTGCCGTGTGCCGTGTGCCGTCTACCGCCTCCCTGCCGCCATCGTTCCTCTCGTCAGAACGCTTTGCCTGTAACCACAGGATTCGCGGATGACCAGCTCCGGATCGACCACCAGGCGGCTCTCGCGGACCGTTCTCGATATGATCATCCCTATCAACATCTCCGCCGCACGCATGCCCATCTCGTACTTGGGCATCCGGAAGGTCGTGAGCGGCGGGGTCGTGAAGCTTGCGAGCTGTATGTCGTCGAAGCCGATGACCGCGATATCACGCGGCACGGTAAGGCCGTGCTCCTTGATGGCCTCCATTGCGCCGATCGCCTGCAGGTCGTTGTAGGCGAGAATGGCTGTCGGCCTGGCAGGGATGTTGAGCAGACACGACATCGCCGCAAATCCGCCCTCGCGCGTCGGCCCTGCCTGCACCACGAGGGATTCGTCGAGAGGTATACCGTTGTCATCGTGACCACGTCTGTATCCCTGGAGCCTTTCCGCATTGCTGCTGGACATGGGTGAGCCGGAAATGTAAGCGATCCTGGTGTGTCCCATCCTCGCGAGATGCGAGACGGCCTCGTGGGCTCTCTCCTCGTTCGCTACTGCGACCACGCCGACCCTGGGGTGGCGGACGTCCCCGTTGATCACGACCACATGGATGCCCTTTCTCGCGAGGGCCACCACCTCATCTGCTCCTATCCTCGAACCTGCCAGGATGATGCCGTCTCCCTGTTTCTCGCGGATGAGGTTGATGTAGCACCTCTCCTTGTCCGGGTTCTCGTCGGTGTTGCAGAGGATCACGTTGTAGTTGTGCCTGTTCGCCACATCCTCAACCCCCCTTACTATCTCCGGGAAAAACGGGTTGGTGATGTCGGCGATCACGAGACCGATGGTCCTGCTCTTTCGGAGCACGAGCGCCCGCGCGGCAGCGTTCGGGTGGAAATCCAGGGCATCGATGGCTGCCATGACGCGTTGCCGGGTGTCCTCGGTCACCCGCGGGCTGCCGTTCAGCACTCGCGATACGGTCTTGATGGATACCCCTGCCCGCCTTGCCACGTCTCTTATCGTGGCGCTCAACTCAAAGCCCCCTGACAGGAACCTCACGTGCATGACCAACGTTGTCATGGTTCGCTACATGTGTTTCCACTTGCCGTCCGCAATTCCTCCCGTCCGGCGATTCTTTTTTCGTGCCCCGCACGTCTAATGAGTGCGGCATCGCACCTGTTGGGGCGACCACGCTCCATGCCCTGGTTGGGCCGGCCGCGTTGTCCGCGGTTCGAGAGGCGGCGTTTGTCCGTAGGCTTCGATCCGGTGCGGGCAAAAGCTGCCTCGCTGTCATCGGCAGCCTCACAAATGCCCGTCCGGAGATCCCAACTTATGTGATACAATCTCATTGCGGTGCGCCCGCTGGGCCAGGTGAGGGCGCCTGATTCGGGATAGGTCGGGGCATCTGGGAGGTCACAGAGCGTGCGCAGGGTTTTCTCGGTGGCGGAGTCGTCGTTCATTCTTGCCGGAATTGTCATGCTGCTTGCCGTATCCATTGCTGTGCTGCGCATACCTGCGTACTGGCCTTTGTTTGTGGCGCTCTTCGGGTGCGTGTGTCTGGTTTTGCGCCGGGGGTTCCCTCTCAGCGCGGTGGTGGAGATGGCGCGCGAGGGCGTCGGGAAGGCCATGGTGCCCATCTGGATGCTGGCGCTCATCGGTGCGCTGATGGGTCTGTGGCGGCTCAACGGGACGGCGGCGACCATAGCCGTCTATGGTAGCACCCTGGTGAGCGCGAGGCATTTCGCGCTCGGCGCTTTCCTTTTGTGCGCGGCGGTTTCCATGGCCATGGGGACCGCCAACGGCGCGGCCAGCATAATCGGCCTCCCGCTCATGATGGTTGCGCAGGCGTACCGACTGCCGCCTGGGCTCATCGCCGGGGCCGTAATCTCCGGCATTTACCTGGGCGACCGGTCATCGCTGGTATCGAGCGTCCTGCACATGGTCTCGCGCCTGACCGGGAGCGAACCCCGAGCGGTATTCCGCCGGCTTGTGGTAACGCTGGTTCCTGCAGTGGCGCTGTCAGCGCTGCTATACTGGCTCGCCGGCCCCGGCCTTGCGGACAGCGGCAGGGCGGGTGCGCCCGCGTCCGCCTCCGCCTCCGC
>DKEX01000002.1:36237-37583 GCA_002452295.1 Firmicutes bacterium UBA6811 | reverse complement strand
GCAACACCGGCAACCCGGCAACTACTGGAAGAGGGGCGAGAACTAACGCACCCTCACTTAGAGGAAGGGATTCGATGGCGCGGCCTGAGAAGCTCCGTCTATCCAACAGGGAGATCGAGGTGATCCTGAACTCGACGCACGACGGGATGATCGCCGTCGATCGCGACGGGCTCATCACGATCTTCAACGCTGCCGCGGCCCGGATCACGGGGCTCGACCCCGGCGACATGGTGGGCAAGCGGGCGCGGGACGTGATCCCCAACACCAGGCTCCACATCCTGCTGGAGACGGGCCAGGCCGAGCTCAACCAGCAACAGGTGCTGGGCGGCGTGAAGATCATCACCAACCGCGTGCCGGTCAGGGACGCCGACGGCAACGTCATGGGTGCTGTCGCGGTCTTCAGGGACATCAGCGAGGTCATATCGCTCGCGGAGGAGATCACCAACCTCCGCCAGATCCAGGGCCTCCTGGAGGCGATCATCAGCTCGACGCAGGACGCCATCTCGGTTGTGGACGAGAACGGCATGGGGCTCCTCATCAACCCCGCGTATACGAGGCTGACCGGGCTCACCGAGGAGGACATCATCGGTAAGCCTGCCACTACCGACATAGCAGAGGGCGAAAGCATGCACATGAGGGTGCTCCGCACGCGGCTTCCCGTGCGGGGCGCCCGGATGAAGGTCGGCCCCAGGAGGAAGGAAGTGATAGTCCACGCGGCGCCCATCATCGTCGACGACCAGCTCAAGGGCAGCGTCGCGGTGATCCACGATACATCGGAGATACGGAGGCTCACCGAGGAACTCGACAGGGCGAAGAGCCTCATCCGGCGCCTCGAGGCCAAGTACACCTTCGACGACATAGTCGGAGTCAGCCCGAAGATGGCAAAGGCCGTCGAGCAGGCCAGGCGCGTGGCCTCAACTCCCGTGACGGTGCTGCTCAGGGGGGAAAGCGGCACCGGAAAGGAGCTTTTCGCCCACGCCATACATAACGCCAGCGACCGGGCGCGGGCGCAGTTCATCCGCGTGAACTGCACCGCCATCGTGGACACGCTCCTCGAGTCTGAGCTCTTCGGCTACGAGGAGGGCGCGTTCACCGGCGCGAAGCGCGGTGGGAGGCGTGGCCTCTTCGAGGAAGCGAACGGGGGCACCATCTTCCTGGACGAGGTGGGCGCCACGAACCTGGCCCTCCAGGCCAAGCTCCTCCGCGTCCTCCAGGAGAGGGAGATCGTGCGGGTGGGCGATGCGCGCCCGATACCGGTGGACGTGCGCGTGATAGCCGCGACCAACAGCGACCTCGAGAAGGCCGTGCGTGAGGGGCGCATGCGCGAGGATCTCTACTACCGCCTC